>NZ_VCMY01000057.1:0-31742 GCF_005924235.1 Mycobacterium sp. DBP42
GCGTCAAACGCCGCATCGCCCGCCGGGTCTACCAAGCACTACACCAAGACGCGCCCCGCAACGACCACCAAAACCCGGTCAAGCCGCCACAATCAGTGGCGGCTTGACATAGGAGCTATTGCTCGCGGGGAGAAGTTAGGTGCGGTACAGGGCCGCGACGTCTCCCGGTCGCACCTTGAGAGCGGCATTGCGGGGGAGTGCGTCGACGACCGCCACCGCCACTGGCACATGATGGCTCGGTAGCGCCTCGCGCACCAGGTCTTTCAACTCGGCTTCGGTGGGCACGACGGCATCGCGCCGCAGTTCGACCGCGGCGAAGGGAACCGCGCCGAGGCGGGCATCCGGAACGCCGACGACGCAGGCGTCGAGCACGCTGGGATGTGAGATCAATACGCGGCGTACCGTTTCCGGGAGGATCTTGAAGCCGCCACGGTTGATCGCGCCGTCGCCGCGCCCGTGCACGGTGAGGAATCCGTCTTCGTCGACGGCGGCCAGATCAGTGGTGCGCACCCAATCCGGCCCGATCACCTCGACGCTGGCTTCGAGCAGTCCGACGGTGCCGGCGGGAACTTCGGCGCCGGTGTCAGGATCGACGATACGCACGCGTACACCGGGCAGCGGCCGTCCGACGCTGTCAGGCTTGTCCGCACCGTATCGGCGGTACAGTTCGGGTGTCCAGCTGCACACCGATCCCGCGAATTCGGTTGCCCCGTAGGCCCACAGCAGGGGTATGCCGTAGCGACCCTCGAACTCCGCCCGCAACCCCGGCTCCAACGGTCCGGAGCCCCCGGACAGCCCCTCCAGCGATGCCAGATCTTCGGGAGGCACATCAGCCTGCAACAGCATCCGCAGGATCGCCGGTTGCACGCCCGCCCTGGTGATTTGGTAGGTCTTGATGGCCCGGACCCACTCGTCGACTCGGAACTTCTCCAGCAGCACCATACGCTTGCCCGAGCACGGTGCGGCCAGCAACTGGCAGACGCCGATGCTGCCGAACGGCCAGTACACCAGCGCCGGCGGGGTGTCGTCGTCCACTGTCTCGGTGCCCGCACCGATCGTCATGCTCAGCACGGTGTGGGCAAGCACATTGGTGGCGACCGGGATTCGCTTGGGCGGGCCGGTGGTACCGCTGGTCAGGATGTGCAGGCCGGACTGTTCCAGCGTCGGCTCGTGTCTGCTGCCGGGCTGCCGCGTCGCGGTCGCCCCGACCCGCAGCGGATCACTGGACAACACGAGACCGGCCGAGCCCGACGAGGCCACCGCGCCGCGCAACTCGGGTGTCCAGTCATCGAGATCGGCGACGATCGCCGGCAACGCCAGATCCCGGGCGTCGCGGGCGATCGCCGCGGCCGATTGGTACGAATAGATCATCACCACCGGGCGGCGTGACGCGATGAAACCCAGGATCGTCGCGGCGTGCGCAACGCGATTGCGCACCACGATGCCGACCGGCTCGCCGGGCCCGACACCCGCCTCGCGCAAGGCAGCCGAGACCCGCTCGATGAATTGCGTTATCTCGTTGCCCGTATACCACTTTCGGGTGAACTCGATGAACGGACGGTCACCGTAGGCGTGGAGCCCGGTGCCGAGACTGTCGGCGAAGTCCGCGAACATGCCGGCCCTAGAACTGAGTGGAGCCCAGATCGACGGCGACGCGGCTGGCCGTGACATACCGTGACTCGTCGCTGGCCAGCCAGATCGCGGCGTCGGCGATGTCCTCGGGTTCGGCGATGTAGTCCGGCAGGAACGGGGTCACCATCTGCATCAGGCCGGGGTTGGTGTTGTTGGCGCGGTTGAGCGCGGCCAGCATGTCGCCGGTGCCCATCGGAGTGTTGACCGCACCGGGATGCAGGCTGTTCACCCGGATCTTGTGCTTGCCCAGTTCGGCGGCGAAGGCCCGGGCCATGCCCGCGACGGCGTGCTTGCTGGCCGTGTAGTGCACCATGAACGGCTGCATCTTGATACCGGCGGCCGAGCTGATCAGGATGATCGACCCGCCGCGGCCACCGTCGATGATGTGCTGGGCACCGGCCATCACGGTATTCCAGGTGCCGGTGACGTTGATGTCCATGCCGTCCCGGAATGACTCCGGCGTGGTGTCGTTCCATGGTTCGGGCACCGTGATACCGGCATTGGCGACGATGACATCGAGCCGACCGAATTCGGCGACGCCCTTGCCGACGATGGTCTTCAACGCGTCGTGGTCGCGGGTGTCGGCGGCGGTGGCGATGATGCGCTTGCCGGTGGCCTCAACCAAGCGCACGGTCTCGTCCAGATCTTCAGGGGTGGCCGAGTCGTAGGGCACGCTCGGCGGCAGCGGGCCGGCGATGTCGACCGCGATGATGTCGGCGCCCTCTTTGGCCATCCGCACCGCATGCGCGCGTCCCTGTCCGCGGGCAGCCCCGGTGATGAAGGCGACCTTTCCGGCGAGCCTGTCCGTCATGGATTCTCCTTGTGGGTAACTGGTTTCAGAGCTGGCGCTGGGCGGCCTTGACCAGCCCGCCGCCGATGATGAGTCGCTGGATCTCGCTGGTGCCCTCGTAGAGACGCAGCAGCCGGACCTCGCGGTAGATGCGCTCGACCGGGACCTCGCGCATGTATCCGGTGCCGCCGTGGATCTGCACCGCGAGATCGGCTACGTTGCCCCCCATTTCGGTGCAGAACAACTTGGCGGCTGACGGGGCGATGCGGCGGTCCTCACCGGATACCCACTTGGCCGCGGCATCGCGGACCAACGCCCGACCGGCCATCACGCCGGTCTGCTGATCGGCGATCATGGCCTGCACCAACTGGAAGCTTCCGATCGGTTGGCCGCCCTGGGTGGCCGCCGCGGCGTAGGCGACTGACTCGTCGAGCGCGCGCTGGGCGGATCCCACCGCCAGTGCTGCGATGTGGACCCGGCCGCGAGCCAGGGAGGTCATCGCGGCGCGGTAGCCGACATCCTCGCTGCCGCCCACGAGTGCGCTGTTCGGCACGCGCACGTCGGTGAAGTTGACGTCGGCGGTCCATGCGCCTTCCTGACCCATCTTGGCGTCCTTGGCGCCGATTTCGACGCCGGGCGCGTCGGCCGGTACCAGAAGAACCGCGATCCCCGAGCCGGCGTCGTCGGCCGGGCGGGTCCGGGCGAACACGACGAACAGGTTCGCGGTGGGGGCGTTGGTGATGAACCGCTTCTGACCGTCGATCACCCAGTCGTCCCCGTCGCGAACGGCCTTGGTGCGCAAGCCCGCCGGGTTGGAGCCGGCCCCGGGCTCGGTCAGTGCGAACGAGGCGACGACGTCACCGGAGGCGATACCTTCCAGCCAGCGGGTCTTCTGTTCATCGGTGCCGAACCCCACCAGGACCTGCCCGGCGATGCCGTTGTTGGTGCCGAACATCGACCGCAATGCCAGCGACGTGTAGCCGAATTCCATTGCCAGTTCGACATCTTGAGCCAGGTTCAGGCCGAGGCCACCCCACTGCTGGGGGATCGCGTAACCGAACAGGCCCATGTTCTTGGCCTGCTCACGCAGATCGTCGGGCACCTGGTCGGTGGCCAGGATCTCGTTCTCGCGGGGCACCACGGCGGAGCGGATGAAGCTGCGGGTCTGCGCCAGGATCTCGGCGAAGTCCTCGTCGCTGACTTCGGACGTGGCGGCGGTGGTGGTCACAGGTGAGCTCCATTTCGTCGCGTGGGATCCGGCGGGGGCCGACGATCACGAATATCGTATATGCAATATGATCTGGCTCAGACAGAGCCCCCGCGATCGAAAGTTAGGTGATCAGGTGTCGTTGCTGACCGGTCAGACTGCAGTGGTGACAGGCGGTGCCCAGGGTCTGGGCCTGGCCATCGCGAAGCGCTTCATCGGCGAGGGCGCCCGCGTGGTGCTCGGTGACGTGAACCTGGAGGCGACCGAGGCGGCCGCCCAGGGACTCGGCGGGCCCGAAGTGGCGACGGCGGTGCGGTGCGACGTGACCTCGGGTGCTGAGGTCGAAGCCCTCGTACAGGCCGCCGTCGAGCGCTTCGGCGGGCTGGACATCATGGTCAACAACGCCGGCATCACCCGCGACGCCACCCTGCGCAAGATGACCGAGGAGCAGTTCGACCAGGTCATTGCCGTGCACCTGAAGGGCACCTGGAACGGCACCAAATCGGCCGCGGCGATCATGCGCGAGAACACGCGCGGCGCGATCGTGAACATGTCCTCGATCTCGGGCAAGGTCGGCCTGGTTGGGCAGACCAACTACTCGGCGGCCAAGGCCGGCATCGTCGGCATGACCAAGGCGTCGGCCAAGGAGCTGGCCCACCTCGGGGTGCGCGTCAACGCCATCCAGCCCGGGCTCATCCGCTCGGCGATGACCGAGGCCATGCCCCAACGGATCTGGGATCAGAAGCTAGCCGAGATCCCGATGGGCCGGGCCGGCGAACCCGACGAGGTGGCCAAGGTCGCGCTGTTCCTGGCAAGCGATCTGTCGTCGTACATGACCGGCACCGTGCTCGAGGTGACGGGCGGTCGGCACGTATGACGATCCGCGAGGCGGTCATCTGTGAACCGGTCCGCACTCCGATCGGCCGGTACGGCGGCATGTTCGCGTCGCTGACCGCCGTCGAACTCGGTGTCGTCGCGCTCAGGGGACTGCTGGAACGCACCGGCGTGGCACCCGAGCAGGTGCAGGATGTGATCCTGGGGCACTGCTATCCCAACAGCGAGGCCCCGGCCATCGGCCGCGTCGTGGCGCTCGACGCCGGCCTGCCGGTGACGGTTCCTGGAATGCAAGTCGACCGCCGATGCGGCTCGGGTCTGCAGGCCGTCATCCAGGCCTGCCTGCAGGTCCGCAGCGGCGACAACGATCTCGTGGTGGCCGGTGGCGCCGAGAGCATGAGCAACGTGGCGTTCTACTCCACCGACATGCGTTGGGGCGGGGCCCGCAGCGGCGTGCAGATCCATGACGGGCTGGCGCGGGGACGCACCACGGCCGGCGGGCAGTTCTATCCCGTGCCGGGCGGCATGCTTGAGACCGCCGAGAACCTGCGCCGCGAGTACGGCATAACCCGGGCTGAGCAGGACGAGCTCGCGGTGCGCTCACATCGCAGCGCGGTGGCGGCCCAGGAATCCGGGGTTCTGGCTGAAGAGATCATTCCCGTCACCGTCCGCGACCGTAAGGGCGAAACCGTGATCGACGCCGACGAGCACCCGCGCGCCGACACCACGGTCGAGGCGCTGGCCAAGCTCAAACCCATTCTGCTCAAGCAGGATCCCGAGGCCACCGTGACGGCGGGCAACTCCAGCGGGCAGAACGATGCCGCGTCCATGTGCATCGTCACCACTCCGGAGAAGGCCGCCGAGATGGGCCTGCGGCCGCTGGTGCGGATGGTGTCGTGGGGTTCGGCGGGTGTCGCGCCCAACGTGATGGGCATCGGACCGGTGCCGGCGACCGAGGCGGCCCTGGCCAAGGCCGATCTGCAACTGAGCGACATCGACCTCATCGAACTCAACGAGGCGTTCGCCGCGCAGGCACTGGCGGTGACGAAGGAGTGGAAGTTCGGAGAGGCCGACTTCGAGCGCACCAACGTCCGGGGCTCCGGGATTTCGCTGGGGCATCCGGTGGGGGCGACCGGTGGGCGGATGCTCGCCACGCTGGCCCGGGAACTGGACCGGCGCCAGGCCCGGTACGGGCTGGAGACCATGTGCATCGGCGGTGGCCAGGGTCTGGCCGCTGTGTTCGAAAGGGTGACCCCATGACCAAACTTGCCCAGACGCTCGGGTTGACCGAGTTCCAGACCGAGATCGTGTCGACAGTAAGGCAATTCGTCGACAAAGAGGTCATTCCCACGGCCCAGGAGCTCGAGCACTCCGACACCTACCCCCTGGCGATCGTCGACCAGATGAAGGACATGGGCCTGTTCGGGCTGATGATTCCCGAGGAGTACGGCGGCCTCGGCGAATCGCTGCTGACCTACGCGCTGTGCGTCGAGGAGCTCGCCCGCGGCTGGATGAGCGTATCCGGGGTGATCAACACCCACTTCATCGTTGCCTACATGATCCGGCAGCACGGAACCGATGCCCAGAAGCAGAAGTTCCTGCCGCGCATGGCGACCGGCGAGACACGGGGCGCGTTCTCGATGTCCGAGCCCGAGCTGGGCTCCGATGTGGCGGCGATCCGCACCCGGGCCAAGAAGAACGACGACGGCACGTACACCATCGACGGCCAGAAGATGTGGCTGACCAACGGCGGCAGTTCAACGTTGGTGGCCGCGCTGGTGCGCACGGACGAGGGTGCTGACAAGCCACACCGCAACCTGACCGCTTTCCTGGTCGAAAAGCCCACCGGCTTCGGTGAAGTCGTGCCGGGGCTGACCATTCCGGGCAAGCTGGACAAGCTCGGTTACAAGGGCATCGATACCACCGAGCTGATCTTCGACGGTTATCGGGCCAGTGCCGACGACGTGCTGGGCGGCGTCACCGGGCAGGGCTTCTTCCAGATGATGGACGGGGTCGAGGTCGGTCGCGTCAACGTGTCGGCCCGGGCCTGCGGCGTGGGGATCCGCGCTTTCGAACTGGCGGTCCGCTACGCGCAGCAACGCGAGACCTTCGGCAAACCGATCGCCGAGCACCAGGCGGTGGCCTTCCAATTGGCCGAGATGGCAACCAAAGTCGAGGCTGCTCACCTGATGATGGTCAACGCCGCGCGGCTCAAGGACTCCGGTGAGCGCAACGACGTGGCGGCCGGGATGGCGAAATACATGGCCAGCGAGTTCTGTTCGGAGGTGACCCAGCAGAGCTTCCGGATCCACGGTGGGTACGGCTACTCCAAGGAGTACGAGATCGAGCGGTTGATGCGCGACGCTCCGTTCCTGCTGATCGGTGAGGGCACCAGCGAGATCCAGAAGAACATCATCAGCAAGCGACTGCTGTCCGACTATCGGGTCTGAGCCGTGTCGATACCCGATTTCGCTTCTCGGCCACAGCTGGCCGAGGACGTGGCGCGGCTGATCCGTCGGCGCATCTTCGACGGGACCTATCCGGCGGGGAACTACATCCGGCTCGAGCAACTGGCGGCCGAGCTGGGGATCAGTGTGACGCCGGTGCGCGAGGCGTTGTTCGGCCTGCGTACCGAGGGGCTGCTGACCCAGCAACCCCGACGCGGGTTCTTGGTGCTACCGGTCACCCGGCGAGACATCGACGACGTGGCCGGCGTGCAGGCCCACATCGGCGGGCAGTTGGCCTTACGTGCCGCCGACCAGATCAGCGACGGCCAGCTCGACGAACTCGACCGGATCCAGCGGGAGCTGGAGGACGCCTATGCACGCGACGACCATGACGCCGCCGTCCGGCTCAACCACGCGTTCCATCGCGGCGTGAACCGGGCGGCCGAGTCGCCGAAATTGGCCCAGTTGATGTCCCAGATCACCCGGTACGCACTGGAATCGGTGTATCCGACGGTCGAAGGCTGGCCCGAGCAGTCCACCCACGACCACCGCCGGATCCTGGCCGCGCTCAAGGAACGCGACGGGGATGCGGCCCGCGACGCCATGGCCGAGCATCTGTGTGCGGCCTCCAAACCGCTGAGCGATCACCTCGACCGGTTGGGTGTGCTCGAGTAGCGAATGACCCGCGAGCAGACGCAAACTCGCACGTTTCGGTGCAAAAGTGTGCGAGTTTGCGTCTGCTCGCCGAAGGAAGGTGAGTGAGCGTGGCAGGCGTTCCAGGGGTTCTCAGTGGGATCCGGGTGCTCGACTACGGCCGGTTCATCGCCGCGCCGTGGTGCAGCGCGATCCTGGCCGACATGGGTGCCGACGTGTTGCGGGTGGAGAAACGCGAAGGCGGGGAAGACCGTTGGGTGCAGGCCGTCACCGAGGGCGGCGAGGGCGGCACGTTCCTGCAGTGCAACCGCAACAAGCGCTCACTCACGCTGGACTCCACCACGGCCGAGGGTGCCGAGATCACCCGCCGTCTGGTGGCGCAGGCCGACATCGTGATCGCCAACATGCCGGCAGCCGGAATGCGCGCGAGCGGCCTGGATTACGAGACCCTCAAGACGGTCAAGCCCGACATTATCCTGGCCAGTGCGACGGCTTACGGTGAGGGCGGCCCGTACAGCGAGAAGATCGGCTTCGACGGCGCCGGGCAGGTGATGTCCGGTGCGGTCTACCGGCAGGGCCTGCCCGATCAGCCCATCCGAACGGTGGTGCCCTACGCGGATTTCGGCACCGCGCTCACGCTGGCGATCGGGGTGATGATGGCGCTGTATCACCGCGACAAGACGGGTGAGGGCCAGCACGTCGAGGGTGCCCTGCTGCCCACTGCGCTGATGCTGTCGAACGCGTTCCTGATCGAACGCGAGCTGCTGCAGGTGGACAAGCCCCGGATGGGCAACAAGGGTGCGTCGGTGGCGCCGTGCGATCTCTATCGCACGGCCGACGACCAGTGGGTATTGCTGCAGGTCGCGGGCCAGCCGATGTTCAAACGGTGGTGCCGCTTGGTGGGTCGCGAAGAACTGTTCGACGATCCGCGGTTCGCCAACGACGACACCCGCTGGGCCAACGGCGACATCCTCAACGACATCATGGCCGCGTGGTGTGCCGACAAGACCAAGGCCGAAGTCCTGGAGCTGTTGGAGAAGGCGAAAATGCCTGCCGCTCCGTTACATTCCACCCAGGACGTGCTCGATGATCCGCATGTGCAGGCCATGGGCTACCTGCAGCGGGTGCCGTACCCGGGTGCGTCGCGCGACGTGCCGATCATCGAAACTCCGTTCCGGATGTCGGCGACGCCGGGGACGATCCGCCGACGGGCTCCGCTGCTGGGTGAGCACACCGATGAGGTGCTCGCCGAGATCGGTTACGACGCAGCGCAGATAGCCGGCTTGCGGGCAGACGAGATCGTGTGAATCACAGATCCTCGCCGATCGCCTTCAGGGCCGCCAGCTGATCGCAGAAATGCTCGGCATTGCGGGCCTGCACCGAACAGTTGGCGATCGTGGCTCCGGCGTCGCGCAATCGGGTCAGGCGTTTGCGCACGGTGTCTGCGTCCCCTGACGGATCCAGCGGCGCACCGGGAGAGAGGACGACGTCGAAATCCCCGGGCAATGCGTGCCGGGCCAGGAATTCGGTGATCGTGTCCGGCGAGAGGCTGAACGGCATCCAGCCGGTGCCAAGTTCGACGGCACGGCGCAGCGAGCGTTTGGTACGCCCACCCACCCAGACCGGGAGGTCGGTGGTGGCGGCATGAGGTTCGATGGCGAAGCCGTCGACCACCGGCTGCCCCCACGCGGCCCGCAACTTGGCGATGTCGCGGTCGGCAGCCGCTCCACGATCCTCCCACGGGGCGCCTAGCAGTTCGAATTCCTCGGTGAGCGATCCGACCCCGACGCCGAGGATCACGCGTCCACCGCTGAGCCGGTCGAGGGTGCCGTAGCTCTTCGCCAGCGCCACGGGATGGTGGTACGGGAGCACCGCTACGGCGGTCGTCAACCGGATGCGGCGGGTCCGAGCCGCCAGGAAAGACAAGGTGGCCAGCGGATCCCAATAGACCGTCCCGCGCACTCCGGCGGCGGAGGCAGGAATTCCGGTGTGCTCGGCACACGTGAGGTGGTGAAACCCCAGATTGTCTGCCGCCTCGGCGATCAACGCCAGTTCATCGGGACCGGCGTCAGCCTCCCACGGTGAGAACTCACCGGGATGCTGCATGACGATGGGTGTGGATAGTCCGAGCTTCACGACGTTGCCTCCTTGGCTTGGATCTTCGCAAAGCTGACCGTGGCGACGACAGCCAGGTCATTGTCCGGGACCGTGAAGATGTCGACCTGGATGACCATCGACCGCTTGCCGGTATGCACGATGCGGGCGACCGCCCGCGCGGCGCCGGCTGTGACCGGCCGTAGATAGCGCAGGTTGAGGTCCGATGTCACCACGCTGTGGCCGGGCGGCAACCCGCGCATGGCGAGCTTGCCCGCCGCGGTGTCGACCAGGGTGGCCAGCAGGCCGCCCTGCAACCCGCCGTTGGTATTGACCACATGCGGGGCCACCGGCAGTTCGACCACGGCCTCGTCGTCGGATCCCGGCGCGTCCCGATATCCGATCAGCTCGAACAACTCGAAGATGTTGGTGGTCATCGGTCCGCCTCGCTGTAGCGGATGACGCCGCGGATGTTACGTCCTTCCAACATGTCCCGGTACGCATCGTTGATCTGTTCGAGCCGGTATTCGCGGGTGACCATGTCGTCGAGATTCAGCTGGCCCAGCTGATACAAGGTGAGCAGTTCGGGGATGTCGAACTGAGGGTTGCCGCCCCCGAACAGACTCCCTTGCAGGCTCTTCTGCAGCAAGGTCAAGCCGGCCAGGTTGAGCTTCGTCTCGGAGTCGGTCACGTTGCCCATGGCCGTCAGTACGCAGGTCCCGCCCTTGGCGGTGAGCTGCATCCATGACTCCACGTCGCGGCCCTCGGTACGCCCGACGGTGACGATGACTTTGCGGCACATGCGACCACCGGTCGCTGCGGCCACTCCGGCCAAGGCGGTAGCCACGTCGGGATAGGCCTCGCGCGCCCCGAACTTGAGCGCCTGTTCACGCTTCCATTCGACCGGGTCCACCGCGAAGATGCGGCGGGCCCCGGCAATGGCTGCACCTTGCAGGGCCGCGGTGCCGACGCCGCCGATGCCGACGATCGCCACATCGTCACCGGGCCGGATCTCGGCGCTGCGCACGGCCGAGCCATATCCGGTGGTCACCCCGCAGCCGACGAGGCACGCCACCTCGAAGGGAATCGTCGGGTCTATCTTCACCACCGACGTCCGATGCACCACTACGTAGGGCGAGAAAGTGCCGAGGAGTGACATGGGAATCACGTTCTTTCCCTTGGCCTGTACCCGGAACGAGCCGTCGGAAACCGATGCGCCGGCGAGGAGGCCCATGCCGAGGTCACAGAGATTGCGCAGGCCGGTCTGGCAGGCCGGGCAGCTACCGCAGGACGGGATGAACGACATCACCACGTGATCCCCGACTTCGAGACCTTCGGTGTCCGGCCCGGCCTCGACGATCACCCCGGCACCCTCGTGGCCGCCCAGAATGGGGAAGTCGGCCATCGGAATGTCGCCGGTCATCAGATGATGGTCGGAGTGACACAACCCTGCGGTTTCCAGCGCTACCTTGACCTCGCCCTTGCGTGGGTCACCGATCTCGATCTCCTCGATCGACCACGGTTGACCAAAGTCCCATACCAGGGCACCTTTGGTTTTCATCGGTGAACACCCTCCCTCAACATGGCTCGCAGTGTGGCGATGTCGACTTTCCCGGTGCTTCCGCGCGGGACGTCATCCTCGTCATCGAGGAGCAGCCACACCGTGGGCACCTTGAACGAGCTGAGGACCGCGCGGGTGGCGCTCTGCAGTGACTCCACCGAGAGCCCAGCTCCCAGCACGGCCGCACCGATCCGATTGGCCTGGCCGTCAGGAACATTGACCACATAGGCCGCACGGACTCCGGGCACGGAACGCAGCGCCCGTTGCACCTCGCTCGGATATACCGTCGCACCGCGGACCTTGACCATGTCGTCGGATCTGCCGCGGTAGAACAGGAACCCGTCGGAATCGAGGTAGCCCAGATCCCCGGTCGGGTAGTAGCCGTCTGCGGTGAAGACGTCTTCTCGGCTGCGCCGGCAGATACCCCGCATCACGTGCGGGCCACGGATCTGGATCGACCCGGTTTCGCCGCGCGGCAACGGCTGCCCGGTTTCGATGTCGGCGATGCGCACGTCCATCCCGTCGAAGGGTTGACCGCAGCTGCCCCACGCCGATTCGGGCATGTCGGTGTCGGCCCGGAATCCGCAGTACGGACCGAACGATTCGGTCATCCCCAACAGCGACGCTCGGGGCCCCGGGCCGTGACCGCATCCCTTCCGGCAACAGTGCTTCCAGACTTCCCGGCTGCAACGCGCTGACATCCGCGGTTCCGGCGTGACGGGCCAGCGCCTCGGCCTGCTCGGGCCAGCCCCGGAACAGCGTGACCTGTTCGCGTTCGAGGAGTTCGAGTGTGGACTCCGGCCGGGGGACGGGTTCGGTCACCAGGGTGGCCCCGGCCAGCAGGGCCGACAGGATGCCCGCACCGAAACCGCCCACCCAGAAGAACGGCATGGGCAGATACAGCCGGGTCTCGCCGGTGATGCATCGAGCCTCGAGACCAGAGCGCACGGCGCCCAGGGCATTTCGGTGCGAATGAATGGTCCCCTTCGGTGGCCCGCTGCTTCCTGAGGTGAACATGATCACCAACGGGTCGCCTTCGCGCACGCAGGCGGCCAGCGCATCCGCCGCGCCGCGAGGCCCGATTGAGCTCAGCGCCTGCTCGGCGGTCCAGATTCCGCACAGCGCGGGTAGCTGATCCTGGTCCACCGGATATCGATGGCCCCGGAATTCCTCCACCGCGATCAGGAACTGCACCGACGCCATCCGCAATTGCGCGGTCAATTCACCCGGGCGCAGCAATGTGCTCAGCGGGACCAGGACAGCGCCGATCCGCGTCAGGGCGATCGCGATCCGCACCCAGTCCACCCCGTTGGGCATCAGGAGCCCTACCCGGGACCCCTTGGTGACACCTGCGGCGATGAACCCGGCGGCCAGTTCGGCGGTTCCGGGGTCGAGTTCGGCGTAGGAGATCCGCGATTCGGGGTCCACCACCGCAGACTTTGTGGATGACGAATGAGCGCGCACCAGCGCGTCGATCGTGTCAGGCATCGAACAGCCCACGTAGACCCGGAATGTCCAGCTTGCCGCTGGAGAGTGTCGGCAGATCGGCCGGGCGGCACACCGTGAATGCCCGCGGCACCTTGTATGCCGACAGCGTGCCCCGCAGTTGGCCGCGCACCGCATCGATGTCGACGGAGTCGTCGGTGACGATGATCGCCGCCACGATCTGCCCGCGAGTCGCGTCGGGCAGGCCGAGCACATGCGCGGTGATTCCCAGTGTCGCCAGCGCTTTCTCGACCTCATCGGGAGTGACGTTGGCGCCCGAGGTTTTGATCATCGCGCCCGCCCGGCCGAGAAAGTAGACGTAGCCGTCGTCATCGACGCGGACGAGATCGCCGGTGTGAAACCAGCCGTCGGCGTCGAAGCACTCCTCGCGGTTGCGCCCGTAGTAGCCCTGCATCAGATAAGGCCCGCGCACGCACAGCTCGCCTGAGGCCGGCACTTTCGTCTCGAATCCGGGGGCGGGCCGACCATAACTGCCGCGACGATGCTCGGGTTGATCACCGTCGTCGGCATCGATCAGCACGACACTTCCGGTTTCGGTCATCCCCAGCATGTTGTGCCGGAGTTCCGGGTCGGCGGGCCGGCAGTCCGGGGCCATGACGGGGTAGAGGTTGCCTCGCCGTGCCGAGAACTGCCGGTCTGGATAGCTGGGATGACTGCTCAGGTGGGCGATGCCGGCGACGAAACCGTTGGTGATAGTGGGTTTCTCGGTCTCGATGAGGTCGAGGGTAGCGCCCGCATCGGTCGCGTTCGAACAGATCAGGGTGGCCCCGGCGGTGATCGTGGCCAGCAGCCCGAACGCGAAACCGCCGATCCAGAAGAACGGCGAATTGCAGAACAATCGGTCAGTGGCCGTGAGCCCGCGGATCTCGTTGAGATTGCGCTGATGTCCGATCAGCGATGCGTGAGTGTGAACCACGCCTTTGGGGGAGCCGGTGGATCCTGACGTGTAGATGACCGCCAGCGGATCACAGCCATCCACATCGTCTTCGAATCCGGCCAGGTTCGGGACGTCAGCGCGTGGCATGTCGAACAGCACATGCTGAAGGCACGGTGTGTCGATCCCCGCCAGCCGTTCCTCATAGTCGTGATTGCGGAAACTGCGGGCCGACAGCAGGATCGCGGTATCGCTGTCGCGCAGCTGGGTCGCCAGCTCGGCCGTGGTCAGGAAGGTGGAATACGGCACGACCACCGCGCCTATGCGAGCGGCCGCCAACATCCCCACCACGAAGTCGACACCGTTGGGATAGAGCAGACCGACGTGTGTGCCCTTGCCGGCACCGAGCGCGAGCAGGCCGCCGGCCACCTCGGCGGAGCGGCGCTGTGCCTCGGGGTAGCTGATCCGCCGGTCGTCGCAGATCAACAGCGGGCGGTCGGTGCACCCGCGCAGCAGTCCTGCGACAGTGTCAGACACGCGACGCGAAGTGGTCCCGTACGGCGCCGAGATCGGCTTTCCCCGATGGCGTTCGCGGAATCGTCTCGACAAGAGCGATGTCAGTGGGGATCTCGTAACGGGCCAGCCGGCCGCCCAGGTACTCAAGCAGACCCTCGATGGTGGCGGCGTCGTGCAGCTCCACCATCGCCACCGGTGTCTCGCCCAATCGCTCATCGGGCATGCCGATCACGGCCGCACCGCGCACCGCGGGGTGGCTCTCCAGAGCGGTACGGACATCGTCGGGCATCACCTTGAATCCGCCGCGGATGATGGCCTGGTCGGCACGGCCGAGGATCCAGACGAATCCGTCGGCGTCGATGCGCGCCAGATCTGTGGTGCGCAGCCAGTCCGCGTCGGCATCGAATTGCGCCGGCTTGACCTCCAACAAGCCCTTCTCGTCCGGGCCCAGCTCACTGCCGCCCTCATCGACCACCCGCAGCCGGGCTCCGGGGTTGGCTCGGCCCACACTGCCGCGCTTGGCTTTCCAGTACTTCTGATGATCGGCCAGCGTCCAGCCGGCCACCCCGCCGCCGAACTCGGTCGCGGCATAGGATGTCAGCACCGGGATGCCGAACTTCTCGGCGAAGGCGTCGGCATCGTCAGCGGACAGCGGTGCGGTGCCGGAGGTGACCGCACGGACACCGGCGAGGTCATCGCGGGTGAGGTCGGAGTGCAGCACCATCCGCAGGGCAGCCGGGACCAGTGATACGGCGCGTGGCTGGTGTTCGCGCACGGCATCGGCCCAGCGGGTCAGGTCGAACTTGGGGAGCAGTACGAAGGGCCGGGCCTCGGCGATGCACAACAACACTCGGAACACGCCGCCGACGTGTACCAGCGGCGAGTTGACGATCGCCACGCCGCGACGTAATTCAGTTGGTGCCGGGGAGTTTTCGGGGGCACGCCCGATCACGCTGCGGGCCAGCATGTCGTAGGTGAGGTCCACGCGCTTGGGTGGGCCGGTGGTGCCGCTGGTCAGCATCCACACCGCGACGCCCGGGCGACCCGCATCGTCGGACGGGTTCTTGGCGGGGCTGACCTCGGGTTCGGTGTCGAGATCGTGGATCGTCACGGTCGTCGTCGTGGGGGAGGGCGCCGCCAGGGTGGCGATGTCCTCGGCCAGCCCGATGAGCACCGGCAGGCCGAGGCTTTCGATGTCGGTGCGGGTGCGCTCGTCGCCGCGGGACGGGTTGATCACGACGACGGTGCCGCCGGCGGCCAGTACCCCGAGCAGCGCCGCCACATGTACCGGTCGATTGCGCAACATGATGCCGACCCGGGTGCCCGAAGACACCGCACCGATGCGCCGTGCCAATGTCGCGATCTGGGCCCAGGTGTGCCACTGGCCGTCGTACTGAATGGCTTTCGCGGTCGGGTCCAGATCGAGGACGTCATCGATGCGCTGTGAAAGTGGGTGGGCCATCAGCGGATCCGGGGTGTTGTCTTGGGTAGGGGGCGCGCGGCCAGCTCGGCCTTGGCGATCGGATTGCCCAGCCGGGTGTAGATGAGGCCCTGGTCCATGGCGGTGCGATACGGCTTGTCCAGAGACTCCCAGATCGCCTTCACGGTCCCCTGCGTGGCGGTCGGCGGTTTCGCAGCGATGGTGGTGGCGATCTCGTTTGCGCGGCCCCACAACTGGTCGCGGGCCACCACCTCGGTGACGAGTCCGATCCGCAGTGCGGTTTCGGCGCTGACGCGTTCGTCATTGCCCATCAACGCCATCCGCAAGGTATCGCCGAGCCCGACCCGCCGCATCAGGCCGATCGGCTCCAACGCCGACACCAACCCGGCGCTGACATGCGAATCGAAGAACGTGGCCTCCTGCGAGCAGATCACCACGTCGGCCTCGTTGACGAAATAGAGTGCACCGGCCGTGCACATCCCCTGCACCGCGCACACCACCGGCTTCCACATCTTCTGCCACTTCGGGCTGAGCAGTTCACCGGGATCCTCATGGTTCCAGACGATCTCGGGCTGCCCGTAGCTGGACTTCACATCCAGCCCGGCGCTGAACGCCCGGTCGCCGGACGCCCGCAACACCACGGCATTGATGCCCTCGTCGTCCTTGACGGCGTGCCAGGCATCGCGCATCTCTTTGCACATCGCGCGGTTGAACGAGTTCAGCGCTTCCGGCCGGTTCAGCGTGACGGTGGCGACCCGTGATTCGTGGTCGAAGTCGAGGAGGATGGTTTCCACGATTACCGCGCCTGCCAGTTGGGCTTGCGCTTCTCCACGAACGCGCGTGGGCCCTCCAGTGCATCCTCGGTGCGGACCACGCGCTCACGGAAGGTCTCGGCCAGGATCTCACCCTCGTGCAGTGGCAGATCCAGGGTCTTGTGAATGGCCAGCCGCGTTCCCCGCACCGCCAGCGGGGCGTTGAGGCACACCGTGTCGGCGATCTCGTGCGCACGTTCCAGCAGTTGAGAGTGTTCGACGATCTCGGTGATCAGTCCGAGTTCGTAGGCGCGCTCGACGGTCATGCGTTCGTGCTTGCCCATCAACGCCATTCGCAGCGCCACCGAACGAGGCAGAGCCTTGGCCAACCGGACCATCTCGCGCGCCGCCACCAGGCCGATGCTGACATGCGGGTCGAAGAACGTCGCCTTGTCCGAGGCGATCACGATGTCACCGGTGGTGACCCAGTCCAGGCCGGCCCCGCAGCAGATTCCGTTGATCGCCACGACGACGGGTTTGGCCATGCTGCGGAACGGCGGGGTGCCCTCCTGCGGCGCCTCCCACTGCTCGTAGGTGGACAAGTACGGCCGCTCGTTGAGGACCTTTCCGTCGCCGGGGATCTCCTTGACGTCGGCGCCGGTGCAGAACGCCCGGCCGGTGGCCGTCACGATCATCAGCCAGACGTTGTCGTCGTTTTCCGCTTCGGCATAGGCGGCCCGCAACTCGGTGATCATGTGGGGTGACAGCGCGTTGAGCGCATCGGGCCGATTCAAGGTGATGGTGGCCTTGTGGCCGTCGACCTCGTATTTGATGGTGTCGTACGTAGCAATTGCAGTCATCGGTTTCCTTAGTTCAACGGCCTTGGAAGTCCGGGTCGCGGCGTTCCCGGAATGCGGCCAGGCCCTCTTTGAAATCGGTGGTGCGGCAGGAGAGTTCCAGATTGGACAGCTCCTGGTTGAGAGATTGCGACAGGGTGGCGTGCTGGCCGAAGGCGATGGCCTGTTTGGCGAGGCCGATCGCGACGGTCGGCCCGGCGGCCAGCCGGGCCAATAAGGAGTCCACTGTCTCATCGAACTGGTTGACGGCAACCGCGTCGTGGATCAACCCCCAGTCGGCGGCTTGGGACCCCGTGACCTTTTCGCCGAGCAGCAGCATGCGCTTGGCCCGGGCCACCCCGGCCAGGCGGGGCAGCAGCCAGGTCGCGCCGGAGTCTGGGGTGAACCCGCGGCTCATGAACGGTTCCCAGAATGTCGCCTCGCTGTCGGCGATGGTGAAATCGGCGGCCAGCGCCAGGTTGCAGCCCAATCCCACCGCCCAGCCGCGGACCGCGCACACCACCGGCAGTTGGATGGTGGCGACCAATTCGATGACGCGGTGTGCGGTGTGCGGGATCCGCCGGACCAGGTCGCCGGCGCGGGGCCGCTGACCTGTTTCGTTGGTGGCGACCCAGTCGGCCCCGGTGCAGAAGTTGTCGCCGGTCCCGGTGAGGGCGATGGCCCGCAACGAGTCATCCGAGGCGGCCGCCGTCAGGATGCCGACCAGATCATCGATCATCTCGTGGCTCAACGCGTTACGCCGCGACGGCCGGTCGAAGGTGATGCGCAGGATGGAGTCCGCGCGAGACGTGGTCACCGAACCGTCACTCACCTGGATTCCAACCTTCCCTGTCCATACAGTTGCCCATACAGTAGGCGATGCGGTTACTATCTTGTACAAGTTAGCAAGGAAAGGTCTCCGATGGAAGGACGCGCGCGGCGCATCCGGCAGCCCCGGGTTGCCGAGATCGTCGCGTCCAAGCTGCGTGACGACATCCTGTCCGGCCGCCTACGTGAAGGTGACATCCTGCCCACCCAGGAGAGCCTGTTCCAGGAGTTCGGGGTCAGCCCGCCGGCATTGCGCGAGGCCATCCACCTACTCGAGACCGACGGGTTGATCTCGGTGCGCCGCGGAAACGTCGGGGGAGCGGTGGTTCAGATGCCCTCGGCCGACCGCACTGCCCACATGATCGGCATGGTGTTGCAGACCCGCGCGGCCACGCCCGCCGATGTCAGCGAGGCGCTGTTGCATCTGGAGCCGATCTGCGCGGGGATGTGCGCCGCGCGGGAAGACCGCGCCATTGAGGTGGTGCCGCACCTGCAGGCCGAGATCGACCGGCAGGTGGCTTATTTCGACGAGATGTCGCAGTATGTGCCGAACGCCCGAAAGTTCCACGAGGCATTGGTATCTCGATGCGGCAACGAGCCGATGATCCTGCTGATCGGCTCCCTGGAGCTGATCTGGTCGACGCACGAGTCCGGCGTATGGACCGGTGAGGGCGAAGCGGGTATGTCGGCTTCGACCATGCGCGCCGCACTGCGGGACCACCAACGGCTGGTGGACGCGATCGCCGACGGCAACACGGCCCGGGCGACCAAGCTCGCGGCCGACCATCTCACCGCTGCGCGGCACACCACGCTGGCCGCCGGCAACGACAAAACCATTGAAGCGAGGTTGATTTCGCATGACCGATGACCGGGTGCTGTTCGAGGTCGATGCGGACCACCGCATCGCCACCATCACGCTGAACAATCCCAAGCAGCGCAACTCCTACGACGCGGCGATGCGCGACGAGGTCGCGCGTTGCCTCGACATCGTGGCGGACGACGACGATCTGACCGTGGTGCTGCTGCGCGGTGCCGAGGGCGTATTCAGCACCGGCGCGGATATGAACAACGCCTATGGGTGGTATGGCGATGAGCGCTCGCGCGAAGAGCAGAGTGCTGGAGCGAAGGAGTCCGCTCCGAAGAAGTCGCGTCCCAGCCAGCGTCGCCGACTCACCGTGGACCGCAAGTCTTTTGGCTTCTACCACAATTTCATGGGTTTCCCCAAGGTCACCGTGGGCGAGATCAGCGGTTACGCACTCGGCGGCGGATTCGAGATGGCGTTGATGACCGACATCTCGGTGATCGCCCGCGATACCAAGATCGGGATGCCGGCCACCCGGTTCCTCGGCCCGGCGCTGGGCAGCCTGCACATGTTCTTCCACCGCCTTGGTCCGGTGCTGGCCCGCAGGATGCTGCTGACCGGAGACATCGTCGAGGCCGGCTCGATCGAGCACCTCGGCATCTTCACCGACACCTGTGACGCCGATCAGGTGACGGCCCGCGCGCGGTACTGGGCGGCCAAGGCGGCCAAGATGCCGGCCGACGGCGTGGTGATCGCCAAGGAGGCGTTCCGGCTCGTCGAGCAGAGTCAGGCCTACCAGGGCGAGGAGGTGGCCAGCTACATCTTCCACGCCTACGGCACCAACCTGCAGTTCGCGCCAGGTGAGTTCAACTTCGTCAAGACCCGCGCGCAGCATGGCACGAAGGAGGCGTTCCGGCTGCGTGACGAACATTTCCACGTCCCCGAACCGCAGTAGAAACCCGTCCTGATACCGTTACAGAAACACGACATCGCGTAAAGGTGGAACCATGCCAACACCCGTCATCGTCGGCGCTGCCCGCACAGCGATCGGCCGTTCCTTCAAGGGGACCCTGGTCAACACCCCGCCGGAAACCCTGATCACCACCGTCCTGCCCGAGGTCGTGCGCCGCGCCGGCATCAGCCCGGAGTCCATCGACGATCTGATCTTCGCCGAATCCAACTACGGCGGCGGCGATATCGCCCGCTATGCCGCCGACGCGCTGGGCTGGGAGTGGGTTCCCGGTCAGGCCGTCAATCGGCACTGTGCGGGATCGCTGACCGCGATCGGTAACGCGGCCGCCCAGATCGGCTCCGGCATGGAGCGGGTACTGGTGGCCGGCGGCGTGCAGTCGCTGTCCTCGTCACCGCTGATGAAATGGCGGGTGCCCGGATTCGGTCCCGAGATCGAGTTCATCGAGCCCTGGATGACCCCGACGCACGTCGAGACCCCGGATGCGCCGATGCGCGACATGTCGATCACGGTCGGCTGGAACACCGCTCAGGCCGCCGGGATCACCCGTGAAGACATGGACGCCTGGGCCGCGCGGTCGCACCAGCGGGCCATCGCCGCGATCGACGCGGGCAAGTTCCTCGACGAGATCGTGCCGCTGAAGGTCAACCAGCCCGACGGTTCGGTCATCGAGTTCAGTGTCGACGAGCACCCGCGCCGCGGCACCACCGCGGAGAAGCTCGCCGAGCTCAAGGTCCTGCACCCGGAGATCGAGGGATTCTCCATCACCGCGGGCAACAGCAGCGGCACCAATGACGCTGCCGCTGCTGTCGCCCTCGTCGGCGACGACTATGCGGCGGCGGAGAACCTCAACGTGATGGCCAAGGTCAGGGCCTGGGGTGCGGTCGGTGTCGCAGCTCGTGACACCGGGCTCGGCGGCGTCGAGGTGATCGGCAAGGTCCTCGACCGTGCCGGGCTCAAGGCGTCCGATGTGGCGCTGTGGGAGATCAACGAGGCATTCGCCTCGGTGCCGATCGCCGCGGTGCGCAAGTACGGCATCGACGAGGAGCTGGTGAACTTCTCGGGCAGCGGCTGCAGCCTGGGCCACCCGATCTCGGCTTCCGGTGCGCGCATGGTCACCACGCTGATCTACGAACTGCAGCGTCGCGGTGGCGGTATCGGTGTGGCCGCGATGTGCGCCGGTGGCGGTCAGGGCGGCGGGCTGGTCATCGAGGTCTGACGCCATTGAACCTGAGCTTTTTGTCGAAGAATCACGGATTTCTCGACAACAAGCTCAGGTTCGGAGTCCGAGCTAAACCGCCTTGCGGCGGGCGGGCGTCTTCTTCGCCTTACCGGCATTCGCCTCGATCCGTGCGGCCGCGTGGTCGAGGATGCACTCCAGGCCGTACTCGAAGTTCTTCTCGTCGGCCGCGCCGATGCGGTGCCCCTCGCTGGTGACCTGCGCCAGCAGCGGGGTGACCTCGGGGTCGATCACCATGGTCTCTTCGTAGTCGCCCGGCGCGTTGTCGTTGGCCCGGTTCTTCTCATAGAGACGATGCAGCACAACCGAGCCGCGGACGTGTACGGACACGGCCGAATACGTGTCGAACGCGTCCTCGACCGACAGCCCGGCCTCGACCAGGCCCGAGATCGCGGTCTCCATCTCCTGTACCCCCAGGCGTGCGGCCCGGGGGCTCAGTGCCGACCGAATGAGAATGAGATCACACAGAATCGGGTTACCCATGAAGGCTTTTCGCATGGTCCTGGCGTGGTTGGCGAGTGACTCACGCCAATCCCTGGCCTCAACATAGGGGGTGGCGACGACGAACTGGCGCAGCGCGCGGTCGGTCATCGCGTTGAGCAAATCATCCTTCTTGCGGAAGTACCAGTAGATGCTCGTGACACCGACGCCCAGATGTTTGCCCAGCAGCGGCATGCTGAGGTTGTCGATCGACACCTGTTCCGCGAGATCGAATGCGCCGTTGATGATGTCGTCGGGATTGATGGATCCACGTTCGCGCCGTTGACGTTTCTCAGCGGTCGGTTGCTTTGCCACTGCGGGCACCTCCATCGAATCGATTCTGTTCACGTCGTCCCTGTGCCGCGGCTCAATCGCAGGTGAATTTACCGCCGTCCGCCACCTGAACTGCGCCTATGCGCGCGTGTCGCGGGGTCTGGTCGCTGTCAACCTTACCGGTAGCCCTTCCGTGGATGCCTTCCACCGTTCGCGCGGTTCCGTCGCTCGGGCGCTGCCGACGGGGTGCCGCCTTTGTACTGTAATCCCTATAGTAGGCTTTTCCGGGTTATCGGCTGCGAGCAAAGGGGCATTGATGTCGGACGCAGTTCTCACGGAACGACGGGGTCGTACCCTCGTCGTCACAATCAACCGCCCGGAGGCGCGCAACGCGTTCAACCTCGCGGTGGTCCAGGGACTCGCCGATGCGATGGACGAACTGGACGACACCCCCGAACTGTCGGTGGCGGTCCTGACCGGTGCGGGCGGAAACTTCTGCGCCGGCATGGACCTCAAGGCATTCGCTGCCGGGGAACTGCCCTACGTCCCCGGTCGCGGCGCGGGTTTCACTGAGCGCCCGCCGCGCAAGCCGCTGATCGCCGCCGTCGAGGGGTTCGCCCTCGCGGGTGGAACCGAGTTGGTCCTCGCTACTGATCTCGTGGTGGCCTCTAAGGTCGCCAAGTTCGGCATCCCCGAGGTCAAGCGTGGTCTGGTGGCCGGCGGTGGTGGGCTGCTGCGTCTGCATCAGCGCATCCCGTACCAGAAGGCAATGGAACTGGCGCTTACCGGTGACAGCTTCACCGCCGAGGAAGCCGCGGCGTGGGGTTTCGTCAACAAGCTGACCGAGCCCGGTGGTGCGCTCGACGGTGCGCTCGAGCTCGCCGATCGGATCACGGCCAACGGTCCGCTGGCCGTGGCCGTGACCAAGGAGATCATCGCCTCGTCCTCGGAGTGGTCGGCCGACGAGATGTGGAAGAAGCAGGGCGAACTGCTCGGGCCGGTGTTCTCGTCGAACGACGCCAAGGAGGGGGCCATCGCCTTCGCCGAGAAGCGCGCCCCCAATTGGACCGGTTCCTGAGTCCGGCGGGCAGGAGCGAAGCGACCGGGGAGTTATTTGAGCCATGGATCTGGGATTCGCAGGTGCGGCCACCGTCGTCGTGGGCGGTGGCCGGGGGATGGGCTTTGCGACGGCGCAGTGTCTGGCCGAGGACGGCGCGCGGATCGCGATCGTGGGGCGCTCCCGCGACGTATTGGACTCCGCCGCAAGGGAGCTGACCCGCCTGGGATCGCCGGAGGCGGTGGCCATCGTCGCCGACACCTCGGACGGCTCCCAGGTCGAACAGGCCTTCACCACGGTGGGCGAGCGGTGGGGTGCGATCAACGCCTTGATCAACACGGTCGGCCCCGGCGCCGCGGGCAACTTCGAGGAGTTGACCGACGACCAGTGGCAGGAGGCGTTCGACGCCGGTCTGATGGGCATGGTGCGCTGCGTGCGGGCGGCATTGCCGTTGCTGCGCAAGGCCGAGTGGGCACGCGTCGTCAACTTCTCGGCCCACTCAACCCAGCGGCAGAGCACCCGGTTGCCGGCCTACACAGCGGCCAAGGCGGCCGTGAACAGTGTGTCCAAGAATCTGTCGCTGCTGTTGGCCAAGGACGAGATCATGGTCAATGTGGTGTCCCCGGGTAGCATCTCGTCGGAAGCGCTGCGCGGGTGGGCTGACACGGTAGGCGTCGACGGCAACGACCCGTATGCGCTGATGGCAGCGATCGATGAGCATTTCGGGCATCCCGCCCACCTGCCGCGCGCCGGATTGCCCAGTGAAATCGGCCCTGTCGCAGCTTTTCTGGCGTCCAAGCGCAACTCATACATGACCGGGGCCAACATCAACGTGGACGGTGGATCGGACTTCATCTAGGGGGCGTCATGGCAACAGCAGCCGAAGCGCGGGACTGGGCTCGCTCGGCATTGCGCGGAATCGGCGACTCGCTCTACACCCCGTTCTGCGGAACCGACGGCGACGACATCGACTGGGACGCCTACCGTTACCTCGTGCGCTACTGTGTCAGCGATCTCGGTCACCGAATGCTGTGGTGTACCAGCGGTTTGGCGGAGTTCTGGGCGCTGACCCTCGACGAGCGCAAGAAGCTGCTCGAGGTGGCGATCGAAGAGGGCCGAGGGGCCGATCCGAACGTCGTCATTCAGGCCTGCACCGCGGCGACCTCGGCCAAGGACTGCCTGGAGCTCACACTGCACGCGCAGCAGGCCGGCGCCGACATCGTCTACATCCAGACACCGATGATGGAGACACACGCCGGAGAGGGTGCGCTGCGCTTCTTCCAATATGTGGCCGATCGCACGGACATCGCCCTCGGGATGTTCAACTCGCCGTCCTCCGGCTACGTGCTCACACCGGACGAAAGCGCCGGGATCGCCGAGGCGATCCCGGCGGTGTGCGCCACCAAGGAAGGCGCCTTCCGGCCTGCCGCGAGCCGCCGTCTGCATGAGCTGGCTCCGTACCTGGCGGTCTGGGAATGCGACACCACCGTGTACCGGGCAGGCTGGCTTCGGGAGGGCATCGTGTGCCCGGCGCAGCTGGGCACGGCCGGGTACCTGTATGAAACCCCGCAACGCCGCATCTTCACCGAGTACTGGGATCTGGTGTACGCCGACCGGCTCATCGAGGCGATGGACTTCGGTCGGGAGTCGGGATTGGACCAATTCGGCCTCGACATGGGTTCCTGGTTCACCTGCTATCCGGGCCGGGCCGACTACTTCACCCACTGGGCCGGCGCCTTCAAGCACGCCGCCTTGGTGCTGGGAATGCCCATCGGCGATTACCCGCATTCCCGTCCGCCTCAGGCGTTCCTGCCGGAAGCGGCGAAGACCCAGATCGAAACCGCTTATCGGAAGCTCGGATTGATCGACGCCTGAACCGTCTTTGTGCAGGTCGTGGCGGTAGCGCCGAGCTTGCGGAATGCACTACCGATAGGTATACAGTATGTATGTCTGAACGGCTGGTGTGGCATCGGGGAGGTATCGGCGCGTGACGGTCGCTGACAGTGTGGGGACCGAGGCGGTTCTCTACGAGACGACGGACGCGGGCGTGGCTGTCATCACGCTCAATCGACCGGACCGGCTCAACTCCTGGGGTGCGGACATCTCCGCCGGCGTCTACGCGAGTTTCGACCGCGCCGAAACCGATCCCGCGGTGCGGGCGATCGTGCTGACCGGGAGCGGGCGCGGATTCTGCGCCGGCGCCTACATGGGCGCCATGCAGGATCTGGGCGCCAGCATCAACGAAGACACCGACGTCAGCAAGATCGTCGGCGAGCGCCACCCGCATTTCCTCACCGAGCTGCGCAAGCCGGTGGTCGCCGCCATCAATGGGGCCTGCGTTGGCATCGGCCTCACCCACGCGCTGATGTGCGACGTCCGATTCGCCGCGGCCCGAGCGAAATTCGCCACCGCCTTCCCGCGCCGGGGATTGATCGGCGAATACGGCATCACCTGGATCCTGCCGAGACTGGCCGGCTGGGGCGTCTCGGCGGACCTGTTGTTGTCCGGCCGGACATTCTTCGCCGAGGAGGCTGCCCAGCTCGGATTGGTGAAAGAGGTTGTCGCGCCCGAGGATCTACTGAACCGCGCCCTGGAGTATGCCGAGGATCTGGCCCGCAACTGCTCTCCGGCATCGATGGCGGTGATCAAGCGTCAGCTCTACGGCGACGCCCATGACAACGTTGTCGACGTCAGCGACCGAGCCGAGAAGCTCATGCACGAGTCCATGGTTCGGCCCGACCTTGTCGAGGGCATCACCGCGTTCTTCGAAAAACGGCCCCCGAATTTCCCGCCCCTGAAAGAAGGTTGATGACATGACCGAAGCTCCCGAACGGCTTCCATACCTCGCCGTCGACGTCGACAACCATTACTACGAGCCGATCGATGCCTTCACCCGGCACCTGCCCAAGGAATTCCGAAGCCGTGGCGTCCAGATGGTGCAGGATGGCAAACGGACCCTCGCGGTGTTCGGCGGGACCGTTAACCACTTCATCCCCAACCCGACCTTCGACCCGATCATCGAGCCAGGATGCCTGGATCTGCTGTTCCGTGGCGAGATCCCCGAGGGCGTCGACCCGGCGTCCCTGATGAAGGTCGACCGGCTCTCCGACCACCCCGAGTACCAGAACCGCGATGCCCGGCTCAAGGTGCTGGACCGGCAGCGCCTCGAAACCGTGTTCATGCTGCCGACTTTCGCGTGCGGTGTGGAGGAGGGGCTCAAGCACGACATCGAGGCCACCATGGCCTCGGTGCATGCCTTCAACCTGTGGCTCGACGAAGACTGGGGATTCGACCGGCCCGACGGACGTTTCGTGTCCGCACCGATCATCTCGCTGGCGGATCCGGTGCAGGCGGTCGAGGAAGTCGAGTTCGTGATCGGCCGCGGCGCCAAGCTTGTGTGTGTGCGGCCCGCCCCGGTTCCGGGTGCGGTCCGGCCGCGGTCCCTGGGTGACCCGTCGCACGATCCGGTCTGGGCGCGGCTGGCCGAGGCGGGTGTCGCCGTGGTCTTCCATCTGTCGGACTCCGGATACATGGCGGTCCCGGCCTTGTGGGGCGGCAGTGGCGTATTCAAGGGCTTCGGCAGGCGTGATCCGCTCGACATGGTCATCATGGATGACCGCGCGATCCACGACACCATGGCCTCGATGATCGTGCACCAGGTGTTCACCCGGCATCCCAAGCTCAAGGTGTGCAGCATCGAGAACGGTTCCTACTTCGTCTACCGGCTGATCAAGCGGCTGAAGAAGGCGGCCAACAATGCGCCATACCACTTCAAGGAGGATCCGGTCGAGCAGCTGCGCAACAACGTCTGGATCGCGCCGTACTACGAGGACGACGTGAAGTTGCTCGCCGACACCATCGGCGTCGACAAGATCCTGTTCGGCTCGGACTGGCCGCACGGCGAGGGCCTTGCCGATCCCACCACCTTCACCGCCGACATTCCGCAGTTCCCGGAGTTCAGCCTCGAGGACACTCGGAAGGTCATGCGCGACAACGCTCTTGAACTGCTCGGCGACCCGACCCGGACTGCGCCCGGTGTCGCGGGTCTGGTGTCGGTCTAGCCGCCGCCATGGCCGAATGGACGATCGGTGCCGTCGTCGACGCGATCGCCGAGGCGGTGCCCGACCGGGAGATGACGGTCTGCGGCGCTCGCCGCACCACCTTCGCGCAGGGAGCGGAGCTCACCCGCCGGCTGGCCAACTTCCTGGCCTCGCGCGGATTGGGTGCGTACCGCGAACGGCGGGACCTGAACCGCTGGGAATGCGGTCAAGACGTGGTCGCGCTGGTCATGCACAACGAGCTGTACCCCGAGATGGTGATCGGCTGCCTCAAGGCGCGCACGGTCCCGGTGAATGTCAACTACTACTACTCGCCGGGCGAGGTGGCCGACCTGCTGGCCTACCTGAAACCTCGCGCGGTGATCTACCACCGCTCGCTGGGGGCCAAGTTTGCTTCCGTGCTCGGTGACGGTGTTGCCGAGTTGTTGATCTCCGTGGACGACGGCGACGGTGCCGAGCTGCCGGGTTCGGCGACACTGGAAGACGCGCTGGCGCAGGGGGATACCGACCACGGCATCGCTCCGTCGGCTGATGACTTGCTGATGGTCTGCACGGGCGGCACGACCGGCCGTCCCAAGGGCGTGATGTGGCGCCAGGGCGACATCTACGTGTCGTCGATGAACGGGGCCGACCACGATCAGGTGAGCGAGATCCACGACAAGGTGGCCAACGCCGGCCCGCCGTGGTTCGCGGTGTCGCCGTTGATGCACGCCGCCGGGATGTGGACTGCGTTCTCCGGCTTGCTCTCCGGCCAGACCGTGGTGCTGCACGACACCAAGCCTCGCTTCGACCCGCGTACGGTGCTGGAAACCGCACAGCGGGAGAAGATCGGGCTGATGACGATGGTCGGCGACGCCTACGCCGGACCGATCGTCGAGGAGTTGGGCCGGCGCTCCTACGATCTGTCGTCGATGTTCGCGATCGGCACCGGCGGTGCGGCCACCAATCCGAAACATCAACGCGCACTGCTGGAACACATACCGCAGATCACCATCATCAACGGATTCGGCTCCTCGGAGACCGGCAATATGGGGTTCGGCCACACCCAGCGCGAAACCCCGACCGCCGAGACTTTCCAGCTGCGGGCCGGCGGACTGGTACTGGCCGACGACTACTCCCGTTTCCTGGAGCCCGGCGACACCGAGGTGGGCTGGGTGGCGCGCAATGGCCGTATTCCCCTCGGCTACTTCAACGATGAGGCAGCGACGACGAAGACCTTCCCCGAGGTGGTCGGCGAACGGGTGGTGGTCTCGGGTGACCGCGCCTCACTCGACGCCGACGGCACCCTGCGCCTGTTGGGCCGGGATTCGCTGGTGGTCAACACCGGTGGGGAAAAGGTGTTCGTCGAAGAGATCGAGGAAGTCCTACGGGCACACCCGCACGTGGTGGATGCACTGGCGGTCGGCCGGCCCAGTGAGCGATGGGGTGAAGAGGTTGTCGCACTCGTGTCGATCCGCGACACCGTCGACGTGCCGGCGCTGCGGGAGCACTGCGCGACCCGGTTGGCCCGGTTCAAACTCCCCAAGGACGTGCTGTTCGTCGAGGAGATCCGCAGACTGGGAAACGGCAAGGCCGACTATCGCTGGGCCAAGAGCCTGGCCACGCAACAGGCGGAGACAAAGGTATGACACGCAGCGAACATCGAGTGATTGACTGTCTGGCCAACGTGCACTTCGGCGAGACCGAGAACCAGCCCACCTTCATGAAAAAGGTGCGCGACGACTACTTCAAGGGCCCGAAGTCGATGTACGACCCGATCGACCTGTCGGAGATGCTCGACGAGATGGACACCCATGGAGTGCAGAAGGCCATCCTGATGGACTCACTGGCCAAGCCATCTGTCACGGCGCGGAAGTTCGTCGAGGCGCAGCCGGAACGGTTCGCCCTCGCGATGGGCGGGGTGAACCTACTGCGCCCAATCCCGTCGTTACGCGAGCTCACCGCCGTCGCCGCTGACCTGCCGGTGGCCTATACCGTTGTCGGCCCGAGCTTCTGGGGCGACGGCCAGTATCCGCCGAGCGACGCGGTGTACTACCCGCTCTACACCAAGTGCGCCGAGCTGGAACTGCCGTTGTGCGTCAACACCGGCCTGCCCGGTCCGCCGATTCCCGGTGAGGTACAGAACCCCATCCATCTCGACCGGGTGTGTGTCCGGTTCCCGGAATTGAAACTGTGCATGATCCACGGTGCGGATCCGTGGTGGGACATCGCGATTCGGATGCTGATCAAATACCAGAACCTGCGGTTGATGACATCGGCGTGGTCGCCCAAGCGGCTGCCGGAATCCCTGCTGCATTTCATGCGGACCCGGGGAAAGGGCAAGGTCATCTTCGCCTCGGATTTCCCGGTGTTGCGCATGCAGCGCGTCGTGCCCGAGGCGCTCGCACTCGACCTGCCGGCCGACGTGCTGGACAACTACCTCTACAACAATGCCGCGGAGTTTTTCCTCGGCCAGAATCGGGAGAGCTGATGGACCGCTATGAGCTGCGGAGGCTGGATTACAGCCTGACCGAGGATCACGTCGACCTGCAGACCGCATACCGACAGTTCTTCAAGACGCACTCGGACATAGAGGCCGTGCGCGCGGCCGAGCCGGCGGGCTTCGACAAGAGTTTGTGGGAACGGTTGTGCGCCATGGGCGCCACGACGATGGCACTTCCGGAATCTGCCGGCGGTGACGGGGCAACCCTGGTGGACCTGACCTTGGTGGCCGAGGAACTGGGGCGCTCGCTGGCACCCGTGCCGTGGATCGACCACGTCGTGGGGGCGCGGTTGCTCACGCGGCTCGGGGCGTTGGATTCGCCGGAGATCGTGCAGGGGACCCAGATCGTCGGGCTTGATCCTGCGCAGGTCGCACCGAGTGGTCCGCGGCTCATTCCGACTGCGTCGATCGCCGATCACATCGTCGTCCGCGACGGTGAGAGCATCGTGCAGCTGGGATTCTCCAGTCGTCCGGCCCGTGTCGACAACATCGGCAAGCTGCCGATGGCGTGGGTGGATCCGGCAGCCGCGGACTCACGGGTCGTACTGGCCGGAGGTGCCGACGCCGTGACGGAATATCAACGGGCCCTGGATGAATGGCGCCTACTGACCGCGGCGGCACTGGTAGGTCTGGTCGAGGAGACCATGACGATCGCGGCCGAGTTCGCCAAGTCGCGGTACACCCTCGGTGTGCCGATCGGCACGCTGCAAGGCATTTCCCATCCGCTCGCCAACATCGCCATCACCGTCCAGAGCGGGCGGGGCCTGGCGCGCCGGGCCGCGTGGTTCCTCGACAACGAGCCCGATGAGCGGCCGGAACTGGCCCCCTCGGCGTTCGTCTTCATGGCCGAGGAAGCCGCCAAGGCCGCCACCATGGCGGTACATGTTCAGGGCGGACTCGGGGTGTCCGCCGAGGCGGCGGCTACCGCCTACCTGGTGCGGGCCCGCGGCTGGGCACTTGCCGGGGGAGATCCGGGTGCCACCGCGGTGCGCATCGCTCAGATTGTGGCCGCTCGCGAAAGCAAGGTTTAGACATGGATTTCTCAACAGTCGAACTGTCCGCCGAAGATGCGGCCTTCCGCACCGAGGTGCGCGAGTTCCTCTCGAGCATCGTGACCGAGGACGTCATCCGGCGCGACCGCGAGACCGGCGACAACTTCGACGAGGGCGTGCACCTGGCGCTCGGCGCGGCCGGATACCTGGAAAAGGAGTTCAAGTCCGAGGCCGACGGTGGGTTCACCCGGGTGCAGTCGCGGATCTGGCAGCTGGAGAAGCGCCGGGCCGAGGTGCCGTGGGTGACCTGGGGAACGACGATCATGATCGCTCGTTCCGTCTCAAAGTTCGCCGCCCCGGAGATCCGTGACGACGTGCTGCGCGGGGTATTCGACGGCACCGTGCGGATGTGCCTGGGCTATACCGAACCTGAGGGCGGTTCCGACGTCGCGACCTGCAAGACGCGCGCGGTGCGCGACGGCGACCAATGGGTGATCAACGGATCCAAGATGTTCACCACAGGCGCGCACAACTGCAAGTACGTCTTCCTGATCACCAACACCGATCCGGAAGCGCCGAAACACAAGAGCCTCACCATGTTCCTGGTGCCGCTTGACTCCGACGGAATCGAGATCCAGGGCATCCGCACCGTCGACGGCGACCGCACCAATATCGTCTATTACTCCGACGTGCGGGTCGACGACAAGTACCGGCTCGGGGATGTCAACGGTGGTTGGACCGTGGTGCGGGAACCGCTCGACGCCGAGCACGGGGCGGTCGCGGCGGCCGATGACGGCCTGGCCGATGTTGCGATCATGATGCACCAGGCCGGCTTCATGGCGGAGGCGGCAGACAATGTGGCTGCGCTGGTGGGCAAGTCCGGTGCCGTCGAGGACGGGTCGGTCGCGTATCGACTGGGCCGTAGCGTGGCTCGTCTGGAGGCATCGCTGTCGTCGCCGAGTATTTTCGGCCGGGTGGCGCTCGCGCAGACCATGCGTGACATCTCTCCGGATCTGATGGATATCGCGGGATCAATCGCCGCACTGCCGGTCGGGGCCGACGGGGGAGCCGATGACCGCAGTGAGTATGTCTACCGGTTCGCACCCTTGGTCGGCATCTACGGCGGCACGCTCGAGGTGTTCCGCAACATGATCGCCCAACACGTGCTCGGTCTGGGCAAGCCGAACTACTCGGCGCCCAAGGCATCGTGATGCGGCTCCGGTGTCGTGATTGGCAGAACGTAGCGAGCGGGTACTCACCACGCGGCGCGAGTTCGCAACAGATCACGGTGTCTCGTTCGACGAGGTTCGCAGCAAACTAATTGAGGGTTGGTTGTGGTTGTGGTTGGAAGGGTGGGTGGCCACCACCAGTCGGCGCGTTCGCCGGTGGGTCCGGGGCAGGGTGGGCCATCGGGTG
>NZ_VCMY01000058.1:0-27217 GCF_005924235.1 Mycobacterium sp. DBP42
GGGGTGGGCCAGGTGGGTTGGTCGGTGGCGGGGCTGGATTCGTGGTGGCCACAGAGGACGTCGAGGAGTTCCCAGGCGGCTTGTGTGTGTGCGGCCTTCTTCGAGCTGGCGATGCACCACTGTCCGATGTGGGGGCCGCTGCGGGCGCGGACTGCGAATTGGGGTTGGTGGCCGGGGCGGTCGGGGTTGGTGGCGACGTCGGTGTCGATGGGTTCGGTGGATAGCAGTTGGGTGTGGCCGGCCAATGCGCTGGGCCCGAATTCTGGGTGGGCGGCGCGGATGGCGGGGAACAGTCGAGTGCGGATAGCCGCCCAGGCGGGGCCGGCGATGGCCAGGCGGGTGAGGTCGTTGGCGACGAGTATGTCGCTGGTGAGGCGGCGGTGCAGTTCGGCGCCGATTCCGGGGGCCGGTGCAGTCTGGGTCATCAGGTCAAAGGTCTTGCGCCACTGTTTGGTGTTGAGTGATTCGTAGTTGCGGTCGAGGATGTTGCGGGCGGTGGCTTTGCGGTCTTGCTGCTTGAAGTGCTGTTCGGTGGCGAGTTTTCGGGCTTGGAGTCGGGTGTTGATGTCGGTGGCGATCGCGTCGAGTGCGGCAGGGGTGTAGGGCGCGGGCAGGCCGGTGATGTGTGCGTGCAGGATCCGTTGATTGATCAGGTCGGGGTATCGGCGCAGTGGTGAGGTGATGTGGGTGTAGGCCTCTAGGCGCAGTGCGTGGTGTCCACGCGGAATGGTGGCGTAGGTGGCTTTGCCGAGGGTGCGGATGGTGCGGCGCTGTAGTTGGGTGAACAGTTCGTGGTCGTGGAGGCTGGCGGCGAGGTCGGCGGCGAGGTCGGCGCCGGTGCTGGAGGTGAGGCTGGTTTGGTGGTTGCGGTAGAGGATCGGTAGGTCGTGGTCGATGGCCCAGGTGGCTGTTGCTGAGCTGGCAGCGATCATGAGTTCGGCGACGATGATGTAGCCGACAGTGCGTTGGCTGGTGGGGATTTCGGTGAGGGCACCGTCTTCGGTGACGGTGTAGCCGTGGATGAGGTCATAGATCGCAAGGGCGCCGGCCGCGGTGCGGCGGGTCAGCAGTGTTTGGGCCAGCTGGTTGGCCGTGGCCACGGGAATGTGTAGGGGGTTGGTGGGGTCGGCAAGGACGTGGGGGATGTGGCTATAGGGCAGTCGGGTGCAGCTGCCGGCGGGCAGTTCGTTGATGGCCAGGGTGGTGGCAATGGCCTCGCCGGTTGGTGTGAAGTCGGTGATGACTGAAAGCGCATGCCGGGCTTCGGTTTCAGACAGTGTTGCCTGACGTTCGATGGTTCCGAGCATCGGCACCGTGGTCGTGGGGCGGTATTTGGTCATGATGTGGGCCCGGGCGCGGCGGTCGGCTGGGCTGTTGGGGTGGATGACCCGGGCGGGCAAGGCCAGGTGGATGGTGGCTGTCCAGCCTCCTGACGGGTGGGCGGTGACGATGAAGGCGTCGTCGAGGTCACGACTAGACGCGTCGTCGATCATTATCGCGCAGTGTGATGTCGTCATCGGGTGAGGCGCTTTCTGGGCTGGATCAGGGAGCTTGTTTGATGTGCGGGCCTTGCGGGGACGCTGCCTAAGCGTTCGGCGGGGTCGTCGGCACCTGGCAGGCCGTGCAGATGCCGGTTTCGTCGTCGTAGGTGATCCGCCAGGCGCAGAGACCGGTCATCGTGTCGCAGGCCGCGGAATCTGTGCACCCGCAGACTCGGCACCGGCGGCCGGCGGGGCCTGCGGCAGATTCGGAAAGCTCTGCGGCTGATAGCAGTGCCGCTGCCCACCTGCGCGCGCCTTGTGGGCCGGCGAAGTCGATATCGCCGGCGAGGATCTCGCCGTCTTCGTAGACGACCACGCCTTCGAGGTCGCCGCCGAGTCGCCATTGTCCGGCGTAGCCCATTTCGATGTAGTCCGCCGAGATTGTGTCCGATGGTGGCAAGATCACCGTCACTTGCGTGCCGGCGTAGGGTCTCGGCAGGCTGTCGTTGGCCTCGCTTATTCGCGCGGACTCACGTGCTCGCGCTATGTCTGCGTCGACGGCTGTGGTTGTGGCCGTCAGGTCATGTGCGTCATTCACCTTGGGCTCCCAATTCGTTGTGCGGTCACGGGATTCCGTCTGGCTGTCTGTGTTGGGCGACCCGTTTCGTTCCGCCATTTCGTCGTATGAGCTGAACAGGTCTGGCCAGTCCGGGCCGGGTCGCAGCGCGGTGGCCGGGAGGCGGCCGCGGGTGAGAGCAAGCCGGATACCGAGGTGATCGCTGCCGGCGACTGCAAGCCAACCCGCGCACGCGCGATCGCGTCCCGGTTCGGATTTGTGGCATGCAAAGATCGGCGCGTCGAATCCTGCTTCATGGCCGGGGGATCCGGCCGTTGTTCTCAGTGCCGTGTACCGCTGCGCCGGGAATTCTCCTGCTGGGGAGTCTCTACGCCAGGGGCAGTTTGCGCACGGTCGGACGCAGTGCGGCAGCTCTTCCATGGGGACCGGTCTCTGATACTCAGTTACTGCGGGCATTGCGAGCGAGTGGGACGCCGGTGGGGTCGTCGCCGTTTTTGTGGACGGAGGTCTGCGCGGTAGGTCATCATCGGTGGCTCATACCGTGTGGTCATCTCTCAACTCCTAGTCGGGGTAGCCCCACAAACTCGACCGCGTAGCCCTCGTTGGCGAGCGTGTCGAGCACGCAAGGGATCACTGTGCTGGCATCGCCACCGAGGCTGAGTTCCTCGGTGACCGATTCGGTAAGTGCGGATTTCAGCTCTGCCGGGATGGTCATTTTCGCTCGCAACCGTTCTCCAGCGAGTTCCGGTTGATGAACTGCGCCAGCGACCGTCATCATGTGCCGCTGTGGGCTTTTGGCGTCCAACTGGCGCTGTAGCGAGCCGATCTGGTCGAGCAGTTGCTCCTCCCGCATGACCCATCGGGTGACGTTGTCAGTGGGCTGGTTGTCCATGAATCCTCCTGTGATTGTCGGCCGATAAAAGTCACTGTGGCCTTGTGCCGGAAGGCAATTCCTTCCGTCGCCCTATCCGTCGGATCGCCAGGGTGAGTCTTCGCGGACGCCGACGACACGCCACGGCGGATCGTCACGGTCCTCGACCCGTGCCGCACCATCCAACCCGGCTGGCATCGGCTCATGGACCATGAGCGGTTCGCCGATCCTTCCCTTCCGACAGACACCCATGATGTTGTTGCGATCAGTCGGCACCCAGGCCCCCGATGGCCCTTGTCCGATCTCGACACTGCAGTGACGACACCTGGCGACGATCCGTGTTGACATATCCGTACTCCCTATGTCATGCAGGCGGGATGATCCGGCGGTAGCTGGGACGCCACGAGCAGCAGATAGCAGTCGGTGTCATCCCAGTCGTCATCGACCTGGTATTCGCCACGCGGCAGATCCTCGGAGCCATCGGGCAGTTCGTAGTCGCCCCAGGCGACGATGCAGCCGGTGTACGGGACCGTCCAGCCGTGCCCGTAGCGCCAGGTGTGCTCGACACCGTGGAAGTCGAATTCCTCGCGGTCATACCAGGGTGCGTAGTCGGCCTCGGTCTCTCCCAAGCAGGACGGACCGTCTTCGCCGCCACAGTCGCAGTCGTAGGGCCCGCAGTCAGCTTTCTTGCCATCAACCTCGTGCGACTCACGGCACTCGATCCAGCCGCCGCATCCGTTGGTCGCCATGCATTTGGTGCCGTAACTGCGACTGTCGACGTGCTCGGGGAACACGTACTCGCCCGCGTCAAGCTTGGCCTGTTCGATGTGGTCGAGGGTGATGACCAACATGTGCCTGCACACGATCTGGTCGTTGCTCATGCTCATTTCCTTTCGCCGATAAGTGGTCATTCTGTTTCGAAAAACCGGTGATTGGATCGGCGGGTTTCGGGCGGTATCAGCTCTGGGTGGAGCTGCCGGCGGGGAGTGCGGCTCGGTGGGTGGTTTCGATGCTGCGTGTGGCGTTGTCGATGAGGCGTTTGGGGATGTGTAGGCCGACGTCGTCGAGTAGTTCGAGGGCTTTGGCGTGGACGTTGTGCGCGAATTCTGGGGTGGCTGAGGCGTCGGCGGCTTGGGCCATGAATTTGCGTGCTTGTTCGACCTTGCGGCGTTGGGTGTGGTTGAGTCGCTGGTTGCTGTGGATGATGCCTCGGCTGGCCTTGTTGCGTGCGTTTTCGTCGGCGCGGGTGAATGCGGTGTGGGCTTTGGTGGCGGTGTCGACGAAGGTGGTGATGGTCCCGTCGTCGATGGGTATGTCGTCGGTTTTGAGGTTCACTGCGGCCGCGTAGGCCTCGTAGAATTCGGCGCTGGCTGGTTCGGTGAGGACGCCCAGCAGTGGGCGGTTGAAGTACACCTCGGCTTTGTCGAATTCGAATTCGGCCAGAGCGTCGGATGTGGCGTTGAGTATGGTCACGCCGCGGTTCCAACGATCGATTTGGGTTTGGCGGCGGGCGTTGCGTTCGCGGATGTGTGCTCGGCGTCGGGAAAGTGCCCACCAGATCGCTGCAATGACGGTGGCTGTTGCGGCCATCAGCAGTAGGGCCACTGCGAGGTATGCCGCCCAGGTCCAGTCGATGGGTTCGGTTGGCGCCTGGTCTGGTTGCGTGGTTGGCGACGGTGAGGGCGAGGGGCTGGCAGTGGTAGTCGGGGAGGTGGTTGGGGCGTTGAGGATCTCGTCGATCAATCCTTGCCCGGTGGGGGATCCGGCGAGGCCGGAACCCATTGTGACGAAAGTAGGGAATAGGCCCACCATGACGGCCATTACCCCGCCGACTAGCAATGCTTTGAGAGCTCCTGCCGCGCCCTTGCCGACCAGGAAGGAAAACGTTGCGATCACGGCAGTGGTGCCGAGGATGAGCCACTCGGCCGTGGTGGCGACCTGTGTCAACGTGTCTTGGGCTTCAGCTGCAAGGGCGGTGATGGTCATCTGTCTCTGAGTTCCTCAGCTTGGGGCGCAGGTGGCCGCGGCGATGGCTTGTTCTTTTCTGGTGATCGGCAGCTGGTATTTGGCGGTAACGGTGAGGTATCTGACCACATAGGCGCACGGCTGGAAGTTCGGCAGCCAGTCGAGGCCGGAGTCGGACTTGGAGAGGTTCGCCTTTTCTGAGACGGGGGCCAATTCGATGAGATCGTTGGCGAACACTCGTCGCTGCAGGAGATCCCACTTCCAGGCTCCGGCGTCATATGCGCGCCGCAAGGGCACGATGTGGTCCAGGTTAATGTCGGCGAGATCTACGACTTGGCCGGTGTAGGGGTCGGGGTCCAGGACACCAGCGATTACTTTGCAATTACGTGTTCCCGCTTTATATTTCACGTCTTTCAGCACTGCTGAAAGGGCGCGATTTCTGGCATCGCACCCGCTGCGATCGTTGGGGTCATTCCACGCAGGACCAAAAACGCATGCCTGCCGCTCTTTGGTTTTCTTGTCGATTCCGCAGCCGCGTTGGTAGCCGGGGACATGGTCGATGCGATCGACGACGGGGACTTGGGCCAGGAGCTCGTCGATGTTGGCGGCCAGTGGTTGCGGTGGCTGTGCGGACACGGATTCGTCGGTGCCGGTGTATAGCGCTGTGGCGGTCGCGATCACCATGGTGAGCAGTGCCCAGTATCGGGGGCGGCCGAAGATCTTCATGGCCGAGTTCCTGCGCGGTCAGACCTGGTTCGGTTGTCGCTGTCTGGCATGTCGGCAGGGTACTGCCGTGATCGGACACCGAGTGTGCACTCGGATTTTGATGCGGGAAGGCCCTCGCCGGCGGAGTTAGCGTTGAGCTGTTGGCGTAGTGGTGTTTTCACTGCGTTGTACGCCGTTGGGGGGTCACGGTGTGGATGGTTTGGCAGCTGTAGGTCACGTCATGGTGGCTGGTGCGGGATCGGCTGGCTGCGCTGGGTCAGGCCGCGGCGGTGCGTGGTGTGAATGTCGGCGCCGGCAGTGTCGAGGGTGGGCGGATCGGTACCACGGTGTGTTGGTCTGCGGCTACAGCCAGGGCGTGGGTCAGGACGCGGGCAAGTACGGCGGCGTCATCGAGGGCGTCATGCGGGCGCGATTGTGGGATGTCCCAGTGCTGCGCGAGGGTGGCGAGCTTGAGGTTGTCGGTGTCGAGGTTGAGGCGTGTGGCCAGTTCCACGGTGCAGAGCACCTGGGAGGTGGGCAGGGTCAGGTTGGCGCGGTGTGCCTCGGCTGCGAGGAACGCGTAATCGAATGCGGCGTTGTGTGCGACCAGGATTCGGTCGGCCAGCAGTGTCATCAGGGCCGGGGCTATGTCGCTGAATTGTGGTTGTCCTGCGAGCGTGTGGCGGGTCAGTCCGTGGATGTGGGTTGGTCCGGGGTCGACGTCGGGGTTGAGCAGGCTGACGAGGCTGTCGCCGATGGTGCCGTCGGGGTTGAGGGCGAGGGCGGCGATGCTCAGCACGCGGCAGGTCTGGGGGTCGGTGCCGGAGGTTTCCACGTCGACGACGACCCAGTTGGTTGGGGTGGGCGTGGTGTTTGTGGTGGCCATGGGTGTGAGCGTGCCAGCTGGCACCGACAGTTTCGGTCACCCCACACCTCGAATCGTTACCGAATTGTGATCGTTTGCTTGTCGGAACGAAGTTTGCCGTAGGTCGTGACTTTCCTGGTGCCGCAGTGTTGGAATTTTTGGTGTCAGTACTGGTTTTCACGGCATCAATGCGGGGTTCCTCAGGAATGCGACAGGGAGTATCGAGAGTGTTCAGCGGCATTATTCGCAGGGCTTCGGCGCCTGCAGGCGCCCTGCGTCGGCATCTTCTCCCTGCGCGGCCGCTGATGCCGATGGGACTGGTCGCATCGGGTTTCGGCGGCGCGGCTCGTTCGCTGGATGCCGGCGGTGTTGGTCTGGGTTTAGGTGGCCGGCGTTCCTGGCGGTCGGAGTCGGGCGCGCTCGTAGGCCGCGCGGTACTCGGCTGCGGTGATGCCCAGCAGGTTGGACAGGATTTCGGCGTTGGCGTCGGTCAGGGCCAGGCTGGCTCGCTCGATGCCGCTGAGTGTGGTGGTGGCGATCTTGGCGGCGGCGGCCAGCTCGGGTTGTTCGAGGCCTTTGGCGACGCGCCAGTCCGAGGGGAAGCGTTCGCTGGGGTTGATGCGCACGACCTGGTCGATCGGGGCGTTGAGGGTCTTCATTACTCGTGCCAGCAGGTTGACGGTGGGGGTGCCGCGGCCGGCCTCCCATGCGTGCACGGTGGATTGTCCGATGCCGGCCATGCGGGAGAGGTCGGCGACGGCGAGGTTGCGTTCGCGGCGGATTCTGGCGAACTCCTGGGGTTGGAAACCTCGCAGGCTGCGTCTGCTCATGCGGTGCCCGGGGCGAGGTTCATAGGGGGAAAGAGTCACCGAGACCTCCGCGTTGTTGCAAATACTGCTGCAATAGACTGCTGCATTAATCTAGAGTATGGTTCGGGCAGGGACAACGGAAACGGAGGGGCACCGATGACACGCAATCACGCCGCTACCCACCGACCGGTGCCTGAACTTCCGGGCGAAGGACCCCTGTCGCCCAACTTCGCGCCGATCCCCCTGCCAACGCACTGCGGCTCTCAACTCGCGACTCCGGTGCGCCCGCTGTACTGGTGGATCCAAGCCGCTGCCGCCGAAGACTTGGTTCTGCACGGCCTGTTCTTCAACAATCTGACCTCCAGCGCGGTGGTGCGGATGCGCCTGGCTTCTTACCGCGTGGTTGAGGTGATCCGCGACGCCCGTGGTCTGACCGGAGGCGCGCCGAACCCGCTGTCCGCTGTGCTGGCCGAAGCGGTATGGCGCTTGGGTTCGGCGGGGTGGGCCGATGACATCGCCCGTCTGTCTACTGCGTTGCGCCGCAACGGCATTCTCGGTGGCACCGCGATGGTTCCGCCGCGAATCGATCTGATTCCTCAGCTCACAGTGCAGCCCGATTCGGCTGTGCGGGTGGCCTACTGGTGGGCCCGTGAACTTCTCATCCGTGGGTGGTTGGTACATGCATGCGGCCAAGACGTCGCCGATGGCGGTTTCATCGCCACCGTGCCCACCGCCGGCGGTGAACCGGTCCTGGCGCTCTACCCCAGTCGTATGCGTCCGGATGGGACTGAGGCGGCGCTGCTGGCCAAGTTCATTCCGCGGCTGAATCCGGTACAGCGGCGAGTATTGCAGCGGCTCGTCGACCAGGCGGCTGCTGCCGTGCTTCACGGGCAGGCGATCTGACATGACGCACCCACGCATCGAGTCGAAGGTGGTGATGCTTCTGCGGTGCTGACCGCGGCCCGAGGGGCGCGGTGAACATATCCATAGAGAGATCTCCCAAGAGACACGGAATCCCCCCGAAGGGGGTCCGTACAAGGGATCTGAACGTCGGAGCTGACAGGCCCACGTGCGTTCGGGTGGAGGAGAAGTTGAGCGCTTCGCTTCCGGGTCTCTCCCGTTAGAGGAGAACGACTTTGCCGAGTCGATCTAAGGGTAGAGCTTGCGCTCTGGCCGAATCAAGCAAATCCATCAATGAACTTCTCACACCCAGTGTGACCAGCGGCGATGAGGGCGTGGCGCTGAGTGCCACCCTTGCCGGCGACCTCTCGGGTGACATTAGCTGGCCGGACGAGGACCGCTGCTTGGTTTGCGGTCAGCAACCGGTCGAGCCGGTGCGTTACGCCGATCTGCTGATGTGTCTGCACTGCGCCTGGTCCTGCGAGGTCTGCTCGGCGCTGTCGCTGCCGGGGGAGGCCTTGTGCCCTACGTGCGCGCTTGCGGTGGTGCTGTCATGAGGACCGCGGCGGCGTGCGTCATCGTCGACTCTGAAGCGCCGATTCGATACGCGGAGTTGGATATTCGCAGTGAACTGGCTCGTAGCTTCACCGAGTATCCCCAGGCGTGGCGGTCACCCGAAGAGGGCGCCATGGTGTTGCGCGAGGAGATCGACGAGTTATGGGACGAGGTTCGCGGTAATCGCGTCGGCCTGGCCCGGCTGGAGGCTGTTCAGGTCGCCGCCATGGCGACACGGTTTGTGGCTGACCTGTGTGAACGGTCCGGGTCAGCCAAGTTGCGTTGCCAAGCCGCGATGTCTGAGGTGCGCGCGGCGCGACCGTTTGTGGGACCACGCGGGCGGGCCTTGTCGTCCAGTCACGAGGGGTTTGGCTTCCTGGAGCGCGAATTCGATGTGCTGTGGGCCGCGGTAACCACTGGCGCGGACGCCCGGGGGGCTGCCAGTCGTGTGGCGGCGGCCGCGGTGCGGTTCATCGCTGAGATCACCCCTGCTGCACGGCCTGCGGCTCGAGCGGCGGTGGTTCGGCGATGACGAACATGACGTCGTCTGCATCCCTGCGTGGGGTGTGTGTGTTGGCGCCGCAGTTGTGGACTCCGATCCGCAAGCCTCGGGTGGGTCAGCTTGGTGAGCTGTCGCGGCTGTGCCGGCACTGCCCGCTACGCCAGGCATGTGCTGGCGATGCTGTCCGTGACGAGGTCGGCCATGGTGTCTACGCCGGAGTGTGGGTTCCCGAGCGGCGGATGGACGAGGCGGGCTGGCAGCAGGCGATGGCGCAGCTGCGGGCCGTTGCTGCCCTGCTGGCCGCGGAGCGCGAGGCGGTGCCGGCATGAACGCGGCGCACAGTGTCCGTGGTCACGATGTGATGCGGCATCAGAGGCGGGTAGCCAGCAGCCACTACGCGCCGGTGGTTGCGCGGGCACGGCTGGAGCTGTGCTCTGTCGCTGAAAACAGTTGTGTGCGTGGCAGTCATCTGGCCGCACTGCTGGCCTGGACCGACACCGCGCGGCGCGTCGATGCCGGGCTGGAGATCGAGTTCGCGCACAGACCTACAGCGCTGTGGGTTTCAGAAGTTCTCGGTGTCGGTGGCGATGTGATCGTTCGCTGGGACGCGGGGGCCGACGTGGTTCAGATCCGCAATCCGCAGACGGTCCTGGGGCGCTACGGGTATCGCGACGGACGGTGGCTGTTCGGGTCGGGCCTGGAATCGTGGTTGGGGATCGCGCGGGGTGCTGTGCACGCCTCGGGGGTGTTCGACCGCTACGGGTTGCGGGTGGATTGCCCAACCGAGGGGATGAAGCTCACTGTGACCGGGCTGTTCGGCCGGCTGGGCATTGCTGCCGAGCCTGCCAGCGGTCAGCCGTGCGCGTTGATTCGGCACAACGATGTCCGTGACGCTCTCGCCCGATTGGGAATTGCTGGCGCGGCGTCGATGTATCGGTCGGCGCGTGCGACGCACACCACCGTCAATGGGAAGGCGTCGCGGTCATGAACGCGACGACGATCGAGGGGACATCGATCACGGTTGCTGGGCAGCAGCAACGAGCCGCCCAGATGAACCGCTATGTCGCGCACGAGATGAACGATCGGGGTACACCGCCTCCGCTGATCGCTGCGCATCTCAAGGTCGACGTGCGCAGTGTCACTCGTTACCTGCAGTCGCCGCGGCCCGCCAAGCCTGAGGAGCTCGTGACTCTGGACAGCTTCTTCCTACGGGGGGCGTGCAAGGGTAGGGCGGCGCTGATGTTCAGTGATGAGCCTGAGGACCAGGAGCAGGCCAAGCAGATCTGCGCCGATTGCCCGGTTCTGATGCAGTGCCGCAGTTACGGATTGACCACCGGCCGCCAGGAGGGCGGCATCTGGGGCGGGTTGACCGAGAAGGAACGGCGGCCGCGGCGGCGGCGTAAGCGGGCCTCGGCATGATCTTGCAGCGAGGGCGGTCACAGTTCGGGGCTCTGCGATGAGCGGGTCAGCCCGGCGGGCTCGCGGCTACGCCAACAACCGGGATCTCGGCAGCGCCGGGGCCACGGCCAACGCGCGGCGCGCCGCGGCGGCGGGGTCGCGGCAGGCATCTCGCGCCGAGGTAGCTCTGGCGGTGTTGGGTGCGGCCGGTATCCCCGCTGACGATGTTCGGATCGCCGCCCTGCAACTGAGGGTGGCCCAGCCGTTGGCGACGCTGGCGGAGTTGGGCGCGGCCATGCCGCAGCCGGTCGGCAAGAACGAGTATGCGGGTCTGCTTCGGCGGGCCCTGGACAGTGCCGAGCGGATTGCCGCCGGGCAGGTGCGGCCGGTCGGGGGGTCGCGTCTGGATTCTGAGAAGTTGCGTGCCGCGTTGCTGGAGCAGCTGGCGCCTGGTCGGGCCATCACCACTTCGGAGCTGCTAATTCGTGTGCGTGACAGTGGGTTTGGTGAGGTCACAAATGAGGCGGTTTACCGCCAGCTTGTCCTGTTAGCCGGCCGCGGGTTGGTACGCCGGATTCGGCCCCGCGGCGGCGGCCGGCACGTTTTTTGGGCGCTGTGCGGGTCCCGTGCCGCAAAGGGGGAGCTCTGATGATTCAGATCCGCGCTGCCCGTGATCTTCGTCCTGGCCATGTGATCTGGGTCGACGGGCAGCGCCGGGTGCCTGTGGTCGCGGCGCTGCCGACTACTGGGGGGCTGGTGACGATCCTGACCGGGCCGTCGGGCGAACTGGGGCGAATCACCGCGGCCCCCGAGGACGGCTACCGGGTGGTCGCTGCGGGCCCGGCCTCGGGCATGACCCGGGCGGTCACCGACTGCATCCTTGGGTGGCATGTCGCCCGTGAGGTGCGCTGCTGCGCGGTGACCGGCCCGTTCTGTATGGCCTCGATCGTTTTCGCTTTTCAGCAGTTGCGCCGTGTTGACGTACTGCGCAGTCGAATTCCCGGGAGCAGTCATGACTCTTGCGCTTGATCTTCATTTTCCCAACAGCGGTAACACGGCGGAGTTCTCGGAGGATGGCCGGTACCGGTATCGGCTCACCCGGTGTTTGGATCGGCGGCTACCCGAGGTGGCGGTGGTGTGTCTGAATCCTTCGAAAGCCGGTGCGTTCCATACCGATCCGACCGTGTTTTCCATTTCTCGGCTGGTGCGGTTCGGTGGCCATGGCCGGTTCACTCTGGTCAATTTGAACGCGGCCGTCGAAACCGATCCCGATGATCTTGCACATTGGGATGATCCGGTCGGCCCGAACAATGACCTCTACTTACGTGAGGTGGCTGAGCGCTTCGACTTGATCGTGCTGGCGTGGGGAGCCAATGCCGACCCTGGCCGTGCCAGGCAGGTGGCGGCGATGATGTGGCGCGGTGTGTGCTCTCGCGGTGGGCAGCTGGGGGTGTGGGGCTGGACGGCGGCAGGTCAGCCGCATCATCCGCTGTATCTGGCATCGGATACCCCGTTGTTGTGTCTGAGCGGTGCCGCTCATCCGAGGTATGACGGCGTGGATCAGCGGTGGTGTTCTCTGATCGCCGACACCTCCGATATCCCGGTAGGCACTGGCATCAGGCGGTCGGCATGACTAGTCCGTTTGTCCTGCAGGCAGTGCTGATTCCCGGTGGGGGGTGGATGACGGTGACCGCTCAGCGCACCGATTGCCCCTCTGTGGTGATCGCCCCGAACGTGGAGGTCGACCACAACGGAGCGGCAGTGCTGACGGGTTCCCTTGCGCTTGTGCACACCGAGACGGGACAGCGCATTGTTGAAAGTTCGTGGCCAGATCCATTGCACGACTTGGCGTCCCGGTTGTCGTCGCTGGACTGGTCGGTGATACCGCCGGTACAGGCCGCCGAGGTCGTGCGTCAGTGGCGCCTGGATACCCACGCTGGAGTAGCGGCGCATCTGCGGACGTACTCCGGGATGAGCGACACGGCGCGCTCGGTGGTAGCCCAGCACCTGGACCAGTGGATCACGGGGTCCGTCAGCGACGGGCAGCCGGCGGGCGATGATCTGCGGTTCGGCGTGATCTATCTGCTGTGTGCGCTGGTGACGGCCGATCCCGACGGCGCCGATCGGGTAGCCCGTGACCTCAGCGCGCTGTGGCGTGCGCGGGATTGCGCTGCCATGCAGGTGGCGGTGCGGCAGTTCAGTGCGGATCTGGCCGCCGGCCGGATCCCGGTCGTCGACGGTGTGCCGCGCTGGGAGGACACCGCTTCATTTCCGCAACAGAGAGGACTTCACTCATGAGCACTGAGGCTCCGTCACCGGCGGTCGGTCCCACAGAACCCGTGCGGCCGGAAGTAGCATCCACGCTCCAGCCCTGGCTCATTCATGCGCTGTATGCAGCGGCCATTGTCTTCGCAGCGGCTGTGCTGGCCGTGGGATTGAGTGAGCGAGGCACTCCCGAGGGGACTGTTGTGGTACCGGGTTCGGCAACGGTCCGGATCATCATTGACGGCCCGCCTGACGATCATCCCACGCCGGGAGATCCCCTTTCACCCGGCAGCGATAGCGGTGGCCAGTGGTCAAAGCCGGAGGGCGGTACGCACCACCCCCGTTGGTGCACTGAGGTTTGCCCCGGCGTCGGCGACGGCCAGCCGATCGATAGCTCCAGGGGCATCTCATGACCGCGGTTGCCGAAACGGTGCGTGACGAGGACTTGGTGCGGGCGATGGTCCAACAGATCCCCGAGGTTGCCGATGGGGTGGTGCGCATCGTCAGCATCGCTCGCTGTGGCGAACGCGCCAAGATCGCGGTGCGATCTGCGAAGGCAGGGGTGGATGCGGCCGCCTTGTGCATCGGTGTTGGTGGCGGCCGGATCCATGGTGTGGAAGCGCTGCTGGGTGGTGGGCGGGTCAGCATCGTCGCGTTCGATCAGGATCCGCGCTGCTACATCCGAAACGCTCTCGATGTTGAGGTCGACAGCATTGCGCTGGACCGGGCGGAAGGCGCCGCACGTGTGGTTGTCGATCGCAGGGATTTTCGCACCGCGATTGGTAAGGCTGGCCTCAATGTTCGGTTGGCCGGCTGGCTGACCGGCTGGCATATCCAGCTTTGCACCAGCCAGTGCCGCGGCGCCTGCCATGTGCATCCACGGGTGTTCCCTTCGACCTCGGCTTCTGCATCCGAGGAGTTCGGGTCATGACAGATGCGATCCTGACTGTCGGTGATGTCGATGTGGTCATGACCCATACGTTTCAAACCGTCATTGTTTGTTCTGTACTGGTTGCGGTATTCATTCTGCGGCAACGGATTTGGCGTGCTGCACAAGAGGGACGGTGGTGGCCCGCCGTGGTTGCCGGGTTGGGGTTGTATCTGGCCTCCGACCACGCCTTGGATGGCCTCTACCAGCCCGGCGCCCGATGGTATGACCAGCCGGTGACCAGCGGTTGGCAGGTTGCCGTGCTGGCCCTCAACTACATCGGTGGGGGGCTGGCTGTTGCGGCGTGGGTCACCATCGCGGTGATGGCATGGGTCGCGGTGCGCGGTGTGCGGGTGTGGTTGAACATGCCGCTGGCGGATCCGTGGTCATCGATCACGCATGCTGACCAGCTTCGGCGGGACTGGCGGCTACGGCGGTACGAGGACCAGCTCACCAAGTCCATCGCTACGCACGTCATCGAAGCAACACCAGATCATTGCGCCACCATCACTCGCCAGCGTGTGTGCGACCCCGATCGGATCATCACCTGGTTTATGGTCGGCCCTCCGTACAACGATGTCGAGGGTTTGCGGCGGGTTGTCGTTGATACCCCGATGGTCCATCACGCGGACCCGATCACTGGAAGCGACCACATCACCCGGATCCGGGTGACCTGGGACCGAAAAGAGTTGATCCGACCCAGCTGCGGTCATCGTGTTGTTCCTCGGTTTGGCGTTGCTACCAAAGAGTTTCGTGCTCGCCACCGTTTCGGGCGGATGCGGCCGGTGGTCGTGGCGAACACACCCGTCCTCGGATCCGTCTGCGAGGAAGTCTCATGAGCAGCGCGTACGCCAGCCGTCAGTTGCCGCGTTTCGGTCGCGGCGGGACGGTGGCCTGCACAGAATGCGGCCGACCTGTGACGTGCGGTCAGGGCGCTCGGCACCTGAGTTGTTCACCCACGTGCCCTGCTTGCTTCATGCCCATGCCCTCGCTGGGGCACAAGTGCTCGCGGAAGAAATCGGACTGACGGGGGACAGCACGTGATACTCGATAATGCGCTCGCGATTCCTTCGCCCGAGCCGTGCCATCAGCCCAGCGGGACTACTGATCGTCCCATTTCGGTGGCGCTGCGGCCGCATCAGCAGGCGGCCGTGGACCAGGCCAACTCGCATCTGAGCGAGCACGATCGCGTGACGGTGGTCATGCCGTGCGGAACCGGGAAAACTCTGGTCGGTCAGCGAATTGCGCAGGAGCAGGCTCGCCATGGGCGCTCGGCGATTCTGGTGCTTGTTCCCACTCGCCCGCTACTCAAGCAGACGATGCGAGCGTGGATGCGGCACAGCCCGCGACCGCTGCGGCCGTTCGTGTTCTGCGATGACACCATCGGGCCTGAGGAGAACATCCAGGCCCCGGTGTCCACGAGTGCCCGAGCACTCGCGACCTGGACGCAGCGCGCGCTTGGCGATATCACCGGGCCTGGTGGCCCTCAGATTGTCGTATTCGCCACCTACACGTCGTCGCCGCGAATCGCCCAGGCTCATCAAGAGTTCGGGCTGCCGGCCTTCCATAGCGTCGTTGCTGACGAGGCGCATTGCTGCGCAGGGAAATTCGATGCGGCGTTCGCCACTGTGGTCGATGACAGCAAGATCTGGGCCGCGGTTCGGATCTTTTTGACCGCTACCCCCAGGGTGCGCCGTTCGGCTGACAGTACGGCGTGGTGCATGGACGACCCGCGCGCGTTCGGGCCGATTGTGGCGCCGATGGGTGTCAAGCAGGCCATTGATGCGCGACTGCTCTCGGACTATGTGGTGGCGGTGGTGGCCATCACTGACGCCGATGTGCGTGCGGCCATCACCGATGGGCAGCTGCCTGTGCAGGTCGGGGGCAAGGCACTGCCAGGGGCGCAGGTCGCTACGCAGCTTGCGCTGAGCACGGCGGCAAAGACCTACGGGCTGCGGCGAGTCATGGTGTTTCACAACACCGTAGCGGCCTCCAAGGATTTCACCGCCACACTCAGCGAGGTCATCGGGCAGGACCTGCCCGGGCTGATGTCCATGCATGTCGACGGGTCCACCACGCCCGCACACCGCGCGCAGAGATTGTCCGTCCTCGCTGAACCGGGTCCCGACCGTTGGGCGGTGTTGTCGAATGTTCGCTGCCTGGGGCAGGGCATCGACATTCCCGCGATCGACGCGGTGGCTTTCGCCTCTCCGCGCAGCTCAGCCATCGACATCACCCAGTGCATCGGGCGCGCGTTGCGGTTGGATCCTGGACGGGAGGATCCCGCAGTGATCGTGTTGCCGGTATTCGTCGATTCGGCCGGCGATCTGGTGCAGCAGGTCAAGTCGTCGAAGTTCCGGCACGTCTACCGCGTGCTGCTGGCGTTGGCCGATCACGACACCCAGCTGGCCGCCGAGCTGACCCCGAGAACCGGCGGCCGCGGGAGTCGCCGCGAGGGTCGCGGAGGTGGGCGTGAGCGGTTTGTAGTGCTTGACGCCGCCGGCGCGCCGGCGGCCGGCGAAGTACGCGACGCGCTGGCCATCCGGGCTCTGCGGATGATGACCCCTGGTTGGGATCACGGCTACGAGCAGCTCACCGTCTACGTCGAGGCTCACGGGCACGCTCGGGTTCCGCTCAACTACGTGACCAAAGATGGGTTTCCCCTTGGCCTGTGGGTGCGCGGGAACCGCAATCGTCGCGGCCAGCTCGCGGAGCATCAGGTGGCCAAGCTCACCGAGTTCGCTGGGTGGGCCTGGAATGCACATGAGGCTGCCTGGGCGGATGCGTTCGAGCGATTGCAGGCGTTCTGCGTCGAGCATGGTCACGCCAATGTGCCGGTTGGCTACCAAAGCCCAGACGGGTTCTGCCTGGCTCAGTGGGTAGCAGCTCAGCGCAGCGAGGGCCGCAAAGGCACCCTTTCGGGGGATCGGCGCGCGGCCCTGAATTCGGTGGGGTTCACGTTCGCGCCGATGGATGACCGCCGAGCCGCGCGGCTGTCGGCCGGAGTAGCCGCCTTGGCACGGTTCCGACGCGAGCATGGTCACAGCAGCCCTTCGCAAAATTACGTCGCTGCTGACGGTTTCCCTCTCGGGGTGTTCTGCCACTCGATGCGCCGGCGCTATTTCTCCGGCTCGCTGAGCCCGGAGGAGATCGGTGTTCTCGAGGCTGAACCCGGATGGGCGTGGGATGTGCTTGAAGCTCGATGGCAGGCAGGGCTCGGTGAGCTCAGGGAGTTTCATCAGAGCTTCGGACACGTTCATGTTCCACGCAGCTATGTCAGTCCCTCCGGCGAGCCGTTGGGAAAGTGGCTGCACAACCAGCGCTACCTCGGCCGCACCAAATCCCTAGCAGCCCATCGCCGCAGCGCGTTGGAAGAGCTTGATCCCCAGTGGGACAAACCGCTGCTGCGGCCACGGCTGGCGGGGGCGCCTCGATGACATCACGTGAAGTTTCTACTGGAGGTTTCGTTATGCGTGCTGATACCGCCACTGTGGCAATTGAGCGCATCGCCAACGCGGCGAAGGGGCAGCCGGTGGCTCGGCTGGAGTTCGGCGGATGGGTTGTCACGATCGATGACGCCGGGGCGGTGCGGGTGCCCTATCAGGACATCGAGGGCAAGTCGATCGATGACTTGGATTTTTGCCTGCGATCGGGGTATGCCGTACTGCAAGGTGGGGATCCTCCGAAGTCGCCGAAATGGGAGCCGCCCGCCCCTTCGTCAGCGGCGGCCAAGCGGGCGGTTTCGGTGTTACGCGCGGCGCGTGTAGCTGCACAACGTCAGCGGCACTGGGGTTTTCACGACTTCTACGCCTGCTTGTCATATGCCTGGCAATACGACGAGCACAAGACCGAGGACCCCTCCCGGTTTACGGTTTCATATCGCCTTCTGGTCAGGGCTCTGCGGATGTCGTTGCCGTATCCCACCACCTTGAGCGAGTACGGGCGCAATCGTCGCCGCGAGGACGTCCTTGAGCTCTACGGGACGGCGATCGCTCTGATGAGCGGGGTGACTCCGCCCATTGTGCTCGGGTCACGGCGTGGTGTGGCATGAGCACCGGGCTCGCGAAACGGCGCGGCGGGATTCGTCCCCCAATGATCGGTGTCCTGACCGCTGATGGGGTGACTTTGGCGGTACGTGATCAGGGTCCTCGCGATGGCTGGTGCACGGTGGTGTTTCTGCACGGTTTGTGTTTGAGCCAGTACGAGTGGGCCCTGCAAAGGGACGCTGTGGTGCGCGTCTTCGGTGGCTCCGTTCGAGTCATCAGCCCCGACCATCGGGGCCACGGCCAGTCCGGCAGTGCGCCGGTCGGCACTTATCGAGTTGAGCAGCTCGCCGATGATCTGCGGCAGGTCCTGAAGGCGCTCGGTGTCACCGGGCCGGTGGTGTTGGTCGGTCATTCCATGGGAAGTATGGCTGCGCTGTGTTTGGCGGGCCAGGCACGGTCATCTGATCGTTTCGAGATCGTCGGGTTGGTGTTGTGTGCGACCGCGGCGGGCCGGCTGGCCGAACGTGGGCTGGGGCGCATGCTGACAATTCCGGTTCTCGGCGCGGTCGCCGCCGCAGTCGATCATGTGCCTGCGCTGGCGACACGGATTGTGGCTACGCCGCTCAGCGCGGCCCTTTCCCGGCTTAGCCATCACGGTCGGGCCTCTCAACAGGCCTTCGCGGCGGTGGTCGCCGACGCTCTTTCCAACGCAGCGTTGGCGACCGCGGTGGGGTTTCTACCGAGTCTGCGGCGCTTTGATCAATACGCCGTGTTACCCAGGATCGAGGCCCACACCGTGATTATCAGTGGTGGCGCCGACATCCTCACTCCGGTTGCCCATGCCGCTGAAATGGCTGCAGTGATTCCGCGCGCCGAGCACATCCATGTGCCCGAGTGCGGGCACATGCTGCCACAAGAAGCTCCGCAGTGTGTCAGTGATGCGGTCTGTCGGACGCTGCGCAGGGTCCGGGCGCGTTCGCGAGTACGTCGCGGCAGCGTGGCGACGGTGCCCGCATCATGACGCGGGCATTGTCCTCACGCCTGCGGGGCCGGCCCCGGCGGTTGCCTCGGGCCGTGGCCGCCGACAACGCCGGTGATCGCGGCGTCCTGCAGGACCTCGTGCAGCGTCTACGGACTTTGCACACCGTGGTGCTCACGCCCGGTGGCGTCCCGCTCTGCGAGCACTGCTGCCTCAACCGTATTCAGCAGCGGCGCTTGGCCTGTAGCCAACACCACCGCCACCACATCGACACAGCGCCATGCGAGACGTTGGCTTTGCTCGCCCGCCTCGGCTTGTAACCACCACACCAGTCATACGGATCTGAAAGGGGACGGCTAACCATGGCATCCACCGATCACGGACAGTGCAGCAAGCCTCCGATGCGGGCGGCCTGATGCCAATTTCGGATCAGCGCACGGAAATGGTATTGAAAGGAATTCGTATGTCTAACAACGCTAGTCGCGTACACAGTGCAGACTCGGCGGGCACCACCCCTGCAGTCGGCATTCTCACCAGGCTTGCGTCCGCACTCCCGGCACGCCGCCACAAACAGGCCACGCGTGACTACCCGCACGGCGGCCAGGCCGAACTTCACATCGCGATCCCGTCGGTCGCATTCCTCCGTGAGCATGTTTCGAACACCGCACTCTTTGGCGACGGCGCCACGGTCGACGCCATCGAAATCGATCATGACAGTGCCGAGTTGGTCGCTTTCACTGTGCGACATCGGATCAGCCCACAACTTGCCGGCCAGGACCACAAGCTCTTCCGAATTGCACGCAAGATCGACAGCATCTTGGGAAACCGCCATATCGTTATCTCCGACCACCTCTCCGGCACCGTCAGATTCGAGCGGTGCAGCAGCGAAGACGTCGACGGTGACCCGATCCACCTCAGAGGCGCGCAGGCACCACCATCACAGGCCGCTGCCCCGTCAAGTGGCAGCGCTGGCGACGATGCGCCAGTCACGATCGTGCTTAACGCGGATCTGTGTGAACGGCTGGAGACCGGCGCCGCGCTCACCGAACGTGACAGTGGCGATTTGCGGGATCTGCTGCTGCGTGCACGGCAGTACCCGATCCGCATCCGCGTTGCACCAGCCGCCTCCGCGGCCACTGTGGTTCACGAACCGCAAGGCGCTGCTGGCGCGGGCATCCAAAGCACTGCAAGCACTCCAGACGAACAGGAGGCCGAGCCCTATGAGTGACACCACAGGCGCAATCGGCGAGATCGGCGGCGAGATGGTCGACCAGATCATCGACGGCATCAGTCAACACTGCGCAGCTAACCCCAACCCATTCCTAACGCCCGAGCGGCACCTGTTCCGCGAAATCGCTGTCGGACTGGGCGCCATGTCGCACGACGATCTGCTGTCACTGTGCGCGGCAGCCATCACCCGAATCGCTCACCCCGACAGCAGCATCTGGGAGCACCGACATGGCTAGGTCGATCCGTCAATGGTTTGAGTGGTGGAACAGCTACGAGGGATTGGTGCGGTTGATCTACACCACCGAGGAGTTCGCATGACCGATGTAGTTGAACGCGCCAAGGCACTACAGGAGAGCGTCAGCGATGGGCCATCGTCGGCACGCCCGGGGGATCGGCACTACTTCGCATCTGCGACAAACGTGTTCGGGGGGCTGTGATGAGCGCCCGGTGGCTTCACGAAGCGCACGTCCGGTTCGGTGACCCCTGTTTCCTGTGCGGCATTCCGATGGTTCCCGCGTCGCGTACCTGGCCGGCCGCGCTCGTCCCCGACGGGTATCGCATCCACGGGTCCTACGGACTGTGCCGATCTTGCTATCAGCGGCGCCACCGCGATCCTGCGGTCGCGGAACTCGTGGCCCAGGCCAGGGAACCTGCGCAGGTGTCGGCATGACCGCCGCTCCGCTGACTGAGGATCAGCGGTGGCTGCTGCGGGCGGTCGGCGGCCGGCACATGCACGACTGCCTTATCGGGCCTGACGGCGTCGCCGAACTGATGCAGTCGATGTGCTCCAGCACCGGCGCCAAGGTCGATGGTGGTCCAGACTGCCACGAAACCGACTGGCGGCCATGCCCGACATGTGGATGTGGGATGCCGTGACCGCTGAAATCGTGCTGTCAGCACCGGAACTCGCCGAGCTCAAACCGGGCTGGCGCACGCTGGATCCACACCCCACACTGCCGTGTGTCTGCTCGCAGGGCGGCGTGGCAATGGGTCCACGAGCGAGCGTCGTGACCACGCTGAACGGTGCTGTTGATGCCGCTGTGGTGTCTGTGACATCGCTTTACGCACCTTGGTGGCAGTTGGCGCGAGGGCCGCCGGGCATCAAACAAGCCCTTCTGACGACGCGTTTTGGCGGATGCGTCTGGTGTGTCGGTCCCATTTTCACGGCCGGTGGCGTGGTCGGATGAAAGGTAACGACTCGATATAGGAGGTTAAACAGCCGTTTAAGCCCGCCCTGCGGGTGCTTTGACAACTGAACAGTGGGGATCGAAGGCCCGAAAGGGACACGGACGCAGCCCTCCCCCAGAGGGGGATGAATGGGATTGCGTTTCGACGAACCGGAGCGCCAACTCCGAGTTCACGTGAGATCCGAAGCTACCAACTTCGACTCTCGATCCCCTTGCGAAAGAAGGGAACAACCTTGCCGGGTCGTTTCCAGGGTAGCCCCTACCCTGAAGCCAGATCAACATTTGGCTTCGGAGTTTCGCCGAAACACCATCTGATCAGGATCGATGCGATCCGTTCATGGGCGTGTCGTTCGCGCGGATTCCGGCGCCACGAAGTTAGCCACAACTACACAAGTACGACACGTTCGCATGCCGGTAGGCGGCGGACTGTCTTCAGCCAGTCATCGTTTCCCTGGCTCGTTCCGCCGTTAGGGCGTGACGTTGCAGCGCGACGACAGGCCGATGTAGTGCTGGGCCGGCGGCGTCACAGGTTACTGACGTCGGCCCAGACTCGACCGTCCGGCGGTTTCATCGGCTGGCCAAGCCACCCTCAGTGGCGGAGCGTCTGGTGAGTTGCCGGCACCCGAGCAACGGCAACTCGGTCGCCCTGCGGCCGCGCATTCTGCCGAGCGACGCCAGGATGGTTGCTCGGCGCCTGGAGGACGCCGCTGACGCCCTCGGCTTGGCGGGGGCGTCACGTCACGTGCTCGCGGCAGTGATCGAGCTGTTGCCGCTGCGCTGGAAGCGAGTGCGTGACGATCGCGTGCAACTCGCACAGCTTGCGGAGCTGTGCCCGGTACCGCACCACCAGCGCACCGTAGGCCGTGAACTGGCCAAGCTTGCTGAGCGTGAGTTGATCACCTACACGCCCGCGCAGGGCCGTGGCCGCACGGCCACGATCACCATCCACAAACGGCTCCTCGACGGCGTTGATGAACTGGCACGGGACGAGTCTGGGGGGTGCATCGTCCCCTTTTCTCGGCGGCGTCCTTATATATCCCAAGGGAAATACCCCCCTACCCCCCAAACGGCCAGTCACAAGCCCCACCGGACCCGACCGAGCGAGGTCACGGTCAACCCGAACGACGTACGACGTGTGTTAGCCGAGATGCCGACCGTTTTCGCCGAGCTGCCCAAGCGGCTGCAGTGGCTGTTGGGCCGGGCGATCCGGGACAAGCTGGCACGCGGCTGGCGAGCTGAGGACCTGCTGGCGGTGCTTGCTGCCGAGCTGCCGGCCGACGTCAGCCACCCGTATCGGCTGGCCAAGTGGCGTTTCAGCAAGAACCTCATCGGGTCAGGACCGCGACTGGCGCCGCTGCAAAAGGCCTACGACGACGCAGTCAGAGCCCAGCAGCGGCAGCAAGACCATGAACGCGACCAACGCGAATACGAGCGGGTATGTGCGGCCACCACGCCCGCTCAGCGTCAGGAGATGATCCGGGCGCGCACAAGTTCGCCGGAGTACTTGGCCGCGTGTGAGCGGCTCCGCATCGATCCTGCGAACATGAGCCCTGACCACACAGTGGTGCAGGCAGCGCGTATCGCGCAGCGCGAAAACCCCACAGCGCCATTGTCGGCGGCGATCGCGACCTGGCTACGCCAGAACCTCGCCTTCGACCCTGCGATCAGAGCGGCTGGTCGCGCGAACATGAATCCCGACCCAGACGCGGCGTCGCTGCACTGGTTGGCGACCGGCGGCGAGTGCATGTCGTGTAGCGGACGCAGTGGCCAAGCCGGACGCGCGCGGCCAGAGCTGCCCTTGTACGAACTTAATCCCGACCTGGCAGTGGTATGCGACGACTGCTGGAGCACTACCTGCCTGGACCAGGCGTCATGAGCAACACCGGAAAGGAACACGACTACATGAACAACCCCCGACTGCACGAGGCCCGCGGAGCAGCCAGGTACGTCACCGCCTCGCTGCAACCCAGATTCGCGCAGATTATCCCAGAACTGTTGATGTCCATAGAGATTGAAGCGGGGACCCCGATGCCGCGCGGGACAGCGATCAGGCCTCAGAGGAATCCCGATGACTGACCTGCACGCCCGCAATGACACCTGTGAACGAACCCACCAGGGGCATTACGACGCGGCACGGCAGCCTCCGCAGGATCTTGAGGCCGAACAGTCTGTGCTGGGGGGCATGCTGCTGAGCAAGGACGCTGTAGCCGATGTTCTCGAGCGACTGTACCCGGAGGACTTCTATCGGCCCGCCCACCAGAACATCTTCGAGGTGGTCTTGGATCTGTACGGCCGTGGTGAACCGGCCGACGCAGTTACGGTGGCTGCCGAGCTGGACCGGAGGGGGCTGCTGACACGAATCGGTGGAGCGCCGTATCTGCATACTCTCATCGCCACCGTGCCCACAGCAGCTAATGCCGGCTACTACGCCGACATCGTGGCGGAGAAAGCCCTTCTACGAAGGCTGGTAGAAGCGGGGACCCGGGTGGTGCAGTACGGATACGCCGGCGTTGATGGAGCTGACGTCAGCGAAGTGGTGGATCGAGCCCAGGCCGAAATCTACGAGGTCACCGAACGCAGGGTGGCCGAAGACTTCGTAGCGTTGGAAGAGTTACTCCAACCAACCCTCGACGAACTCGACACGATCGCCTCTCACGAGGGATTAAGCCGCGGGGTTCTTACCGGGTACACCGAGCTAGACGATTTGACCAACGGGCTTCAGGCCGGCCAGATGGTGATTTGCGCGGCCAGGCCCGGCATCGGGAAATCGACGATGGCACTGGACGTTATGCGGTGCTGCTCCATCCGCCAACAGTTGGCCAGCGTGGTGTTTTCACTGGAGATGAGTAAGTCCGAGATCGTCATGCGGCTGCTGTCGGCTGAGGCCAACGTAAGGCTGGAGGCGATGAGGGCAGGGCGCATGACCGACCAGGAATGGACTCAGCTGGCCCGTCGGATGGCCGAGATCAGCGCCGCACCCCTGTATATCGATGACTCTCCGAACATGACCATGACCGAGATCCGCGCGAAAGCCCGCCGGCTCAAGCAGAAGGCAGATCTGCAGCTCGTCGTTGTCGACTACCTCCAACTGATGAGCTCTGGAAGGAAGGTCGAATCGCGCGAGCAGGAGCTGGCCGAATTTTCCCGCAGCCTCAAACTGCTTGCGAAAGAGCTCGACGTCGCAGTCCTCGCCGTCAGCCAGCTCAACCGTGGGCCCGAACAACGGGCTGACAAGATGCCGGCCCTGTCTGATCTACGCGGCTCAGGTCAACTGGAGCAGGACGCCGATATGGTGCTGCTGCTGCATCGCCCCGACGCGTTCGACCCTGACAGCCCCCAGGCTGGAGAGCTGTCGTTGGTGCTGGCCAAACAGCGCCAAGGACCCGCGCCGCGGGTGATCCGTTTGGCTTCCCGGCTACACGTTTCACAATTCAGCAACCTCGCCTACGGGAGTTCGCCGTGGTCATCTCCTACCGAATAGCTTGGTGCAGCAGAGAGTTAGCGATCAACCTTCGGAAATTGAGGTTGTCCCATTTCGTTATGCACCGTGCATAAGCGGCCACGCTGACCATCATCGTGTGCGAGGGAGCTTTTGGGGCACAACGGAAAAGCAGGCTGGGCAACATGAAAGCCAGGCACCGTCCGCCGGGGGTGCGGAGGAAATCTGCCCCACACCCACCACCCCACCCGATACAGGGGTGGGGTGGTGGGTGTGTCTCAAATCCGGTGGTGGAGTTGGTCTTTAGCTGCAGTTTTGTCGGTGTTCCTCGGTAAGATGGGGGATGTAAGGCACGCCGAATGGAGGCAGGCCCCGGAAAGAGGAGTTGTGTTGTGACATCTGTATTGGATAAGACGACTGTCGTGGCCGCTGACGCGGTGGGCGAAGTGAATACGCTCAAGGCAAAAGACTTGCACACTGTGTTGTCGGATGCGCTGCTGTTCGCGGCGGCTCCGTCTGTGCGACTGCCGTTTCTGGAAGCGGTGCGGCTGGAGTTTAGTTCCGATCGCCTGGTAGCCGCTGCGACCGACAGATTTGTGCTGGGTGTCTCGCGGGTTGACTACACCGGCCAGGCGTTCACGATGACCCTGGCGGGCACTGACGCCAAGGCATTGGTGAAGCTGGCCAAGACAGTGAAGCGCGATGAGGGCTCACGAATGGTGGTCATCGACGCGCCGGACCCGGATGTGGCGCCGGTAGTGACATTCCGGTTCAGCACCGGGGAGGCCATGACCGTGCGTGGTCTTGATGCCGAGTTCCCGAAGTGGCGTCACCTGGTGCCGGCTGACGATGAACGCATGGGCGGGATTGTCGGGATGGGGTACAACCCCTCGTTGGTGTCGAAGTTCACCAAGGTCCGGCCTGATGAAGCCGGCGCGGGTGCCCGAATGGTGGTGTTTCCGACGCGAACCAAGTCGGGGCAGCTGGGACCGACTGCAATCCGGATCGGGGAGAATTTCATGGGGCTGCTGATGCCTATACGGGCGCCAGGGGACAGCTGGCGGTATGACCGGCCCGGCTGGTTCGACAAGTCGGTAGACGTGGCAGTCAGCGGTACGGAAGAGGTGCGTTGAGATGACTGCGACGGAGCCCATCACTATCACGCACACTGCAGCGGAGGGGACGTTGGTTCGCGGGACCCGGCGCGGCGACGGGACCAACGAGATCCTCAAGTCAGCGGGGTTCAAGTGGTTTCGCACGCTGGGTCTGTGGGGGATCCCGCGCAGCCGTGACCGGCAGCCGGACCACTACCGGATCCGCCGCGCGGTGGAGGCATTGACGGCGGCCGGGCATAGCGTCACAGAGGAGGTCGACGCCAGTCACCGCTCGGTTGCCGAGTCTGAGGCGGATCTCGCCGCACGCCAGGGGGACCGCGCCGAGGCCTTGGCAGATAAGGCGGACCGCCGCGCCGCGGCTGCCGACGCGGCATGGGAGGTCGAGCACCACGCTTCACAGCTGCTGCCGCCCTTCGGTCAGCCGATCTACGTTGACACCGCTGGTGGGCGTCGTGTGATGCGCAATGTCGAACGTGCCCACACCGCGACGCGGCGCGCACTCGACGCCACGGAGGAAGCGAAGAACGCGGCGACGCGTGCCGACGTGGCCGCGGCTGCGGCCGACCGCCGGCACAACCCGGTGACGGTGAAGAACCGGCTTGACCGCATAGAAGCCGACCAACGGAGAGATCAGCGGATTCTGGATGGCTACCGCCGTGTGGTGGCGCGCACCGCGACCGGTGAGTATGCCGATGAATTCCCTCCGGCCACCGGTGCATACCGGGACCAGGTCGTCGCACGCATGGCGCAGCGTGGCGCCGAGATCGACTACTGGAAAGGTGTCTATGCCGAGCAACAAGCCGCCGGCGTCGCCCTGAGCTTCAGCCGAGAGACTATCGCCAAGGGGGACCAGGTGAAGTATTGCGGCGGGTGGTGGCCAGTGGTGCGGGTCAATGCGAAGTCGGTCAGCATTCGTATGCACGAAGGTGCGTCGTGGACCGACACGGTGGCCTACCACAAGCTCAAAGGGCACCGGCCCGCCGAGGGCACCGACTGATCGGCACAGCTGCTACGGTCCTCGGCGCCGAGGCCTTCGAATAGGTTACGGCGCCGAGAGGCTGGCCATGGCTCATGTTCCCGATACCTGCACCCCACCCGATACGCGGGTGGTTGGTGTTGGCGCGTGAGCGCCGTTGTGGTGGATTGTGTTGTGGTGCAGTGGTGTTGGTTGTTTTGGTGTATGATGAGGGTATGGTGTTGGTAGGCAAGGGGTTTGGTGTTTACCGCGTGAGCGGTGGCGTAGACCGCGAAAGCGGTTGTAGCACAATGGAAAATGGGAGAGATGCAGGTATGGTTACGGTCATCGCGCCGCGTCAGCGGCGAGAGTTGCGGGTCGCCGGCGCGGCGCAAACCGATTCGAGTCAACCGCGTAAGCGGTTGGCGGGTAACATGATTCGACCGGGCTTGCCCGGTCGCTAATCCGGAGGCGGCAGGGCCGCCTCGGAAAACAACCTGTCTCT
>NZ_VCMY01000059.1:0-26994 GCF_005924235.1 Mycobacterium sp. DBP42
CGCCTCGGGTGCAGGCGGCGGGGCCGCGGCGGGCTGCTCGACGTAGACCGTGCGCGGCGGGGCCTGCGGTGCGGGTGCTTCCTGGACCACCGGGATCGGGGCCTTGATGGTCTCTGGCGGCGGGGCCGGGGGCGGGGCCGCCGGCTGCGCAGGCTGGGCTTCCGGTACGGGTGCGGGTGCGGGCGCCGGGACCTTGACCGGGGCAGTCGGAGCCACTGCGCCCTGTGCCGGGGAGGGACGCTGATCGACCGTCGGCCGGATACTCACCGCAAGCGAGATGACCAGGGCCACAACACCAACCACGAACACCGACGTCAACGCGGAACCGACAAGCAGGAACGGCTTACGTTCCTCGTCCAGTGGCATCTCGTCGGCGACGAGGTCGACGCCGTCGAGGCCAGCGGCACCGACGGGAGCCATCTCGGTGGCCAGACCGGCCAGCGCGTAGGCGCTGCCGGCGGTGGTCCCGTCGGGATCTTGCGAATAGGCCAGGCCGACGGTGGTCGCCTCGAACGCGGGCGCGTTGGCCGAGGCCAGTGCGGCACCGCGAGCCAGGGCCATCTCAGGCTCGTCCGGGGCGCTGACAGGAAGCGACACCAGGGGCTCCAGGTGTGCCTTGACCGAGGCGACGTCGACGCCGGCACCGAGAACGAACATGCCGTCCGGCGCGGATTCGGCAGCGTCGACGGCGGCGGCCATCTCGGTGAGCACGACCATGGCGTCGGCGCTGTGCAGGGAACGGCTCAAGACCTTGACCACCGAGCCGTCGTCGGTCTTGACCACCGAGAGCGTCGCGGCATCGCGGTCGATGAACAGCAGTGCCGTGGTGGCATAGCCGACTGCGCGGCCGACCGCCTGAGCCAGGGCGGCGGCGGCATGGCTTTCGGAGACCAGCATGACGTCGTCGATGCCGTGCGCGGACAGGGCGTCGCGCAGAGAAGACGCGTCCGAATGGTCGGTCCATGTGACACCGATCGACTTCAGATGGTGCCCACCCGTGGTGGCACTCTCCTGAGTCCCGAGGATGGCAGCGACCACCTGATCGGCTGCACTCGTGGTTGCCGAATCTTCACTGGCGGTGACGTCGAAGACGTCGTGATCGACGGTGACCCCGTCGGCTTTCTCCCCCTCGACCAGCACCATGCGGACCGTTGTAGGTGCCATCGCCACACCCAATACGATGTCCACCGAGTCCTCCAATGTGTTTGCTGCACTGCGCTTGTCGCCATTGCGCACACATGTCGCACGAACCGACAACTAGAACCTTCATCGGTGCAACGTGCTCGATCGTTACACCCCCGCGCGTTAGCTGCAGCGCTGAGATCCCGGTCGGACCGCGACGGCATGGTGCGCGCCGGCGCCGGTTAGTTAGACACTACTCGGCATTACGACAAACGGTGCCGGCCGGTTCATCCCGCGCTGTCCTCCTCGGCCGGCCGGTGCTCGCGGTCGCCGAACTGACCCAACTGGCCCAGGGTCCCGCCGAACAACCCCGGGCGGCGCTGGGGCAAGTGCCCGTGTACGCCCTCGGCGTATGCGGACTCGGCGTGCTGTGTGAAGTCGACGCCGGTGGTCTCGTCTTCGGGACTGAGCCGGAACCCCATGAACCGGTCGATCAGTTTGGCGAGTGCGTACGACACGGTGAAGGCGTAGGCGGCCACCACGACGGCGCCCAGCAGCTGCTTGCCCAGCTGGGTCAGCCCGCCACCATAGAAGAGGCCCTGCGGGCCCTCGGTCATCACCTCGGTGGCCAGGAATCCGATCAGCAGCACACCGACCACGCCGCCGACGAAGTGCACGCCCACCACATCCAGCGAGTCGTCATAACCGAACCGGAACTTCAGGCCGATGGCAAAGGAACACACCACCCCGGCTGCCAGGCCGACCACGACCGCGCCAAGGGTGTTGACCGTGCCGCACGACGGGGTGATCGCCACCAGGCCGGCCACCACGCCGGACGCGGCACCGAAGGTGGTGGGCTTGCCGTCGCGGACCTGCTCGACCGTCAGCCAGCCGAGCATGCCCAGGCAACCGGCAACCAGGGTATTGAGGAAAATCGCGGCGGCGGTGCCGTTGGCCGCCAATGCCGAGCCCGCGTTGAAGCCGAACCAGCCGAACCACAGCAGGCCGACGCCCAGCAGCACGAAAGGCAGGTTGTGTGGGCGCATTGCGTCCTGTTTGAAGCCGATCCGCGGGCCCAGCACGAGGGCCAGGGCCAGGGCCGATGAGCCGGAGACGATCTCGACGACGAGGCCGCCGGCGTAGTCGAGCACGCCCAGGCCGGCCAGCCAGCCACCCGGTCCCCAGACCCAGTGCGCGACGACCGCGTACACGCCAACAGCCCACAGCGGCACGAAAAGCATCCAGGCTGCGAACTTCGCCCGGTCCGCGATGGCCCCGCTGACCAGGGCGGCAGTGATGATCGCGAAGGTCAGCTGGAACGTGGCGAACAACAGCTCAGGGACTGAGCCGTGGGCGGTGCTGGGTGTGATGCCGAGCATGCCGATGTGCTGGAGGCCGCCGATGAACCCGCCTCCGGCGTCATCGGAGAACGCCAGGGTGTAGCCGACGAGCAGCCAGGCCACCGTGACCAGCGGGATCGAGATGAAGCTCATCATGATCATGTTGAGAACGCCGGTGGTGCGGACCATGCCGCCGTAGAAGATGGCGAGGCCGGGGGTCATCAGCAGGACCAGCGCGGTACTGGCGAGCAGCCAGGCAGTGGCCGCCGGATCGATTTCGGGCACGTCGAGCTCCTTTGGTCTCGACGAGAATGTCGGGCGCGCGTTTCAGCGGCGCGGCGTACGTGTTTCAGCTGTGTTTCGTGTTGCGGTGTGGTTACTGAAAGTTCACCGGGGCTCGCTTTGTGTCGGGCGTGCGCGGTCGGGTTTTCGCCCCCAGCGGCCACTTATGACACACGAATCGCTGGTCTGCGTGTCACAGGTGGCCACTCGGCGGCTAGGACTTGATGAAGTTCAAATGCGAGCGCGACGGCGTCGGACCACGCTGGCCCTGGTATTTCGAGCCGACCTTGTCGCTGCCGTACGGATTCTCGGCCGGGCTGGTCAGCCGCAGCAGGCAGAGCTGGCCGATCTTCATGCCCGGCCACAGCGTGATGGGCAGGTTGGCGACGTTGGACAGTTCCAAGGTGATGTGCCCGGAGAAGCCGGGGTCGATGAACCCGGCCGTCGAGTGCGTCAACAATCCGAGACGGCCCAGCGAAGACTTGCCTTCCAGGCGTCCGGCCAGGTCGTCGGGCAGCGTGCACACCTCGAGCGTGGAGCCGAGCACGAACTCACCCGGGTGCAGCACAAACGGCTCATCCTCGGCGGGCTCGACCAGCGTGGTCAGCTCATCTTGCTGTTTGGCCGGGTCGATGTGGGTGTAGCGGGTGTTGTTGAAGACCCGGAACAGGCTGTCCAGGCGGACGTCAACGCTCGACGGCTGCACCAGGGCATCGTCGAACGGCTCGATGGCCAGGCGTTTCGCGGCGATCTCGGCCCGGATGTCTCGATCGGAGAGCAGCACCCGACGAGCGTATCGGTTACCGACGGACCACTCCCGGAGACGGCGCCACAGCGCGCTCGGCGTCGGGCAGCACGAAAGATTTGTCGGCTGCCTGCCCGGCCAGTGGCACCACCCTGCGCACCACGGTGTGAACCGATTCGGTGGGCGATGCCGGCGCGGCATGTTCAGCGGGGGTCGACGCCTGCGGTGGGGTGCTGCCGTGGCCGCCGCCGCGCACGGTCATCGCCAGGAACACCGAGCCCGCCAGGATCAGCACCGCTGTCGCCAAGGCCATGGCGACGGTGTGCGTCAGCGGGGCAGGTTTGACTGCCGGAGCAGCCTGGCCACGAATGCCTTCACTGGCGATCAGTGCGCCACGAGCCAGCAGCAGGGCTGCGTCATCACCGAGCACCACCGGCCGAGAAATCACCGAATTCACCTGCTCGACAAGGCTTTCCGCCTCTGGTGCCGATCCTGCGATCGCAACCTCGGCGATCGGCTCGGGGAAGCTGTCGCACAGACCGCGCAGGGCCAGCACGGCGGTGGCCGCGTCCGGTCCGACGAGATGGCGGCTACGCAGCCGACGCGTGCCGTCCTCACCCTCGGCCCCGGTCACGGCCAGCATGGCCTCCTCGGGTTCGACCATGCACAGCGCGACCGAGTCGCAGTCCGCGATCTGCACGGTGTACTCGGCAGCCGCTTCGAATGCGTCGACACCGGAGACCACCGCGTTCATCATGCCGAGCTCCTCGAGGGCGTCGAGAACGAGTTTGGCCTCACTGGCCACCGCATCGGTCCAGGTCAGTGCGACGCGGGCAACCGCATAGCCATTGGCCGGGGCAGCGTCGCGCGTGTCGATCACCGCGTTGACCACGCGCTCACGGAAACCAGAGTGCTCGACGCCGGCCCGGTCATCCGCGTCGAGCGAATTGTGGTCGATCACCGCGCCGTCGCCGCGGGTGCCCTCGACCAGGAGAAGCCGGGCATCGCGCGAGGTCATGGCAATACCGATGACAACATCCATGCGTTGAGTCCCTTGATTGGTTCGGCCCGGGCTGCGGGCCTCTTCGCTCCATTCAGCACCGGATGGAGCCCACCACACCGACGGTAGAGAGCGCGCCTGAGAACGCCAGCCCAAGGATTTACCCGACTCTCAGGCTGGCATGTGAATGGCAATCATGTTCTGGGGTCGTCTGTTTCGCCGGGCGGGTCCAGCTGCCGGGTCCGCACTGCGCATCCGCCGGTACCTGCGCCGGCAACCTTCGCCAAACACAGGTCATCGCCCGTCAGATCCGTCGGCGTCAATTTCTTAGACTCACCGCGCGTCGCCCGCCCACCTGCCCCACAGCTCGGGCCGGGTTGCTATCCTTCGTCAGCACCATGCCGATGTAGTTCAATGGCAGAACATCAGCTTCCCAAGCTGAATACGCGGGTTCGATTCCCGTCATCGGCTCCAAACATGCAGGTCAACGACCTGAGCTGGTTTGCCAGCAAAGTCGAATCGGCGAAATCCCGTACTTTCCCCGTAAATTCGATTCTCAAGACTGATTGCTGGCCCATTTCTCCAGCACAGCACGGGTATCCGGCCCCGCCGTCACCCGCTGCACATAGTGCCCTTCAGTCGTCGCGAGCTGCGCGTGCCCGAGCTGGTGCTGTGCGGCCTCGACGCCCAGCCCATCCCTGACGACGGTGCCCGTGGTGCGCCGGAAGCTGTGCGGTGTCACCCATCGCAGATGCTCATGGGGGGCGAGCGCTTCCCGCAGCGACGAGCGGATATTCGACAGCGACACGAGACCGCCGTCCCGGTTCTTGAGCACCGTTCCGGCCGGCCCGGTGACCCCGTACAGCTCGGTGAGGACCTGGACCCCGAACGGTGGCAGCGTCACCGTGTGGGCCGGGGCGCCGCCTTTGCGTTCGTCCTGCCGATGCAGTGGCTTGCCGGCCACTCTCCCGCTGTCCACGACGGTCCCGCTGACGGTGACCGTTGGAACGTCCGCGAGAAGGTCGACTTCTGGCCACTCGATCGCCAGCACTTCCCCTGGCCGGACCCCGGTAGCCGCGAGCAGCTCGACGAACGCGGGCAGCATCCGGCCGCGCCGCGGGCCCGGTCCCTTGCGTGTGCAGAACACCTCGACGGCGCGCCGGACTTCCTCGAATTCCATTGCCGTGAGCGCCCGAGCGGGTTTGCGTTCCGCTTTGGCCGCCTTGGTCTCCCGCATGATGTTGTGCTTCACGACGTCGAACCTGACAGCCAGGCCGTACATGCCCGTGAGGATGATGCGCAGGTAGGTGGCCGGCGATGGCGGTAGCGCTTTCAGGTGAGCGTCGGCGCGGCTGGTCGATAGCTCTGCGATCCGTAGTTCCCCGAGTTGTTGTTCACCGTGCAGCCGCCAAGTGTCCCGGTACAGGGTGACGGTCCGCTCCCCGATCTGATCCTCTGCAATCTTGGCCGGTATCCACGCCTCGAACAGCTCGGAAAGTGTCGTGCTCCGGTTGATTACCCCGGTGGGTTCCCCGGCCTCAAGCTCTGCTGCGATACGTCGTTTCAGCTCGCGTCGGGCATCCTCGGCGGACTTGCGCGACGACGCTTCACGCTCCCGCAGCTTGCCGCTGTGCAGCCGTAAATACGTTGTAGCGTAGAAGGCTTCGCCACGCTTGGTATCGGTGATCTTCCCGTGCTCACCGGGGGCAAGACGCTGCCTAGGCATCGTCGTCGCCAGTCTTAAGTTCGATGGTGTCACGCCCAAACACCTCGTCCGGCGGGAGCTTGATGCCCAGGCGGTCGCAAGTCGCCTTGATCTGGCGATCTAGGACGGCGATGTGTTTGGGGTCGTCCATCTGTTCTTTGGTTATGAAAAGTTCGTCGAGATAGCGCCATTGGCGCAGTGTTTCGGTGTTTGCTTGCCACTGTTCTGCGGGATCTTCTGGCGCGCCTACTCCATCGTGCCCGAGGTAGCTGTATACCCCTGAAAACCATTCCGCCGCACTGAGTTCCCCGTTCTCTCGGTTGGGCAGTATCTCCACCGGACTCTCGTACGGACCGGGGTAGACGAGGTTCACCGGAGACGTATTGAGCGCGGCCGCGAGAACGATCAGCTCGGGCACGCTCAGTACTGAGCCTCGGTGGCCTGAGTCGAGCTTTGCGATCACGGTTGGCGATACGCGGAAACCGAGTTCGGCCGTCCTGTCGCTGAGCCAAGCCGCCGACTTCGTACCCCTGACATCCTTGATTGCTTTGCCGACGCGCTTCACCAGCTCCTTAGCCCAGCGCTGCCCATCGTCGTCATCATTCGCCATGCGCAAAGTATGCCGCGTTCTCTTGCGTACGTCGAATACCGTGCTAGTGTCAGCGCTGCGCGAAGAAGTACGTGGAAATTCTTCGCAATACGAATAGAAGGAGGTATCCGTGAACGATCACAAGGCCGTGAGCCTCAAGCTCGGCGGCATCAGCCGAACCATGGTGTTCCAACTATGGGCATCCGGCGCACTCGGCTCAGTGAAGATCGGCCGGCGCAGGTTCTCGACCGACGCTCAGATCAGCGAGTACATCAGCCGGCTCGAAGGTGCGGCGTAGATGTCTCATCCCCACGTCGACCAGTTCGACCGTGACGCGATTGACGACCACAACCTGGTCGATCACGAGCCGGCCGGAGACGACGAAACGGCCCCCGAGATCCCGGTGTTGGCGCACCGGGCGGGAGCCGTTCACACCCACCAACCCATTACAGAAAGCAGGTAATTCCATGATTACACACCCAGTGTGTTCCCACATCGGCCGCGGTCACTCGACCAGCGACCCGAACTGCGCCGACTACCACGCGCCCCGGTTATCCGATGTCGCGCTGATGCTCGACACCACAACCAAAATGGCCGACCTGGCCCGAGGTGACCTATCCCGACTCCAGTTGCCGGCCACCACCTCGATCTGGGCGCATGTCGATCTGGTCCGGGCGCAGCGGCACTTGCGTGAGGCGTCCATCTTGATCGACAAGGTTGCCGACCAGCTCGAAACCGAGCAGGAGGTGGCCCGGTGAGCAACGAGCTGCACGACTACCACGCATCACACACCGTCTGGTGCACCAACCACGACGCCGAATTCACGATGCACACCGCCGAAGAACCATACTGCTCCAAGCAGATTCACGGCGCTACGTTGATCCCAGAAGAAGGGTCCAGCCGAGAAACGTTGTGGGTGTCGGCTACCGCGGCATTCACTCACGGTCAGTTCACGCCCGCCGAGTACGCCGCCCGTGAGACCCGTTACCGCGGCGTCGAGCTGGTCTTCGACAAATGGGTTCCCGGCGTTGTCGTTGCGGACGATCGCACCTACCGGCTCACCTCAGATGCGGCCCGATCCTTGGCCGCGGCCCTGGTACGGGCGGCCGACATCGAACAAGGACTCACCCGGTGACCATCCGCAAGAACGAGGAGGCCGGCCCCCAGCGGACCGGTTTCCTCGGCTCTCAACAAGTCAGTTGGTGGCCTACACACGAGTTCATCGCGGCCATGGTCAGCAAGGCGAACGTCGGACCGCTACCCACCGCAGGCACCCCGGCATGGTGCGAACTGTCCGACACCGACCCCCGAAAACTGTTGGCGCTGGCCGCTTCCGGTGAGCACTGGGTGCTGCACACCGAACTCGCCCAAGAGAAACGCGCAGAGGCGTCCCGAGACATCGCAGCGGCCGGCGGATGGACCGCACTCGCCAAGCGCATCGCCCGAGGCCGCGGCGACGCATACGTTCCACGAAAGAGGTCAGCGTGACAGACGAAGAATTCTTCAACGCCACACCAGAACTCAAGACCATCTACCAGTGGGCGAGAGCCCGCTACGCCGCACCATGGGCAGTGTTCTTCGCCGTCCTGCTACGGGTAGCGGCCACCACTAAACCCTCTGTGCGGCTCCCCGGTGCCATCGGCGGGCAAGCCTCGCTGAATCTGCTCGTCGCGTTCGTCTCCCCATCCGGTGGAGGCAAGGGCATCAGCGACAAGGTGGGCCGGCTGGCGTGGCCCGCCGACATCCTGGAGCTACCACTCGGCTCTGGTGAGGGCATAGACGAGACATTCACCCTGCGCGGCAAGGAGTCCGAGGACAACGAGCGCATCACATCGGCGATCTTCAGCTGCTCCGAGATCGACATTCTGACCGGCCTCGACTCGCGGCAAGGATCGACGATTCTCGGCAAGTTGAAAGCGTTCGCGATGGGTGAGCAGTTGGGTTCGACCAACGCCACGAAAGCCAACAGTCGCAACGTTCCCGCGCACTCCTACCGCGGCTGCGTATCAGTGGGTGCTCAACCCGGCCACACCGGCGTGATCTTCGCCGACACCAGTGGCGGCACCCCGCAGCGGTTCCTGTGGGCGCTCACCATCGATCCGGACATGCCTGCGGTCAAAGCCGACGACCCGGCTCCGCTGGACACGAGCCTGCCGTCCTGGGCGACTGGTACCGAGGTGGTCGAGATCGTCTACGGCCACGAGGAAATCACCGAGCAGATCATTGCCGCGCACCTGGCCCGCCAACGTGGGGAAGGTGGCGCCCTCGACGGTCACTGGATGCTGACCCGCTGCAAAGTCGCGGCGGTCCTGGCGCTCATGCACCACCGGATGGTCGTATCCGAACTCGACTGGCAGCTATCCGAGGCAGTCATGGCCGTCTCCGATCGGACCCGCGACTGGATCCTTTCGGAGGCTAAGCGCGCCGAACGGGCAAAGGTCCGTGACCGGGCGCAAGCGCGTGCGGCCGGGGAGGACTTCTACGACGCCAGCCGCCTGGAAACCGTCAAGCGATCGATCCTACGGATGCTGGAACGGGACGGGGAGCAGGTCGGCGGCGACCTGCGCAGGCGCCTTGGACGCAAGGAGAAGCGGGAGCTCTTCGACCAGGCGATTAATTTGCTGGAAGCCGAAGGATTGGTGTCATCACGTACGGGCGAGTACAACGGCGCGACGTACACCTACTGGTCACCCCTGACCACCCCGGTCACCCATGAAAACAGCAGGTCAGAACCCGTGACCCGCATGGTCACCCCTGACCGCCCTGCCGTGGTCACTGACCTGGATTCCCGCAGGTCGTCGCTTCCCTACGAACCGACTCTGTCGGGCGCCAAGTGGTTGGCCAACCACATCGCCGAGCTGCTCGCAGGCGGCCACACAACCGCCGAAGCATTTGCTGTGTATAGCGCTGGAGAAGCTGCCGGGTACAAGCGGACACTCATCGAACAGGCCGTAGCGGCGCACCCCGACATCCATGTCATCGACCGCAAAGGAGGCACGGCCACCTGGTCCATAGTCCCGGGCTACGTCCCGCCGAAATACGTCTCGGACTCTGCTTGGCTCGACAGCTACATAGATCAGCAAACGGTAGACACCATCGAACCGGACAGTGTGAAAGCCGCAGCAGCCGCCGCCGGACGTGACTGGACAGGGATTCGCCGAGCCGCTGGCCGTTCTCGACGCATCGTGTCCGAACCAGCCCGCGGTGAGGCCAAAACCGAACGCATCTGGCGCATCATCCCGGCATCAGACGGGGAGACAGCATGAGTGACACCCTGCACTCTCTCCTGGCCGCCGTAGGCGCAGCCCCCGCGCTACCCGGCGCCCGCTGCCGAGGCAAGCACCACCTGTTCGATGAGCAAGGCACGCACGAGAGCCCCGAGACCGCTCAACAGCGTCACGCTCAGGCCCTCGGACTATGCCGACTGTGCCCCGCGCTCGCGTCGTGCACCGAGTGGTTCAACACCCTCAAGCCGAGCCGCCGACCGCCCGGTGTCGTCGCCGGACGCATCACCCAACCGAAACCCGCAGGCCGCCCCCGAAAGGACGCAACCGCATGACGACCGAATACGAACGGCTGCACGCATTCACCCGACTGCTGTACGACACCGCCGAGCTGCTGCGCGTCAAGGGCCGCACCCTGGCCGCCGACGTTGTTCACGACGAGGCCGTGCACTTCGCCCGCGAGCGCGACATCGCCAGGACAGCCGAGGATCTGGGCGCCGACCTCGACAACCCGATCACCACCGTGGACCTCGGGCAACTGCCAGACGACGGCTAGAATGAAAGAGCGCGAAGGCGTTCCGCCATCGGGGCCAGGGTGTGACCCCCGCTCTCGCCGAACGCCTTCGCCACAACTGAATCGGAGTAGCGGCGAGGCGCAGGGCCACCCCCACGCCTCGCATGGGCGAAACGCAAACTGCATACCGCCGGCAGGGCGACCCCCACCGGAGTCAGCGACACAAGGTCAGACCTTGTGCACGCCAACGTAATTCACTCGTTTACGGACTCCGAAAGGGGAGCCACAATGTACAAGTCTCTTGCCGACGAACTCATGGAACGTCGCAGCAACATCATCGCCCAGGCCCGCAAGATCGCCGAAACCGGCGTCGCCCAGAAGCGCGACCTCACCGAGGGCGAACAAACCGAATTCGACGGTCTCGTCAAACAAGCCGACGAGCTCCAGGAGCGGGCCAAAGAAATCCACGAAGGTGAGCAGAAGGCCCACGAACTCGAGAACTCCTTCCGCGCCGTCACCGGAGCATCCCCGTGGCAGCCCACCGCAAGCGGATGCCCCACCCTGCTGGTCTCCCCGGCCAACGTCGCCAAGCACGTCGCAGCCATGCGCCAAGGGCAGACGTACGGCGCCATCGAGGAAGCACGCGCCACCATCCAGGTCAACCCGGCCGCATCCAGTGCTCTCGGCGGGGCCCAGGCGTGGGCACAAACCCCTGCACGAGAACCGATGCACCTGATCCGCTACGCAGGCATTCCCGTGGCCACACTGAACGGAGTGGCCGCGACAATGCCCACCTTCACCCTGCCGGCCGGCACCGCAGGCGTAAACGAGACGACCGCGCACGCCGAATACGACACCATCGTCGACACCCCACTGACGGCGGTTCGTCACGGACGCTGGTCGGCGGTCTCGGCAGCAGTCCAGACCTTCGACCCCATCAGCGGAATCGCGAACATGCACTCGATTGCCATCGCCAAGAGTCTGGACCTCGCCGCCGTGGGCGACATCGAAGCCGCGGCCGGCACCCCCGTGGCGTTCAACGCCGATATCGCCAGGAACGTGCGCCAGGCGGTCAACACCGTAGCCGCCACCGTCTACACCGCCGTCGAGGATCTGGTGCTGTTCGGCCAGCCCGCCGACATCGCGCTCCTGCAAGACATCGCACCGGCCAACGGTCCCGATGCTGGCAGCGTCACCACCCGATTCAACGGCGCCCGCCTGTATCCGACACTGGAAGCCACCGCAGGGCAGATCACGATCTTCTCGCCCCAAGGGTTCCTGGTGTTCATGTCAGCGCTGCAATCGGCCAGCACCATCGACCCCAAGGACGGCAGCAACAGCTTCGGTTCCTGGCTGCACTCGACCGGCGTCGGGCAGGGCCTCACCGGGTCCGCTATCGCCGTCGACGTGGTCACCCCGTAATGACCCAGCACGATGTCCGTTTCGGTCGCGGGCTACCCAACGAGAACGGGTTGCCCGCACCGGACGGATACGCCGAAGACCTCGACCAGCGAGCCCAAACGTGGACCGCCGAGATAGCGCAGCAGATAAAGCGTTGGTTCGGCGGCGACTGACCAAACCAACCGAGACTTCGGGCGCGCGGGCGTTAAAGCCTTCGACATCATGGTTGTCACCCTTCGGGCCAAGGCACAGCCACGACCGCACGTTGACCTGCGCGAGCTGCGACCTGCGCCCCGCGACCGACCTCACCACAGCAAACAAAAACCGGCATACAGCAAACTATTGTGACGCCGCTGCCACCATCGCAACCGGGCAACAACCACGACCCGCTGACCTGCAACGATGCAACACTCGGATGGGTAGCACGCCGATGACCTCGGTTTTTAGAGACTGAGCACCTTGACCCCGATGTGACAGTCAGATATCTCTCCCCGCAAAAAAATTTCCACAAGCAAACTATCGAGCAAACGTTCGATTGATTCCCCATCGTTGGGCTAGACCCGTCCAGATTCCCCAGACTCCGTACACACCGCGAGGCTGACTGAGGCATCGGGGTCAACCTGGCTATGACCAAAAATTGGCAATGCGGGTTGCTGTTTCGGCAAGGGCGGTTTGCGGTCGCTCCGTATTTTCCCCGCATAAACGCCCGTGATTTGTGGCGAACTTGCCTGTATCCGTACGTACCGGGCAACCACGAGAGTGCTTGCCGCGCAACACGTTAACGAACGATCACGGACGCCGATAACCCCAGATTCGCCAAGCTGAATACGCGGGTTCGATTCCCGTCATCGGCTCCACAACAACTCTTCAGAGCCGCGCCCCAATCAGGCAGTCGAGCCTCTGGCACTTTGCATTGCCACCCCTCAGCGTCAACCGCCCCTGAGAACGTTGCCGTCTACGCCACGACCCCACCGTGTGCGGCTCCTGCCACGTCTCCCCATTCATTGAGAACCCTCATTGACAATCGTCTGCGCCACGGCAGACAGTGCAGGGAATCCACGAATGAGAGGCACGTAATGAGCACTGCCGCGCAGGCCACCACCCCGGCGAGCACCGATGGCGCACTCGATCAGCTCAACGAGCTCGGCTATTACGCGGTGACCCGTCACCCCGCCGATGTGCGGGTGGTCTTGCCCGAAGCCCGCGCCGCCGACGCACTCGGTCTGGGCTCTTGCCACATCGGGGAACGCTTCACGGTCAAGGACCCGGCGGTCCTCTCGGGCGCGGTCGCAGATGCCAGCACCACGCTGGGGATCGCACCGTCGACCAACTACCACACCCGGCATCCCACGGTCACCGCGACGATCGGGTCCACGATGCACGCCCTCACCGAGGGCCGTTTCGCGATGGCGTTCGGCCGCGGCATGGCGGCGTATTGGCAGGCGATCGGCTTGCCGGTGGTGACCGAGGCCCGGCTGCGTGACTTCTTCGGCATCCTGCGCCGGCTCTGGGCCGGTGAGATGATCCTCGATCACGATGGCCCGGCCGGGAAGTGGCCGTTCCTGCGTCATGCCAGCGGCCTGCCCGACGGACCGCCCATCGGTTTGGTGGCAGTCGGCCCGAAAACCATGGAACTCGCCGGCGAGATCGCCGATTTCGTTGTGCTCCATACCTTTTTCTCCGATGAGGCGACGACGTCTTCGGTCGAGGCGGTGCGCCGAGGCGCCGAACGCGCGGGCCGTGATCCCGACAGCGTGCGCATCTGGGCGTGTCTGGCGACGGTCCCCGACGCGTTGTCAGAAGAGGATCAGCTGCGCCGTGGGGTCGGCCGCCTGGCGACCTACTTACAGGCGTACGCGGATGTGTTGGTTTCGGCCAACGGCTGGGACCCCGCCGTCTGGGAGCGAATCAAGCAGAGCGAGCTGTTCACCGACGCGGCCACGGCCGGGCCGATCGACGCCAGTGCCTCACTCGAGACGCTGCAGCGGATCGGCGAGTTGATTCCCGCCGAATGGCTGGACTCGGTCGCCAAGGGGGCACCGCAGGAGTGCGCCGGCACCGTCGCCCGCCAGTACGATCTGGGCACCCACTCGGTCATCATGCACGGGGCGAGCCCGCACGAAATCGCACCCGTCGTGCACGCTTACCGGGCCAACCGGCCGACGCTGCGGCGAGCGGTCGCGGCCAACCCGGGGAGGTTTGCCTGAGCACCCACGAGTCACCGCAGGCCCTGCGCGCCCAGGAGCAGTGGCGCGCCGCGGTCCCGTCAGCGGCCATCCAGTCCGCCGCGGGCACCCGGCTGAACAAGCGCGGCCTTCAGACCCGCGCGCGACTGCTCGACACAGCCATCCGATGCCTGGCCGACAGCGGTGGAGAGCCGGTGTCGGCAAACCGCATCGCCAAGGACGCCGGTGTCACCTGGGGCACGGTGCCGCACCAGTTCGGCGACCTGGACGGACTCTGGGTGGCGGTGATCACCGAAATTCATTCCCGCAGTTGGTCACCCGGCGCCAATGACGCGCCAGCCCGCAGCGGCACGTTACGGGAGCGGGTGGCCGCTGCCATCGACTCGGTCTGGATGTACCTGGATACCACCGAGGGGCAGGCACTTACGGCATTGCGCACATCGCTGCCCCCGCGCCGCTCCGATATCGCCGCCGAATACCCGCAGACGGCTGCGGCTTTCGCTGCGCGCGAGCTCGATTGGATTCAAGGCTTCGACTACCTGATGGCCGGACTCGATCTCGCCCCGGATCAGCTGTATCGCGTTCGGTGCCTGCTGCCCGCGGCGATTCGGGGCCTGAGCAACGAACGGCAACTGGGCTTCACCTCGGATCTGGAGATCGCCCGCGCGACGTTGACCGACGCGGTGGTGGCGCTGTTGTCCCAGCCACGGGAGTGACACCCACCGCGTCGCACCGCATCGGCCGCCCCGGCGCGGATACCGAATCACCTTGACGCACCGGCTTTTTGCTCACAGTGGTATCCACATTTGACGCGAACCCGCATCCGACGTGGATATTCGGTGCCAACGCAACCACTAACCGCCACGGTCCGGTTTCGCGTGGAATACTGCCTGGATGGGCAGCGCGCCGCAGCACGAGATGACCCGCACCCCCGTTGACGAACTGTCGGCGTTCGAAATGGCAACACGAGACCTCGTAGGTGTCGCGCTGCGCAGCGTGGACCAGCTGGAGATCTCCCTACCGCAGTTCCGGCTGCTACTCGTACTGCAGGAGCGCGGGAAGTCAACCTCGACGGAGTGTGCCCACGCCCTCGGCGTGGTCGGCTCGACAGTGACGCGGCTGGCCGACCGGTTGGATGCCTCCGGTCATCTGGTCCGAGGTTCGGACCCCACCAACCGCAGCGTCGTCACGCTGTCGCTGACCGACCGCGGACGCAAGCTGGTCCGGCAAGTCACCACCCGGCGCCGGCGTGAGCTGAGCCGAGTGCTCGACCGGCTCGACCCGGCCGAGCGTGCGGCATGCGCGAAAACTTTGCGCAATTTCCACGAGCTACTCGCCGACGGCAGCGCCGACGACCTGAACCGCCCGATTCCGCTGTAGGAGATATCGCCCGAAAAGGGTGAGGCGCATTTCCGGCGAACAGTCGCAGGAATGCTTGGCATACAACGTTTATCGAAACGCATCGATTCTGCGGTGATTTATCCAGACAGTGCGCCCGAACGGGCATAGTGTGAGCCAACATGGAATCGAACAGCGATGACATGACAGATACCGATCGCAATACCCGCGGCAAATTGTCGCGACGCTCGATGCTGGGGGGCATCGCTGCTACCGGAGTCGGAGTAACCGCTGCCGGCGCATTCGTCGCAGGATGTGACGACAACTCCGCAAAGCCAGGAGCCAGCGGAGAAGCCGGACCGCCCGACTATGGCACCGGTATCAACGAAGGTTTCGACGGGAAAATCGAACTCGACGTCCGAGATTCGAAGCCAGACTGGAAACCGTTCGAGCTCAAGCACGCGCCTGAGGGTGCACCCAACGTCCTGGTGGTGCTGTTCGACGACACCGGGATGGCCTCGTGGTCACCGTACGGTGGCCGGATCAACATGCCCACGCTGCAAAAGCTGGCCGACAACGGACTCACCTATTCGCAGTGGCACACCACCGCGCTGTGCTCGCCCACCCGGTCCTGCATGCTGACGGGCCGCAATCATCACGTGAACCGCTTCGCGAGCATCACCGAAGGCTCCGACGGCTTTCCCGGAGCCGCGGCCCGACTGCCCGCACAATGCGCGACGGTTGGTCAGGTGCTCCAGGAGAACGGCTACAGCACATTCTGGGTCGGCAAAGATCACAACGTACCGGAAGAAGATGTCTCCAGCGGCGGCAGCAAGTCAGAGTGGCCGTTGCAGAAGGGGTTCGACCGCTTCTACGGATTCGTCGGCGGCGAAACCAACAACTGGTACCCGGACTTGAGCGAGGACAACCGGTTCATCGAGCAGCCCTACGCTCCGGAACAGGGCTACCACCTCTCGAAAGACCTTGCCGATCAGGCGATCCGGATGCTGCGCGATCAGCAGTCCAGTAACCCGTCCAAGCCTTGGTACATGTGGTTCTGCCCGGGCGCCAACCACGCACCGCACCACAGCCCGGAGGAGTACTCCGCGAAATACAAGGGCCAGTTCGACGACGGCTACGAGGCGTACCGCGAGTGGGTGCTCAAGCGGATGATCGACAAGGGCATCATGCCTGAGGGTACCCAGCTCACCCCGATCAACCCGCTGCCCGAGGATGTCGCGGCAGAAGCGGATGCGGTGCGGCCGTGGGACTCTCTGAATCCCGACGAGAAGAGATTGTTCTCGCGGATGGCCGAGGTGTTCGCCGGCTTCTCGGAATACACCGACGCCCAGGTCGGCCGAGTCGTGGACTACCTGGAACAGACCGGGCAACTCGACAACACCGTCATCTTCTACTGCGCCGACAACGGTGCGTCCGGAGAGGGTTCCCCGAACGGCTCGGTCAATGAGAACAAGTTCTTCAACGGCTACCCGGACGACCTCGCCGAGAACATGAAAATGCTCGACAAGCTCGGAACTCCCGACACCTACAACCACTACCCGACAGGCTGGGCAGTCGCGTTCTCCACACCGTTTCAGATGTTCAAGCGCTACTCGCAGTTCTCCGGCGGCACCTGCGATCCGATGGTGATCCACTGGCCCAAGGGAATCAAGGCGAAGGGCGAGGTGCGCCATCAGTACCACCACGCCACCGACATCGTGCCGACCATTCTCGACGTCGCGGGCATCGAGATGCCAGAGGAGTATCGCGGTATCAAGCAGTATCCGGTCAACGGGGTCTCGATGCGGTACAGCTTCGACGGCGCCGACGCCCCCACCACCAAGAAACGCCAGTACTACGCGATGCTGGGTACCCGCGGCATCTGGCAGGACGGCTGGAAAGCGTCAGCTCTGCACGCGCCTATCAGTGGCAAAGGCCATTTCGATCAGGACAAGTGGGAGCTCTTCCACGTCGACGAGGATCGCTCGGAGTCCAAGAACATCGCTGATCAGAATCCGGAAAAGCTCAAGGAACTGATCGAGGCGTGGCACGAGGAGGCCAAGAACAACTACGTGCTGCCCCTCGACGACCGCGCCGCGGTCGAATTGATCACCATTCAGCGGCCGCAGTTCGAGCCGCCCCGCAATCGCTATGTCTACTACCCGGATACCGCCCCCGTGCCCGAGGGCGTGGCGGCCAACATCCGCGGCCGGTCCTACAAGGTCATCGCCGATGTCGACATGACCAAGGATGCCCAGGGTGTGCTGTTCGCGCATGGTTCGCGGTTCGGCGGGCACGCCCTGTTCATCAAGGACAACAAGCTGCACTACGTCTACAACTTCCTCGGCATCAAGCCCGAGCAGGTGTTCGTGTCCGGCCCACTGCCGGAGGGCAAGCACGCGCTGGGCATGGAGTTCGTCTGGGAGAAAAAGGGCGATTACGGCGAATCACTCGGAACCACAACGCTTTACGTGGATGGAAAGGAAGCAGACAAGGGCCCGATGCGGGCTCAGACTGGCAAGTTCACCCTCGCCGGCGACGGCCTGTGCGTCGGGTTCGACAGCGGCGACAACGTGTCGTCGCTGTACCAGAATCCGGGTCGGTTCACCGGCGGCACCATCAAGGGCGTCGCGGTCGATGTGAGCGAGGAGAAGTACGTCGACCTCAACAGGGAGGCTCAGGCCGCGTTCGCGACGGACTAGCCACGCACGGAGACTCTCTGGCCCAGCACCCCGGTGCTGGGCCAGAGTGTTGTCCAGCGCGACTATTTTGGTCAGAGAATCCTGACGATAGGAGCAGCCGTGGACTCCGACACGATCTGGCGCAACATCGATGAGCAGCGCGGACAGCTCGCCGATCTCCTCGACACGCTTGAACCGCAGCAGTGGGCGACACCGTCACTGTGCGCCGGCTGGACCGTGCGCGAGGTCGCCATTCACATCACGCAGTCCCACGCGAGCCTCGGTGAAATGCTGCCGTCGGCGATCAAGTCCGGCTTCCGGTTCGACGCCATGGTGCGTCGGGCAGCGCTGGATGATCCCGCCGAACCTGCCGCCATCACAGCGCGGCTGCGGGCCATGGCGGGTTCGCGGAAGCGGCCGCCCATGACCAAGGAAGTCGACCCCTTGTTGGATATCCTGATCCACACGCAGGACATCTGCATCCCACTCGGCATCGACCGCCCGATGCCCGCCGACGCCGCCGCCGTCGTCGCAAACAGGTTGTGGCACATGAAGTTTCCGTTCGCGCCACAGCGCGACCTGCCGGGCTATCGCTTCGTGGCGACCGACGCCGATTTCACCGTGGGACCCGAGTGGGGGGCACGACGCGAGGCACCTATCCGCGACCTCGTTCTGATGTTCGCGCGGCGACGCGATGTGCCCGACGCGGAGCCTGAGTCCGAGGCCGACTAACCACGAGGCGACACCTCAGCGCAGGTAGAGCTCGCCGCCAGTCGGGTAGCCTCCACCCTTGGTGGTGAGATGGACGTGGTCGTAGTGGCCGTATCCGCCAGATTTCGCTCCGCCGTCGGGCGTGTAGTAGGTACCCCGCCAGATCGCGTCCTGCAGGGCGAATCGGTCGGCATTCTTCAGGGCGTAGGCCACGATCCGGTTTCCGAGTTCGATGCCGTGGGCGCTACTCGGATTGGGGATCATCACATCGAGGGCCAGGCCGTCGGGGTGCCAACGCAGGGCATCCGGCCGGACGCCGCCGATGTTGTGGATCTCGGGGAAGTCGGCGCTGACGGCGCGCGACGCCAGAATGGTTTTGACCTGTAGTCCGCGCTCCGGAGCGAGTCCCAGGGGCAGCAACTGCGGGATGTTGATGACACGCCAGCGAGAAGCCGTGGCGGGCGACGCCTGGTTCGCGCTCAGACCCACGGTTTGGGCGACAGCACTCGTGGCCCCCGCAGGCGCAGCCACGATCTCCATACAGCACGGCACCTCGGGGGTCGGTGCGGGAGCTGAGGCAGGTTTGGCGGCTTCGGAAAAAGGGGATGAAGGAGCAGCACTGGCACTCGCGAAGAACGCGGCGACCGGAGCGATGATCGCAGCCGCGACAGCCGGCAGTTTGCGCTGACTGGGGCTGGCTAATGCGTGTCGGCCCACACGGGCACCATACGGGCACTTTCTTCACCACGCAGCAACCGCACCCCGGTTCTGCGAGTTTCCTTAACTGACTGTCAAGCACATTTCCGGCGTGTTTGCGCAGGTCATTAGTAACAAATCGGTCACGATACTAAGAAATCTCTAAGGCAAGTCGCTTTGTTGTTTCAAGACGAAAACACCCTCGCCCGGCGTCTGAACGGGGGCGATTGTCGTTCCTACGAAGCCGTCATCACCGCGGTGAAGGTCATCCGGTCACCCCGGTACAGCGAGCGCCGTTGTTCGATCGGAATCCCATTCTGGTCGTAGGACACCCGGTTGAGCAGAAACATCGGGGTCCGGCTGTCCACGGTGAGCAGTGCCGATTCCCGGGCGTCCGGTAGCGCGGTCTCGATGGTGTCGACAGTCCGCTCGAAGCGAATGCCTCGGCTGCGGATCTCGGCATACAGCGACTCGCGGTAGTCGAAGGTCTCCCGCAATCCCGGGTAGCGCGCGGCCGGCAGCTTGGTGGTCTCCAGACCCACGCGGATGCCGTCGGTGGTCAACACCCGCTCCAACTGCAGGACGGGTGCCCCGACGTCGATGCCGAGTTGTCCGGCCAGGATGTCGTCGGCGATCAAATCGCTCCAGCCGACCAGGATGCGCCCGCCGCTGCGCCCCTGCTCCTTGGCGGCCTCGGTATAGGAGCCCATGGACAGCGGCTGCAGGATCTTGGGCCGCGCAACGACGGTGGTGCGGCCACGGCGCTCAATCCGCCCGGCCAACAACAGTTCTCGCAGCGCCTGGCGGACCGTCTCGCGGGCCACGTCGAATCGTTCGGCGATCTCTCGCTCGGCCGGGAAGGGGTCTCCGACCTCCAGATCGTCGAGCAGCCGTTCCAGTTGCGCGCGGACAACCTGGTGCTTGAGAACCCTCGGTTCTGCGCTCGCGGCCACCCGTCAACGGTAGCAAGTTTTGGTATAGACCAAGACTTGCCGTGTTGTTAACCTCCCTGCCAACTTCGATGCACCCGTTGGTATAGACCAACCCACAGGGTGTGGGGCAGGGCAGTTGCGCACCCCCGCTCGCGCACTGCCCGTCAAACGTCCCCGCCCGAAAGGTCCTACGCGCCATGACGTTCCGCATCCCGCGCCCCTCAGCTCGTATCGCTGCCGTGGCAGCTGCCTGCACCGCGCTCGCAATGTCGGGCTGTTCAAGCTCCGACAATTCGGACGCCACGACCGCCCAGGGCTTCCCGGAAACCCTGACCCTGGCCGCGATCCCGGCCGAGAACTCCACCGACCTCAAGGCCAGCTACCAGCCACTGATCAAGCTGCTGGAGAAGGAGACCGGCTCCAAGGTCGAGTTCGTGCAGGCCTCCGACTACGCCGGGGTGGTCGAGGGCATCATCGCCAACAACGTCGACCTGGCCTTCTTCGGCCCGTTCGCCTACGTCGTTGCGGGCGTCAACGGAGCCAAGGTCACCCCGGTCGGTGCGGTGATCCAGGAGCAAGGCGCCCAGCCCGGGTATCAGTCCTACGGACTGGCCCGCGCTGACGAGGCGAACATCAACGGCCTCAAGGACTTTGCCGGCAAGAAGGTCTGTTTCGTCGACCCGAGCTCCACCTCGGGATTCCTGTACCCGACCGCGGGCCTGATCGAGGCCGGGGTGATCGAATCCGGCTCTGAGGGCGATCTGTCCAAGGCGATGTCCCCGATCTTCGCCGGTGGCCACGACTCTTCAGCGCTGGCGATCGCCAACGGCGACTGCGACGCCGGCTTCGCCTTCGACACCATGGTCGACAAGACCATGATCGCCAAGGGCGACCTCAAACCAGGCCAGCTCAAGACAGTATGGAAGTCCGAGATGATCGCCGGCTCGGTATTCGCCGCCAACGACGCCCTGGGTCCCGAAGCCGTCGGCAAGCTCAAGACCCTCTTCGCCGACAAGGTGAACGTGACAAACCTTGAGGCCGAGGGTTTCTGCGAGGGCGACGCCTGCCGGATCACCGACGAGCGCGCCTGGGGCTTCGTGCCGGTCGAGGACTCGGATTACAGCGGCGTGCGCCACGTCTGTGACGTCACCGGCTCCGAGAAGTGCAAGGGCTGACACCATGCCGTCCGACGGACCCCACCACTGCGTCGCGGGCGACGACCTCGTCGTCATCGCCCGCGACGTCACCAAACGCTTCGGTGACACCCTGGCCCTGGATCACGTCAGCCTCGACGTGCGGCGCAGTGAGATGCTGGTGCTGCTCGGCCTGTCCGGGTCGGGCAAGTCCACCCTGCTGCGTTGCCTGAACGGACTGCACCCGGTGACATCCGGCAGTGTCGAGGTCGGCGGCACCCATGTCGATCGGGCCTCGGCCAGACAGTTGCGGGCGCTGCGCCGCAACGTGGGGTTCGTCTTTCAGCACTTCAATCTGGTCGGGCGGTTGAGCTGCCTGGAGAATGTCCTGATCGGCGGCCTCGGCCAGCTGCGGCTCCCCCGCTACGGCGCGCTGACCTACCCCAAGACGATGCGCGCCGAAGCCCTGGCCCATCTGGACCGCGTCGGCCTGGCCGACTACGCCGACCGCCGCGCCGACACCCTCTCCGGCGGTCAGCAACAGCGCGTCGCGATCGCCCGCACCCTGATGCAGAAACCCGGCCTGCTGCTGGCCGACGAACCCGTCGCCTCACTCGATCCCGAAAACGCCGGTGTGGTCATGGATCTGCTGTTCCGGGTGTGCATCGAGGAGAAACTGACCGTCGTATGCACGCTGCACCAGGTTGACCTCGCGCTGGGCTGGGCGCATCGCCTGGTCGGCCTGCGCAACGGCCAGAAGATCCTGGACCGGCCCGCGGTCGGGATGACTCGCGACGACGTCATGGAGATCTATCAACGCGTGGATCCTGCAGCCCGTTCGGCGGCCCGTCCCTCGTGAGCACCGACCTCACCGAACGGCCCACGCCCTCGGCCTCTCCCCCAACCGACCACAGGCCCCTGCCCGGCCTGCTGCACTTGGTCACGGTCGCCGCGGTAGTGGCCACCATCGTCGCAGCCTGGTCCATCGACTTCGCCCCGGCCACCCTGCTCAACGGTTTCGACGAAGTCGTCGCATTGTTGGAACGGATGATCCCACCCCGGCTCGACGATCCGGGACGGATCGCCGGCCTGGCCGTCGAGACCCTGTTGATGGCGGTACTGGGGACGGTGCTCGCCGCGATTGCCTCGGTGCCACTGGCGTTCATGGCCGCCCGCAACACCACACCGCATCCGGCCGTGCAAGCGGTGGCCCGCGCCGTCATCACGTTCTGCCGGGCCATGCCCGATCTTCTGTTCGCCGTGCTGTTCGTCCGTGCACTCGGAATCGGTGTTCTCCCGGGCATTCTCGCGCTGGCACTGCATTCGATCGGGATGCTCGGCAAGGTGTTCGCCGATGCCATCGAGCAGACCGACCCCGGTCCTCGGGAGGCGGTGCGCAGCACCGGTGCGGGCTACTTCCGCGAGATGCTCAACGCCGTCGTCCCCCAGGCCGTCCCGTCGTGGATCGCGACGTTCATCTACCGCATCGACATCAACCTGCGCATGTCGGTGGTGCTCGGCTTCGTCGGCGCCGGAGGCATCGGCTTTGCGTTGCAGGATGCGTTGCGGGGCTTGATCTATCCACGGGCACTCGGTATCGCCTGTGTCATCCTGGTGATCATCGCTGCGATGGAGCTGCTGTCGATTGTGATCCGCCGGATGTTGCTGGATCCCGCGCAGTCGAACCCGGCCCGGGAGCGCATCGCGCGGTTCGTGTTCGGCGGCGGACTCATCGTGATCTGCGTGCTCGCCTTGGCGATGTTGAAGATCAACCCGATGTCCCTGGTGACCTGGGTGGGGCCGGCCATCGAGGTGTTCGCCCGGATGATCCCACCCAACTTCTCAGCACTGGGCAGCGAATTATTCGCGGCCGCAGGCCAAACCGTCGCTATCGGTGTGGTGTCGACCGCGATCGGCGTCGTGCTGTCGATTCCGGTCGGGATCCTGGCAGCCCGCAACGTCACTCCCCACCCGGCGGTCTACTGGGCCGCTCGCGGCTGGATCCTGCTGGTGCGGGCGGTGCCCGAGCTGATCCTGGCCGTCGTGTTCGTCGCGGCGTTGGGGCTCGGCCCCATCGCCGGCACCTGCGCATTGGCCATCGGCTCGATCGGATTCCTGGCCAAACTCGTGGCCGACGCGGTCGAGGAAATCGACCCTGGACCGCTGGAGGCCGTTCACTCCGTGGGTGGGGGCTGGTGGAAGACGTTGTTCTCCGCGGTGATTCCGCAAGCCATGCCGGCGATGGTGGGGTCCAGCCTGTACTTGTTCGACGTGAACGTGCGTACCTCGACCATCTTGGGCATCGTCGGCGCGGGCGGTGTCGGCTACCTGCTGTTCGAGTCGATCCGCACCCTGAACTTCGATGTCGCCGGCGCGATCGTCCTGGTCATCTTCGTCATCGTCTACGCCATCGAAAGGTTGTCCGGATGGATCCGATCCCGCCTCGTGTGACGGCGGCCGCGGTGTGGACCGGCTCCGGCGTCGAGGTGCGGGAAGTTCCGGTTCCCGTACTCGGCGACGGTGAGGTACTGGTGCGGGTCCGGCTTGCCACTGTCTGCGGCAGCGACCTGCACACCGTCAGCGGACGACGGCCCGCGCCGTGCCCCTCGGTGCTCGGACACGAAGCCGTCGGGGACGTCGTCGCAGTCGGCATGGGGGCGGATGCCCAAGTCGGACAACGTGTTATCTGGTCGGTGACAGTGACCTGCGGTACCTGCAGCCGCTGCCGGTCCGGGCTCAGCGCCAAATGCCGGTCGGTACGCAAGGTGGGCCACGAACCTTTCGACGGAGACTGGCCGTTGTCGGGTTCCTATGCCGCACACGTGGTCCTGCCGCGCGGCACCACCATCGCCGCGGTTCCCGACACGCTGCCCGACACGGTTGCCGCACCCGCCGCGTGTGCGACGGCAACGGTCATGGCCACCTTGGAGGCCGCCGGTGAATTGAAGGGACGACGTGTACTCATCGGCGGCGCAGGGATGCTCGGCCTCACCGCAGTCGCGGCATGTGACGCGGCCGGGGCAGATGTTCAGGTGGTCGACCGCAATGACGACCGGATGGCGCTCGCGGCACGGTTCGGCGGACGAAGCTGTGACGATGGTCCGGTTGATGTGGCGATCGACTACACCGGATCCAGCACTGCCGTCGCGAACGCCTTGGGCCGTCTCGACATCGGCGGCATCCTGGTGCTGGCCGGCTCGGTCACTCCTGGGCCGCCACTGTCGGTGGACCCGGAAACCGTTGTGCGGCACTGGTTGACCATCACCGGTGTGCACAACTACGAACCCCGGCATCTACACCAGGCGGTGGAATTCCTCGACCGCACCCGTCCGCGTTATCCGTGGGACGCGCTCGTCACGGCGCCGGTGCCGCTCGCCCAAATCGAGGCGGCGCTGCGCCCACCGCCCACCGACAAACTGCGCATCGCGGTAGCCCCCTGACGCCGTCGCGTCCCCTCACCGCGCCCAATATCACGCTGGAGTGGCGCTCGAAGCCGAGCGCCACTCCAGCGTGACAAAGCAGGCGTTAGCGGGCGGAAGATCCCCAGAAAAACTCAGCCCTGGAAAACGCGGATCCAGTCGACCAGCATCTCGGCCGGGTAGTCGCCACCACTCGGGTCACGCCCGCCCGAGCCGCCGACGGCAATGTTGAACACCGGCACCATCGTGTAGCCGGGATCGTTGAAGGGCCAGTCCTGCAATGAGTTTGCCGGGACCTCGAAGAAGGGTTCCATGCCCGGGGCATAGTCCTTCCAGAAGTACATCCCCTGCGGGCTCCACGTCATCCGCCAGGTATGCCACGCGCTGTCGATGGGGTGCGGGTTGGTGGCGAACGATTCGCCGTCCAGCCGGGCGTGCACCGTGGTGCCCGACGGCCAGTCACGGTTGCCGTACCACTCGACCAGGTCGACCTCGCCACCGCGAACGGGATTGTCGTTGAGGAGCCAGAACGCCGGCCAGGCACCGTCGGTGAGGCAGTTGAGCTTGACCCGGGCCTCCCAGGTGGTGCCGATGCCGCCACGCCAGTTCCCGACGACCTTGGCGCTGGCGTACTTCTCCTGCACCGTGGTGCCCGGTCCGCGCGTCGCACGGATCACCAAGTTGCCCTTGCCGTCCTGAAACGCGTGCTGGGTGTCGGCGACGTAGCGGCCCATGTTGAACGGCTTGTCCCACTCGACCGGGTTCTTGATGGTCTCGCGCTCCGGGATCAGGTGCCACCACGTCGGGTCGGGCGGAGCGCCGGCCGGACCATTGAACTCATCCTGGAACAGGAAGTTGGGCTGCGCCGCGGCGGCAGCAGGCGGAGTGGGCGCTCCAGGGGCAGGCGCAGGCGGGTTATCACCAATTGCCGGGTCGGCGTTGGCCATCCCGGCAGGCAATGAAGCCGCTGCCACCCCCAGACCCATCATGAACATCACACTGCGACGATCCATCTCAGGCACAGCAGAACCTTAACCGAACTCTTACCCACATTTCCGACCCTGCCCAAAGTTTCGTGGTGCGAGATGCGTTTTCGCAGCTAGGGACAGGCAACAGGAGCGTCGTCGCGCACCGGTGCGTCGGCGGGCAGCGTGTAGGTCACCACGACATCGGCATCGACGGCGCCCTGGTTCGACACCCGGTGCGCCACCCCGGCCGGAATCACGACCGCCTGGCCCGCGACGTACTCCACCGGTGCGCAGTTGGCCGCGGTTTGCACCACCACGGCACCCTCGTTGAGCACCGATTGTTCCCACCCGGGGTGGCTGTGCCAACCGCTGTCGGCTCCAGGCTTGAGCAACAGGCTCTGCACATGCAGCGTGGTGGGCTGGCCTGTGGTCACCACCCAGATCGGCGCCGTGGTGGTTCCCTGACCGAGATCAGTGCGCACCACGTCGCCTTCGGCAGGTGTTGCCAACGCCGGTGCGACTGACAAACACATGGATGTGACGGCGCCGACGGCGGCAGCATAGATGCGGTTCACGATGCCTCCCGATTGTTGATCGAAAGGTAGCGCGCTCAGCCGCAGTTCGTCACGGGTAAGGCTGGTACGGATATTGCGGTTGCTGCTGGTACGGGTACTGCGGCTGTTGCGGATAGGGCTGCTGTGTTTCGCCACGGTTCGGCACCTGGATCGGAATCGGTACCGGGACGAACGGCACGGTGACGTACGTCGTCGTCATCGGGTTCGTCGTGGTGGTGGTCGTGGTCGGCACCGTGGTGGTGGTTGTCGGCGGCGTCGTCGTGGTGGTGGTCGTCGTTGTGGTGGTGGTTGTCGTCGTGGTGACGGGCGGAGGCGTGGTCGTCTGCGTGACGACGTGCGTCTCCGTCACCGGCGGGGGCGGCGCCTGGGTCACGGTGACCGGCGGCGGGGCCTGAGTCACCGGCTCAGGCGCGGGCGGCGGTGCGGCCGGGGC
>NZ_VCMY01000005.1:0-225768 GCF_005924235.1 Mycobacterium sp. DBP42
CTGGTGGCCAGGGCTTCGGCGCCGCGCCGTACAGCGTCGGCGACGCCTTCTCCTGGGCCTGGAACAAGTTCACCAAGCATCCGGTCGAGCTGCTCGTGCCAACGCTGGCGTATGGGCTCATCTACGTTGTGCTGCAGTTCATCTTCCAGATGATCCAGGCACCGTTCACCGAGGTGGACAGCTCGGATCCCGACAGCATCAGCTTCTCGATGGGCGCTGGCGGCATCCTCGTCTCGTTGTTGGTCGCTCTCGTGGGCGTGGTGATCAGTGCGGTGATCCAGTCGGCCTACATCGGCGGCATGCTCGACATCGCCAACGGTGCCCCGGTGACCATCGGATCGTTCTTCCGCCCCCGCCTGGTCGGCAACGTCATCATCGCGTCGGTGGTGTCGTCGATCATCATCGGTATCGGGGTGCTCCTGTGCATCATCCCGGGCATCATCGCAGCGATCATGTTGATGTTCACCACGGTTGCCGTGCTCGACCGCAACCTGTCGGGCATCGACGGCGTCAAGACCAGCTTCGAACTGTCCAAGGGCAACTTCGGCCCGGTCGCGCTGACCTGGCTGGTCACCGTCGCCCTGGCGTTCGTGGGCGCCCTGTTGTGTGGCGTCGGCCTGCTGGTGGCCTACCCGCTGCTCTCGCTGATCACGGTCTACGCGTGGCGTCGGCTCAGCGGCGCCCCGGTGGCACCGCTGTCGCAGTAACAGAACCGAACTCAACGCCCGCGGCGTCAGGCAGAAATGCCTGTGCCGCGGGCGTTGTGGTCCGTGCCATCATTTGCGAATGACATTTCAGCCGCCGCCCGGCCCCGGATACATTGCCGGTCCCGGCGCTCCCGGGATGAATCCGCACCCCAGCCCTTATCCCACTGTCGGGCAGGGCAGTCCGTACGGCCCCGGGCCCAACGGTTACCCGGCGGCCGGTCCGTCGCCCTACCCGGCCGCGGGGCCGTCTCCGCAGTGGAACTACGGCCCTCCACCGCCGAACCCGCACGCCTACACCCCATGGGTGAACCGGGTGCTGGCCTCGGTGATCGATCAGATTCCGATGTTGGTGATCTTCTTCGTCGGCTACGGCATCATCGCGGGCATCATGATTGCTGCCACCTCGGGAAGTTCAACCACCGGTGAGCCGTCCGGTGCCGCAGTCGTGGTGGTGATGGTGGCGTTTTTGGCGCTCTTCGGGGTGACGCTTGCCTTCGCGGTATGGAACTGGGGATACCGCCAGGGCACGACCGGGCAGAGCATCGGCAAGCAGGTCATGAAATTCAAGGTGATCAGCGAGAAGACCGGGCGGCCAATCGGTTTCGGCCTGTCGCTGGTACGCCAGTTCGCACATGTCGTCGACGGCTTCTTCTACATCGGGTATCTGATGCCGCTGTGGGACGGAAAGCGTCAAACGATCGCCGACAAGTTGATGACCACGGTCTGTGTTCCCGTGCCCGCCGCAGCACCCGCACCGCCCGTCCACCCCGGTTATCCGGGCCCGCAGGGCGGTCCCAACCCGTACGTGGGCCCGCACCGATAGGCTCGACCCGTTATGAGTGAACAGCGCAGGTGGCACGGTCTGGCCACAAAAGCCATCCACGCCGGTTACCGGCCCGATCCGGGCACCGGAGCCGTCAATACCCCGATCTACGCCAGTTCGACCTTCGCCCAGGACGGCGTCGGCGGGCTGCGCGGCGGGTTCGAGTACGCCCGCACCGGCAACCCGACCCGGCAGGCCCTGGAAGCGGCGCTGGCCGCCGTCGAGGAAGCCACCTACGGGCGGGCTTTCGCGTCGGGCATGGCCGCGACCGACTGTGCCCTGCGCGCTGTGTTGCGGCCCGGCGATCATGTGGTGATCCCCGATGATGCCTACGGCGGCACCTTCCGGCTGATCGACAAGGTGTTCTCGCAGTGGAACATCACCCACACCCCGGTTCCGCTGAGCGACCTCGACGCGGTGCGGTCGGCGCTGACCCCGCGCACTCGGATGATCTGGGTGGAGACTCCGACCAACCCGCTGCTGAGCGTGGCGGACATCGCCGCGATCGTGCAGATCGCGTCGTCATCGGGCGTCAAGGTGTTGGTGGACAACACGTTTGCGTCCCCGGCGCTGCAGCAGCCGCTGCTGCTGGGCGCCGACATCGTGTTGCATTCGACCACCAAGTACATCGGCGGGCACTCGGATGTGGTGGGCGGTGCACTGCTGACCAACGACGAGGAACTCGACGCGGCATTCGCATTTCTGCAGAACGGCGCCGGCGCGGTGCCGGGTCCGTTCGACGCGTATCTGACGATGCGTGGTCTCAAGACCCTGGTGTTGCGGATGCGTCAGCACAGCGAGAATGCCGCGCTGATCGCCGAATTCCTCGACGGGCACCCCGCGGTGGAGACCGTGCTGTATCCCGGTCTGGCCGGCCACCCCAACCACGATGTCGCTGCCCGCCAGATGTCCGGCTTCGGCGGCATGGTGAGCCTGCGGCTGCGCGGTGGCCCCCGCGCGGCCCGTGAATTGTGCTCGCGTACCGAGCTTTTCATTCTCGCCGAGTCGCTCGGTGGGGTGGAGTCGTTGATCGAGTACCCGGGGGCCATGACACATGCGTCGACCGCGGGTTCGCAGTTGGAGGTGCCCGACAACCTGGTGCGCCTGTCGGTGGGCATCGAGCACGCTGCCGATCTGCTGGCCGACCTGGAGCAGGCCCTGGGCAAGTAACGCCGGGGACGCTAGCCCATGAGGGCCGGGCGCAGTGCCGACGTCGTCACGGCCAGATTCATATCCGGCAGTGCCGATGCGGACTCGTCCACCCAGATGCCCGTGGCGATTTCGGTGGACCGGGCATGCACCCAGCGCCAGCCGCGGTCATTGAGGCTCAGGACCGCGCCCAGGCCGTCAACCGCGTGCAGCAGGCAGATGATCGCCGCGACGGCCGGTGCGGGATTGTGGCCGTCGAACAACGTGGCCAGCAGGGCCGCCCGCGCTTGGCTGACCCGATCGCGGCTGGTCAGCGGCCAGCAGTAGACCGTCTTGCCTGGAAAGCCTTTGCCGGGCATACGGACTCGGCGGATCTCTCCGAGGCGTTCGAGGTGGGTTTCCAAGGTGGGTTGCACGTGCTTGCCCAGCTTGGCCACTGCGGTGCCGGCCCGAAGCGGGCGGCGTTGGAGTAGCTCGAATGCGGGGTCGCCGACCGGATCGGCGGGCCAATCGCCGGCCAGCGCGATCAACCGGCCGGCCTCGATCGGTTCGCCCGCCATCGCGGGGCGGATCCGGCAGGCGTAGGCCAGATCCAGCAATACCGCGGCGCTGAGTACCTTCTCCCTGCGATGACGGTCGAGCCCGGGCTGTGCCGCCGCATTGTCCAGCAACAGCAAGAACAGGTCTTCGGCGATTTGCGCCATTTCCCCGACTGTAGTGCTTAGCCCCTGGTCAGCGCGTCAGGCGTGGTACGGCTCGGCGCTGACCAGCGTGACCTTCACGGTGTTTCCGTTGGGCACGGTGTAGGTGCGGGACTCGCCGACCTTGGCGTCGATGAGGGCGCTGCCCAGCGGTGAGTTGGGGGAGTACACCTCGAGCTTGCCGTCGCTGATGCCCTCCTGGCGGGTGGCGATCAGGAACGTCTCGGTGTCCTTCTTGTCGTCGTCGTAGTACACCTTGACGACCGAGCCGGGCAGCGCGACACCGGACTGCTTGGGTGCCTCACCGACCTTGGCGTTGTTGAGCAGTTCCTGCAGCTGGCGGATGCGGGCTTCCTGCTGGCCCTGCTCCTCGCGGGCGGCGTGATAGCCACCGTTCTCGCGCAGATCGCCCTCTTCGCGGCGATCGTTGATCTCGGCGGCGATCACCGGCCGGTTGGCGATCAGCTGATCCAGCTCCGCCTTCAACCGGTCGAATGCTTCCTGAGTGAGCCAGGTGACCTGTGTGTCGGTCATGTTCTCGCGCTCCTGTCTGTCTAGCTTGCGGCGCTCTGTTGCGCCTTCCTCGCGTGCGAAGTCCGTTGGTCCGCCGGGGACGGCGCGTGTATTGCCGCGAGCGTCAGCACTTAACCGCGTGCTAATGCAGCAATACACGGCCCCAGCGCGGAACCGTGTATCGCACAATCGTACCACCGAGCGGACGACGAATCTTCATTTAATCGCTGGCCGATACCGGTTGCGGGCTTCAGAATCAGGGTGCTACCAGGTACGACGGAACATCGGTCCCACAACCGTAGACATCGCCGATCACGGGGGGTCGGCTGGATTTCACCTCGGCAGTCACCTGCACCACGTTCTGATCGGACGGCGCGACCAGGATTTCTCGCCGGCCGGTTTCGCTGCCGTCGATCGAGCGGGCCCGAACGATGCACACCACGGGCTTCGACGGATCCGGGCGAGTCACCCCGATCGTCACCGACACGGTCTGACTGTCGATCAGTTCATATGCCGACAGTTCGCCTTTCACCTCGCCGGTGCCCAACCGCTGGAAGGCCACGACCGCGAGGGCCACCCCCGCCGCCACCACCAGGCCCACCAGCGAAAACGTGATCCACCGCCGGGTGCGGCGGGACATTTGGCGGGATCCGTAGCGGGCGGAGGGGCGTTCGATCATCAGAACTGGAACTATAGGGCCAGACAGATATGTCACGGCAGCCCAGGCAGGGAGCTGTTGGGTTGGGTATAGGGATTAGGTAAGAGGACGCCGTAGTTAGATGAAAGCGAAATGAGTGAACTGCGGTTGATGGCGGTGCATGCCCACCCGGACGACGAGTCCAGCAAGGGTGCGGCCACCACTGCGCGCTATGCGGCTGAAGGTGTCCGCGTCATGGTCGTGACGCTCACCGGAGGCGAGCGCGGCGACATTCTCAATCCGGCGATGGATCTCCCCGAGGTCCACGGCCGGATCCACGAGGTGCGCCGCGACGAGATGGCCAAGGCGGCCGAAATCCTCGGCGTCGAGCATCACTGGCTGGGATTCGTCGACTCGGGTCTGCCCGAGGGCGATCCGCTGCCCCCGCTGCCCGACGGCTGTTTCGCGCTGGTGCCGCTCGCCGAGCCGGTCAGCCGGCTGGTCCGGGTCATCCGGGAATTCCAGCCGCACGTGCTGACCACTTACGACGAGAACGGCGGCTACCCGCACCCCGACCACATCCGCTGCCACGAGGTGTCGGTGGCGGCCTACGAGGCGGCCGCCGACTACCGGCTGTACCCGGAGGCGGGAACGCCGTGGGCAGTATCGAAGCTGTACTACAACCACGGTTTCCTGCGCCAGCGGATGCAGCTGCTGCAGGACGAATTCGCGAAGAACGGCCAACAGGGCCCCTTCGGCAAATGGCTGGAGCACTGGGACCCCGATCACGACTTATTCGCCAAGCGGGTGACCACCCGTGTTGAATGCTCGGAGTACTTCAGTCAGCGCGACGATGCGCTGCGCGCACATGCGACACAGATCGATCCGAAGGGCGATTTCTTCCATGCGCCGATCGAGTGGCAGCAGCGGTTGTGGCCGACTGAGGAGTTCGAGTTGGCGCGGTCGCGCGTGCCGGTGAATCTGCCGGAAGACGACCTGTTCACCGGGATAGAGAGATGATCGACACTTTGACCGCAGTGGTCACACTGCTCGCCGACGAGCCACGCAACACCGGGCCGGAGTTCGGTAAGGCGACGCCACTGGGTTTGCTCGTCACGGTGGCACTGCTGGTCGGAACCTTCGCGCTGGTCTGGTCGATGAACCGGCACCTGCGCAAGCTGCCCGAGTCCTTCGACCGGGAGCACCCCGAGCCCGATCAGGCGGCCGACGAGGGCACCGCCGACGGTGACGCCGACGCGGTGAACAGCACTCCCGATGACCACCAGGGTCAGTCTCGTGAGCCGGGTGGCGGGTAACACGCTCGGCGGGTCCACCAGCCCGTACCTCCGCCAGCACGCCGACAATCCGGTGCACTGGCGAGAATGGGCGCCCGAAGCGCTCGCAGAGGCCGCATCACGGGACGTCCCCATCCTGCTGTCCATCGGCTACGCAGCGTGTCACTGGTGCCACGTGATGGCGCACGAGTCGTTCGAGGACGCCGACGTCGCAGCCGTGCTCAACGACGGATTCGTCTGCATCAAGGTCGATCGCGAGGAACGTCCGGACCTGGACGCGGTGTACATGAACGCCACCGTGGCGTTGACCGGGCAGGGCGGCTGGCCCATGACCTGTTTCCTGACTCCCGACGGCCGGCCGTTCTTCTGCGGGACGTACTACCCGAAGCTGGGTTTCCTGCAACTGCTCGACGCGGTAGCCGAAACCTGGCGGGACCGGCGCGACGAGGTTGAGCGGGCCTCGGATCAGATCGCCACCGAACTGCGGTCGATGTCGGCCGGACTGCCCGGCGGCGGGGCGCCGGTGGGGCCCGAACTGTGCGACCACGCCGTGGCCGCCGTACTGCACGACGAGGACGAGACATACGGCGGTTTTGGCGGTGCGCCCAAGTTCCCGCCCTCGGCGTTGTTGGAAGGGCTGTTGCGTCACCACGAACGCACCGGGTCGGTGACGGCGTTGACGGCGGTACAGCGCACGTGTGCGGCGATGGCCCGGGGCGGCATTTACGACCAGCTGGCCGGCGGATTCGCCCGCTACAGTGTGGACCCGCACTGGGTGGTGCCGCATTTCGAGAAGATGCTCTACGACAACGCATTGTTGCTCAGGGCCTACGCGCACCTGGCGCGTCGTACCGGGGATCCGTTGGCCCGCAGGGTGGCCGGCGAAACGGCGGCGTTCATCGTGTCCGACCTGGGCGCCGGCGGGATGTTCACCTCGTCGCTGGACGCCGACGCCGCCGGCCACGAAGGCCTGACGTACGTGTGGACCCCGGCTCAACTGCGCTCCGTTCTGGGCGACGACGACGGGGCTTGGGCGGCTTCGCTTTTCGGGGTGACCGCCGGCGGGACGTTCGAGCACGGTGCGTCGGTGCTGCAATTGCACCGCGATCCCGACGACGGTGCCCGCTTCGAGTCGGTGCGGGCGGCGCTGATGGCGGCCCGCGCTTCGCGTCCCCAACCGGCCCGCGACGACAAGGTGGTGACCGCATGGAACGGGCTGGCCGTGACCGCGCTCGCCGAGGCTTCGGTGGCGCTCGATCGCCCCGAATTGCTTTCCGCAGCAGCCGATTGTGCGCGCCGGCTGCTCGATCTGCACATGGTGGACGGCCGCTTGCGGCGAGCCAGTCTCGGTGGCCGGGTGGGGGAAAGTGCGGCGATCCTGGAGGATCATGCGGCGCTGGCCACCGGGTTGCTGACGCTGTACCAGCTCACCGGGTTCGGGCTGGACGAGGCGGTTGGCTTGTTGGATGTCGCGCTCGAACATTTTGCCGATCCCGATCAGCCGGGCCGCTGGTTCGACACCGCTGACGATGCCGAGCAGCTCATGGTGCGTCCGGCCGATCCGATCGACGGCGCGACGCCCTCGGGTGCCTCATTGATCGCCGAGGCCCTGCAGGCCGCCGGATATCTGACGGGCTCTCAGCGGTATGTGGATGCGGCGCAGGCAACTTTGTCGTCGGCCACCCCGATCCTGGCCCGTGCGGCCCGCTCGGGCGGGCATTGGCTGGCGGTGGCCGAAGCTCAGGTGCGCGGGCCCATCCAAGTTGCGGTGGCCGGACACCCGTCGTCGCAGCTGCTGGCGGCCGCGCGCGAGCTGGCGCCCGGTGGGGCGCTGGTGATCGGCGGTGCCCCAGGGACCGCAGACTCGCCGCCGTTGCTTCGAGGACGCGATCGGGTGGACGGCTCGGACGCCGCGTATGTGTGCCGCGGCACGGTCTGCGATCTGCCTGTCACCGCGGTCGAGGACCTCGCTGTCTCGCTGGGCGGTCAACCGTCGGACGGCGGAAGTGGGGCCGTGTAGCCTCGCGGCCATGAGCCACGATGCCGCAGCCCTGGAGTCCTTCGTCAAGCGCTACCTCGACACCGTGGCGGGGGGTTCGGCCGCCGAAGTCGCAGCGCTGTACGCCGATGACGCGACGCTGGAGGATCCGGTGGGCAGCGGCGAAGTGCACATCGGACGTCAGGCGATCGAGGGCTTCTACAAAAACCTGACCGCCGCGGGCGCCGAGATCACAACCGAGCTGCTCAAGTTCCGCCCCGGTGGCCACGAGGCGGCGTTCCTGTTCGCCATCGTCGTGGGTGGGGCGATGCGCATCGAGCCGATAGAGATCATGACCTTCGACGCCGAAGGCAAGATCACCTCGATGAAGGCCTACTGGACCGCGGCCGACATCACACAGCTGTAGCAGGTGCTCGCTGGGCCCCGCATCGCTTCGGCGATGTGGGGCCTTTGGCGTCAGAACACCGCGAACCACATGGCGATGTAGTGGCAGATCGCCGCGACCGCCGTGCACGCGTGGAAGAACTCGTGATGACCGAACGTAGTCGGCCACGGGTTGGGCCATTTGAGCGCGTACAGCACACCACCGATGCTGTAGAGCGCGCCGCCGACGATCAGCAGCACCACCGCGGCCACCCCGGCCCCGTGCATGATCGGCCCGATGAACCATGCCGCCACCCAGCCCAGCAGGATGTAGAGCGGCACACCCAGCCAGCGCGGTGCCGACGGCCAGAACATCTTGAGCAGCACGCCCGCGATCGCCCCGCCCCAGACGATCCAGAACAGCACCATGCCTTTGGATTCGGGCAGGGCCAGCAGTGCGAACGGCGTGTAACTGCCGGCGATGAAGACGAAGATCATCGAGTGATCGAGGCGCTTCATCCATTTGCGGGCGCCGGCCGATTTCCAATTCACCCGATGGTAGGTGCCGCTCACGGCGAACATCGCCACGATGGTGAGGGTGTACAGCAGGGTGGCCAGCCCGGCCCGGGTGGATTCCAGCGACCATGACACCGACACCAAGGCTGCCCCGGCGATGAAGGCGACGACGGCCGAGTACACGTGGATCCAGCCTCGTGCCCGTGGCTTGCCGAGGAACTGGGCAACGCCGTCGGCGACAGCTTCTGGCAAGTCCTCCGCGGGCCGGCCGAGCGCGGCCGCTGAACGATAGGGCTTGGTGCTACCGGTCGGCGCAGTCATGTCACCTCCATTGAGAACCATGGTGTACCCCGACGCTCACAGTAGTCTGGACTCTCGTGGACATCATTCCCCCGCGGCTCAAGGAACCGGCCTATCGGCTCTACGAGATGCGGTTGCGTCACGAGCTGGCGCAGTCCAAATCCGAGCTACCCCGCCATATCGCGGTGTTGTGCGACGGCAACCGCCGCTGGGCGCGTGACGCAGGTTACGACGATGTCAGCATCGGCTATCGCATGGGCGCGGCCAAGATCGCCGAGATGCTGCGCTGGTGCCAGGCCGCCGGCATCGAGATGACGACGGTCTACCTGCTCTCTACCGAGAACTTGCAACGCGATCCCGACGAGCTGTCGGCCCTGCTCGAGATCATCACCGACGTGGTCGAGGAGATCTGCGCGCCGACCAACACCTGGACCGTGCGTACCGTCGGTGACCTGGAGTTGTTGGGGGAGGAGCCGGCCCGGCGGCTGCGCGAGGCCGTAGAGAGCACAGCATCGAATCCGCCCGGTTCGTTCCACGTCAACGTGGCCGTCGCGTACGGCGGCCGCCAGGAAATCGTCGACGCCGTGCGCTCGCTGTTGTCGAAGGAAGTGGCCAACGGTGCCACCGCCGAGCAACTCGTCGAGGCCGTCACCGTCGACGGGATCTCGGAGAACCTCTACACCTCAGGGCAACCCGACCCGGACCTCGTCATCCGCACGTCGGGTGAGCAACGCCTGTCCGGATTCCTGTTGTGGCAGAGCGCATATTCGGAGATGTGGTTCACCGAGGCGTACTGGCCCGCCTTCCGCCGCGTCGACTTCCTGCGCGCGCTGCGCGATTACACCGCCCGGCACCGCAGATTCGGCAAGTAGTGCCAAACTGAACCCATGGCTGCGCTGTCGGCAGTGGTCTTCACCCTCAGCTGGTGGCTGGGTCTCTACCTGCTGGCCCGCGACCCGCGTAAGCCCGTCCTCGTCCTCGCGGCGATCGGGCTGACCAGTTTCGCGGTCGTCGTCGCACTCGACGCGGTCCGGGTGGTCACCGGCTCAGACGTGCTCAGCCGCATCGAGATCTACCTGGTGGCGCTTCCGGGCATCGCCTGGTTCGCCGTCATGGTCGAACTTGCTCGGCCGGCCGACACCTTCCGGTCTCGCGCCGGGGAGGTCGCCGCGATCTTCGCCGTCGCGGTTCTGGCCTTGGCCGGAGCGGGGCTCGCGGGCAGTGTCGACGGCCCGCTGCGGACCGGTCACTGGGTGATGTTCGCGGTGATATCGCTGTCCTCGCTCGGCGCCATGATCAAAGCCGTTCTCGGCGGCGCCAAACCCGGGTCGGTGGTGGGCTTCATCATCGTCGCCACGCTGTTCTTCGCGCTGGGCAACGCGATCCTGGTGATCCCGCTCGGGCTGGTACCCAGCTGGTTGGCCTTGGCGTCCACCGGATTCGATGTGGCACTGCTCGGTGTGGCGGTCGCGATCTGGGACGCCTTCGACGAGGGCCAGGCGTTGCGCGCGGACATGCGCCGCTCGATCATCGGCACGCTGGTGATCGCGGTTCCCTTCGCCGCGCAGGCGCTGATCGGCATGGCCGTGCTCGACGCCGGGACCGGCCACACCGTCATGACGATCCTGCTGTTCACCAGCCTCGCGGTCGCGGTCGCGGTGGAGGTGTTGGCCGATCCGCTGGCCGGCGTCTTCGACCGGCTGGCCTTCTCCAGGTCCCCGGACCTGCGCGCCGACCGTGAGGCCCTGCGCCAGACCGAGGCCGCACTGCCGCTGCGATCGGATCATCCGTTGGGCGGCATCGACGACGACGCGTTCGCCCGGCTCACGCGCCGCGCCCTCGGCCACTACGGGGATCTGTCCAAATTGGTGGCCAGCCCGCTGACCGCGCTGCCCGCCATCGATGCCCGGCTGGCTCAGCGCGGGGCGCCCGATCAGCCGCTGGAACGCGCGAACGAACTCAAAGCTCTGCTGGCCGACCGCATCGCCGCACTCAAGCCCCGCGACAGCGGCGACTTCGGCACCACCGAACAATGGCGCCACTACAACTCGCTGTACTTCCCCTACGTCGTCGGGGTCCGCGCCTACGCACAGAACGCCACCGCCGCCGGGCTCGACCCGGTCGCCCGGCAGGCCTGGCAGTGGCTCGTCACGGAGGTGCCGCAGCGCTCACTGCACAACTGGCAGAACGCCGCGGCGCGGGTGATCGCCGCGGATCTGCGCGGCACCCTCGTCACTGCCGACGACTGACATCTGCACCGCGCTGACCTGGGCGTGGCAGTGCTTGGCAGTGTTTGGCGTCGACCTGGCAGCGCCCGATGAGCAATGTCGGAGGTGTTGCACCGATCGACACCCTCATCGCCGAGGAGCCCGACATGACCGCCACCTTGCACCAACCACTCACCGACTCCACAACCGCAGCGCCCACCCAGGATTCTCTGCTGCGATTCGCCCTGCGTGCCGATGCCACCGTATGTGCCGGAGTCGGCTTGCTGGTGGCCATGGCCGCCGATCAGCTGGCGCGCATCGCGGGGCTGTCGGCCACCGCGGGGTGGATTGCCGGCGCCGCCCTGGTCGGCTATGGCGTCCTGCTGTACGGCCTGGCCGCGGTGCCGCGGGTACGGCGCGTCGGCATCGGCGTCCTCGCCGGCAACCTGGCCTTCGCGATCGTCACCGTCGTTGCGATCGGGGCCGGCTGGTTGGCGCTGACCGGGACCGGAAACGAGTTGGTACTCGGATTCGTCAGTGCCACTGCAGTACTGGCCTGGCTGCAATACCGCGGAGTGCGCCGTCTGGCGTGACTCCTTTCTGAGCCGGTGCGGGGTGCCGCCGGAAGAGGTTGCGGCTGTATCCCCGCACCGTGCTCCATCGCTCGAAGTGAACGCACGACAGGTAATCACCATCGCCAGAGAAGGAGAATCATGACCGCCATCACCGCCACCGCAGGCACCAGGAAGAGCACCGATGCGCTGTTGCGCCTGGCCATGCGGCTCGACGCAGTCCTCGTCGGCATCAGCGGGATCGCACTGCTGGCCGCCGCCGGGTATTTCGCCGATCTCACGGGGCTGCCGAAATCCGTCGAGTACGGCGTCGGCATCTTCTCGGTCGTCTACGGCATCGCGGTGTTCGCCCTGGCCGGCATCGAGCGGGTGCGTCCCGCGGGCATCGGCACCGTGATCGCCAACGCGGCCTGCACGGTGATCGCCCTGGTCGCCGTCTTCACCATGGCGCTGACCACCGCGGGAGTGGTGGTCGTCATCGGGGCCGGCATCTACACCCTGGCGATGGCCGAACTGCAGTACGTCGGGGTCAAGCGCATCGCAGCCTGATCGTTGGCATGGTGCCCAGAACCCCAAGGGTTCTGGGCACTCGGCCGTGTGTGGCCGATAATCGTCGAGTGGAATTGCGCTGGGCACCAGAGCACACCGAGCGACTTCGGGCCGTGCGGGTCGGCTGGGACGGGACCGAAGTAGGCGCACCGTGTTTCCCGCCGGACTGGGCTACCGAAGCTCGCGACATCGATCTGCTGCGCGTCGCCGCCAGGTTCGGAGCCTGTGCCGCAGGCGAATATCCCTACCAGCGGCCGCCGGCCGACCATGAATATTCGTTCTTCGTCGAGACCGTGCCGGAGTCGGGTCCATTCGTCTTCACCGATCAGCACCGCACCCTGCTGGCCAACATGAGCTGGGAATTGTCCGATCCGTATTTCGACGATGAGGTGCCCGGCTGCGATCCGAAGCGGCCATATGGCGACTTCGCCTTCTACCAGCTGGAGATGGCGCTGCACCTGGGTCTGATCCCCCCGAAGAAACCCGAGGGGGAGGATCCGATGACTGCCGAACTGGTCACTGCGATGACCGACCTGCATCAACGCATGCAGCCGGCGCTGCAGGTGTTCCTGCACCATTTCGAGATCGCCGCTGGGCAGCAGTTCACCGGCAACGAGTGGAGTGGCTGGGAACGCGCCTGAGCGGCTACAGCTTGCGCAGACGCAGCCGGTTGATCGAATGGTCGGCGTCCTTGCGGAGCACCAGGGTGGCCCGCGGCCGGGTCGGCAGAATGTTCTCGATCAGGTTGGGCCGGTTGATCGAATGCCAGATGTCACGCGCGGCGAACACGGCCTGCTCATCGGTCAGCGTCGAGTAGTGGTGGAAGTGTGAGGCCGGATCGGCGAACGCCGTCGAGCGCATCGTCAGGAAGCGCGAGATGTACCACTGCTCGATGTCCTCGATGCGCGCGTCGACGTAGACCGAGAAGTCGAACAGGTCCGAGACCATCAGCGCCGGCCCGGTCTGCAGGACGTTGAGCCCTTCCAGGATCAGGATGTCCGGGTGCCGCACCACCTGCTGCTCACCCGGCACGATGTCGTAGAGCAAGTGTGAATACACCGGCGCGCAGACTTCGTCGGCACCGGATTTCACCGCGGTGACGAACCGCATCAACCCCCGGCGGTCGTAGCTCTCCGGGAACCCCTTGCGATGCATGAGGTTCCGGCGGTGAAGCTCCTTGTTGGGGTAGAGGAATCCGTCGGTGGTCACCAGATCGACCCGGGGGTGATGACCCCAGCGCGCCAACAGGGCCTGCAGCACACGGGCGGTGGTCGACTTCCCGACCGCGACGCTGCCCGCGACGCCGATGACGAACGGCACCGGCCGGTCCGGATTCTGCTGCGGCTCACCGAGGAACTCGGCCGTCGCGGCGAACAGCCGCTGCCGTGCGGCAACCTGCAGGTGGATCAACCGGGCCAGCGGCAGGTAGACCTCTTCGACCTCGAGGATGTCGAGCTTCTCGCCCATACCCCGCAGGCGCAGTAGTTCGTCCTCGGTGAGTTTCAGCGGTGTCGACATGCGCAGTGCACGCCATTGACTTCGGTCGAACTCCACATAGGGGCTCGGCTCGCTGGGCCGCGGCATTCGGTCAGTCTTGCACTTACGGTTGTGGGCATGACTGACGGGATGGACATACGGGCCGACTCCGGGACCGGTTCCGACGCCTTCGTCCGCGAGTACCTGCTCCTCGGGCTGCGCTTCGACCGCGTCGAGGACGGCTACGTCGACTCTTTCACCGGCGACCCGCAACTGCGCCGCGCCGTCGAGAACGAGCCCGCCCCCGATCCGGCCGAGCTGGCCCGGCAGGCCGACCGGTTGCTCGCCCAGATTCCCGACGATCTCGACCCCGACCGCGCCGAATACATCGCCGCGCATCTGCGCGCGCTCAACTGTGCGGGCCGCAAGTTCGCCGGTGAGCAGGTCGGCTTCGTCGACGAGGTGCAGGCCTATTTCGACGTGCGGATCAGCAAGGGCGACCCGGAGAAGTATCGCCAGGCGCATGCCAAGCTCGACGAGGCGCTCGGCGGCACCGGCCCGCTGGCCGACCGAATCCAGGCGCACCGCAGCGGAGACGAGATCCCGCCGGCCCGCCTGGAGGAGTGCATCCACGCGTTCTCGTCGGCTCTTCGGGACAGGGTGCGCGCGGAGTATCCGCTGCCGGAGACCGAGACCATCAGCTATGAGGTGGTCACCGACAAACCGTGGTCGGGGTTCAACTACTACCTGGGCGACTACAAGTCCACGGTCGCGGTCAACGCCGATCTCAAGCAACAGATGGCCAATCTGCCCCGGCTGGTGGCCCACGAGTCCTACCCGGGCCATCACACCGAGCACTGCCGGAAAGAAGCCGGCCTGGTGGCCCGCGACGGCGAACTGGAACAGACGATCTTCCTCGTCAACACCCCGCAATGCCTGATGGCCGAGGGCCTGGCCGACCTGGCGTTGCATGCCATCATCGGGCCCGGCTGGGGCACGTGGGCCGCCGGTATCTACGCCGATCTGGGGTTGCGGTTCGACGGGGAGCGCGCCGAAGCGATTTCCGAGGCGATGGCCGGGTTGGCCGACGTGCGCCAGGACGCGGCGCTGATGCTGCACGATGAGCATCGCGACGTCGACGAGGTCGTGGAGTTCCTCAAACGCTGGCTGCTGGTCAGCGATGATCGGGCCCGCCAGACGCTACGGTTCCTGTCTTCGCCGTTGTGGCGGGCCTACACCAGCACCTACATCGAGGGTTACCGGTTGCTGCGGGCGTGGTTGGACGACCGGCCCGAGGGCGTGACGCTGATCCAGCGGTTCGGCCGGCTGCTCGATGAGCCGCTGATCCCTTCGACGCTGCGGGCATAGCCACGCTTGCGGCTGAAGGCAAACTCTCTGGCCTGAATTCAACGGCAAGATCGAACGCATGGCCGGCGGGTGGGGTTCCACCCCGCTCAGTGGTTTGCTGACGGCTGCACTTGGCATTCGTTGCTGCTGGCTGAGTGCGTGTCCCGGGCGTCGACTTCTTCCCGGGCCTCCCTGGATATGGCAGTTGACAGCGCAACTACTGACCTTGATCGGTGCTGAGGATTCAGGGTCGGCGCTACTCGAAATGCTTGTTCAACGCCTTTGCTGGAGCGTAGAGTATTTGCTGAACGTCACGGCTGATGGAACCGGGTGGCAGCGAGGAGCCGACATGGCTACAGCGGGGACGAAATCAAACCGAGCAAAGGTGATGGCCGGTGTGGTCGTTGCGGCGGGCTCCCTGGGGCTGGCCGGACTCATCGGACTCGCGGCGATGGCCAGTGCCGATCCCGTCGTCATTTTGAATGGCGAAGAGCTCGACCCGCCAAGCCTCGTCAGCCCGTGGCCCGGTGGGGCGTGGGCGGGCCATGACTGGAGTGAAGGGTGGCCGGGTGGTGCCTGGGCCGGCCATGACTGGAGCAAGGGGTGGCCCGGGGGCGGCTATGCCAACGGCAAGGCCGGCGGCGCTTGGAACCACACCGCCGACTGATCAGCGCTGATCCCGTCGACCCAGGTCGCCTGCGACGCTGTCCAGGGCCGGGCCCGATCAGCGGCCCCAACCGGCCCGACTAGGCTAAAAGCCATGGCAGCAGACTCGTCATCCACTTTGCCCGCGGCTTCCGGCGCTGATTACGCCGAGACCTCAAGCGCCGCCTATCAGGCCGCATTGCAGGTCATCGAATCCGTGGAGCCCCGGGTCGCGGCAGCCACCCGCAAAGAGCTTGCCGATCAACGTGATTCGCTCAAGCTGATCGCCAGCGAGAACTACGCCTCCCCGGCCGTGCTGCTCACCATGGGCACCTGGTTCTCCGACAAGTACGCCGAAGGCACCGTCGGGCACCGTTTCTACGCAGGCTGCCAGAACGTCGACACTGTCGAGGCGCTGGCCGCCGAGCACGCCCGCGAACTGTTCGACGCCCCCTACGCCTACGTCCAGCCGCACTCGGGCATCGACGCCAATCTCGTTGCCTACTGGGCCATCCTGGCCACCAAGGTGGAGGCCCCCGGCCTGGCCGAGCTCGGCGCCAAGCACGTCAACGACCTGTCCGAAGCGGATTGGGAGACCCTGCGCAACAAGCTGGGCAACCAGCGTCTGCTCGGCATGTCCCTGGATGCCGGCGGGCACCTGACCCACGGCTTCCGGCCCAACATCTCGGGCAAGATGTTCCACCAGCACAGCTACGGCACCAACCCCGAGACGGGCTTTTTGGACTATGACGCGGTGGCCGCGGCTGCCCGCGAGTTCAAGCCGTTGGTGCTGGTCGCCGGCTACTCCGCCTACCCGCGCCGGGTCAACTTCGCCAAGATGCGCGAGATCGCCGACGAGGTCGGCGCCACCCTGATGGTCGACATGGCGCACTTCGCCGGCCTGGTCGCGGGCAAGGTGTTCACCGGTGACGAGAACCCGGTGCCGTTCGCACACGTCACCACGACCACCACACACAAGTCGCTGCGCGGTCCGCGTGGCGGCATGGTGCTGGCCACCGAGGAATTCGCGCCGGCCGTGGACAAGGGTTGCCCGATGGTGCTCGGCGGGCCGCTGAGCCACGTGATGGCGGCCAAGGCGGTCGCCCTGGCCGAGGCCCGTCAGCCCGCGTTCCAGTCCTACGCCCAGCAGGTCGCCGACAACGCGCAGGCGCTGGCGGACGGCTTCGTCAAGCGCGATGCGGGTCTGGTCACCGGCGGCACCGACAACCACTTGGTGCTGCTCGACGTGCGCTCCTTCGGGCTGACCGGCCGTCAGGCCGAGTCCGCACTGTTGGACGCGGGCGTCGTCACCAACCGCAACGCCATCCCGGCCGATCCCAACGGTGCCTGGTACACCAGCGGCATCCGGCTGGGCACCCCGGCGCTGACGAGCCGCGGATTCGGCGCCGACGACTTCGACCGCGTGGCCGAGCTCATCGTCGAAGTGCTGTCCAACACAACTCCGGCGGAGGGCCCGGCAGGGTCTTCCTCTAAAGCCAAGTACAAGCTGGCCGACGGCACGGCCGAGCGCGTACACGCGGCCTCGGCTGAGTTGCTCGACGCCAACCCGCTGTACCCCGGACTCACCCTCTGAAAGTCTCTGAGTCGGGCCGCCGTGACACACGGCGGCCCGACTTTTAGAAACATGTAAACCCGGGTTACAGTTACCTCATGGCACAGAAACCTGTCGCTAACGCGCTGACCTTGGAGCTCGAGCCCGTCGTCGATGCCGAGCTGCGTCGCCACCTGGATACCGAGGTTCTCTGGTATGCGCACGATTACGTGCCGTTCGACCAGGGCGAGAACTTCGCCTTCCTCGGTGGCCGGGACTGGGATCCCTCGCAGGTAACCCTGCCCAAGACCATCACCGACGCCTTGGAGATCCTGCTGATCACCAAGGACAACCTGTCCGGCTATCACCGCGAGCTCGTCGAGCACTTCATCCTCGAGGACAAGTGGGGCCGCTTCCTGGGCCGCTGGACCGCCGAGGAACACCTGCACGCCGTCGCGTTGCGCAACTACCTCGTCGTCACCCGTGAGATCGACCCGACGGCCAACGAGGACGTCCGCGTCGAGCACGTGATGAAGGGTTACCGCGCCGACAGCTACAGCCAGATCGAGACGCTGGTGTTCATGGCGTTCTTCGAGCGGGCGCACGCGGTGTACACGCGCAACCTGCGGGCACAGATCACCGAGCCGGTGCTGGGCTCGATGGTGGACCGCATCGTCACCGACGAGGAGCGCCACGAGCTGTTCTTCGCCAACCTGGTGTCGCACCTGCTGGGCACCCATCGTGACGAGACCGTGGCCGCCATCGCGGCCAGGGCTCGCGAACTTGACGTGATCGGCGCCGACATCGACGCCTACCAGGACAAGGTCGCCCTGGTGGCCGAGGCAAGCATCTTCGACAAGGCCGCATTGGCGCAGGTCATCTCCGACCGGATCACCGCCTGGGGGCTGGCTGACGAACCCCAGCTCCAGGAGTTCATCAACACGTAACGCGCCGGGCGTCATTCACGCGGCGTGCCATCCAGCAACCCTGCGACCGCGGGAGTAGCGTCGGATCCGATGGCTAGCGACATGCTCTGCTGTCCGGACGGTACCGATCGGGTTTTCGACGAAAGGACCGGCTCCGGTCCTGGTGCCGCAGTGTCCACCGAGCAACTCGTGTGGGGCCGCGCGGGTTCTAGGAGCGCCACGTGACTGATACTCCTGTCCGTACCTATGTGCTCGACACATCCGTGTTGCTGTCCGATCCATGGGCATGCTCCCGGTTCGCCGAGCATGAAGTGGTGGTCCCGCTGGTCGTGATCAGCGAGCTGGAGGCCAAACGGCATCACCACGAGCTCGGCTGGTTCGCCCGCCAGGCGCTACGGATGTTCGACGATCTGCGTCTTGAGCACGGTCGGCTGGATCAGCCGATTCCTGTTGGCGCAGAAGGCGGTACGTTGCAGGTCGAGTTGAATCACATCGACCAGTCGGTGTTGCCCACAGGGTTCCGCACCGAGACCAACGACACCCGGATCCTCGCGTGTGCGGCCAACCTCGCCGCAGAGGGTAAGCACGTCACGCTGGTGAGCAAGGACATCCCGCTGCGCGTCAAAGCCGGCGCGGTGGGCCTGGCCGCCGACGAGTATCACGCGCAGGATGTCGTGGTGTCCGGTTGGACGGGCATGACCGAGTTCGACGTGGCGGCAGAAGATATCGACAAGCTGTTCGCCGACGGCGAGGTTGATCTGGCCGAAGCTCGGGATCTGCCCTGTCACACCGGAATTCGGTTGCTGGGCGGTAGTTCGTCGGCGCTCGGGCGGGTCAATGCCGAGAAGCGGGTGCAGTTGGTGCGCGGTGATCGCGAAGTGTTCGGCCTCCGGGGAAGGTCAGCCGAACAACGCGTCGCCCTCGACCTACTGCTCGACGAATCCGTCGGCATCGTGTCGCTCGGCGGCAAGGCCGGGACCGGCAAATCCGCGCTGGCGCTGTGCGCCGGCCTGGAAGCGGTGCTGGAGCGCCGAACTCAGCGCAAGGTCGTGGTGTTCCGCCCGCTGTACGCGGTCGGTGGACAGGATCTCGGCTACCTGCCGGGCAGTGAGAGCGAGAAGATGGGTCCGTGGGCCCAGGCCGTGTTCGACACCCTCGAAGGGTTGGCCAGCCCGGCGGTACTGGAGGAGGTGCTGTCCCGCGGAATGCTGGAAGTGCTTCCGCTGACCCACATTCGGGGTCGGTCATTGCACGACTCGTTCGTGATCGTCGACGAAGCACAGTCACTGGAACGCAACGTGCTGCTGACCGTGTTGTCGCGGCTCGGTGCGGGCTCACGGGTGGTGCTGACCCACGACGTGGCCCAGCGCGACAATTTGCGGGTGGGCCGCCACGACGGCGTCGCGGCGGTGATCGAGAAGCTCAAAGGCCACCCCTTGTTCGCCCACATCACGCTGCAGCGCAGCGAGCGCTCGCCGATCGCCGCGCTGGTCACCGAGATGCTGGAGGAGATCAGCCCCGGCGCCCTGCCCTGAGTGACTTGTGGAGTCTCAGCCGTGCCAACCACGGCTGAGACTCCACAAATCGCCGGCCGGTAGGCTGCCGGGGTGGCGTGGCTCCCGAACAACCAGGCGTGGCGATGGACGTTGGTCGGCGTGACCGCCGCGGTCGTGGTCGTGGTGGTGGGGGCGCTGACCGGCCACATCTATCGCGACGGCCCCGATGACGTGGATTGCTCGAAGGAAAAGTGCATCGCCCTGACCTTCGACGACGGGCCCGGCCCGTACACCGACCGGCTCCTGCAGATCCTCAAGGACAACGACGCCAAGGCCACGTTCTTCGAGATCGGCAACAAGGTCGCCGCCAATCCCGAGGGTGCCAAACGGGTGGTCGAGGCAGGCATGGAACTGGGCAGCCACACCTGGGAACACCCCAACATGACGACCATCCCACCCGAGGAGATCCCGGCGCAGTTCAGCAAGGCCAGTGACGCCATCGAGGCCGCGACGGGCCAGCGGCCGAAGCTGGTGCGCACCGCCGGCGGGCTGATCAACGATCAGGTGCTGGCCGAGGCCCGCAAGCAGGGACTGGCCGACATCAACTGGGACGTCATCCCGTTCGACTGGGCCAACGACGCCAACACCGCCGCGACGCGCTACATGCTGATGACGCAGATCAGACCGGGTGCTGTCGTACTTTTTCATGACACCTACTCGTCGACCGTGGATCTGGTGTACCAGTTCATCCCGGTGCTCAAGGCCAACGGCTACCACCTGGTCACCGTGAGCCACATGCTCGGCGAGCGCGAGCCGGGCACCAGTTACGGCAGTCGGGAGAACGGCCCGCCGGTACCCCCGGCCGAGGCGCTCAAGGACATCCCACCGGAGCAGATCCCCTCGCTGCCTGCCACACCGTCGCCCGCGCCGATGCCGAACTTCCCGATCACCGACATCCCGGGGGCGAATTCGGGCGGGCCGAACAACGGGCCGTGAGAGCGGCATGAGACGCACATCGCGGCAGGTTGAGGACCAAAGACCCTAACCGACGGGCTCGAGCACGACGAGGCTTGAAGCATGCCCGACACGATGTTCGATACAGCGACCCTCACCCGCGCGGTGCAGCTGGCATCGCGCGCGCCCTCTCTGCACAACACCCAACCGTGGCGGCTGGTGGCTGAACGCGGCTGTGTGCACCTGCATCTGGACCCCCACCGGGTGGTGACCGCGACCGACCGGTCCTCACGTGAAGCGGTCATCAGCTGCGGTGTGCTGCTGGACCACCTGCGCGTCGCGATGGCCGCGGCCGGCTGGGCCACCGCCGTCGACCGCTTCCCCAACCCCAACGACTTGGATCATCTGGCGACGCTTCAGTTCTCACCGATGGACTTCGTCACGGACGCCCACCGCCGGCGCGCGGACGCAATTCTGGCGCGGCGTACCGATCGCCTGCCGATGACCCGGTATGCGGATTGGGATGCCTTCGAGGGCCTGCTGCGGGCGCGGTTGGACGACGGCCCGGTACATCTGGATGTGCTCACCGACGACATGCGCTCAATCGTGGCCGAGGCCGCTGCGCTGACCGAGTCACTGCGGCTCTACGACACGGCTTACCACGCCGAGCTAGCTTGGTGGACAACGCCGTTCGCGACCGAAGACGGTATCCCGCAGAGCGCCCTGGTGTCGGCCGCCGAGAATGAGCGGGTACCGGTGGCACGCACGTTCCCGGTGACCGCGCATGATTACCGCCGGCCGGCGGTTCGCGAGGATTCGGCCACGCTGGTGGTGCTGTCCACCGACGGCTACAGCCGCGCGGACGCACTCGACGCAGGTGAGGCCCTTTCGGCGCTGCTGCTGGAGTGCACACTCTCTGGCCTGAGCACCTGCCCGGTGAGCCACCTGACCGAACTGCACGCCAGCCGCGACATCATCGGCAGCCTGATCGACCGTGATGCCTGCCCGCAACTCCTGGTCCGCATCGGTATCGCCCCGACGATCACCGATGCTCCGCCGCCCACCCCGCGGCGCGCCGTCGACACCTTCTTGACCTTCGAATCCTGACCTTCGAAAAAGGAGATGACCATGACCGACACCCTGCTCGACCCTGCCGTCACAGCTACCGGCGCCGGTGCGGCCGTCGTTGTCGAAGCCGACGGCCGCACCGCCAGCAACGATGCACTGCACACCGCGATCGACGAGGCTGTCCGGCGGGGGGCGCCGCTGCGGGTGCTGACCACCTGGGGAACCCGGCACCGCGAGATGTATGACGCGACCGCCGTCGCCGAGCGTGACCGGTTGTCCGCGGCGCAGCTCGAGCGGCGCCTGGCCCGCGCGCTGAAGCGCTGCCCGAACCTCGACGTGCAGAGCATCGACGGCTACGACGGCGTGGCGGAATACCTGACGGCACATCCGGATTCGTCCCAGGTGTTGGTGTTGGGGGCAGATCATCCCGATGCGGCCGGGTTGCAGACGGTGCTGGCGGGCACGGGTTGCGCGGTGCTCACTTGCGATCGGCGCCATCGGTTGTGAGACTCGGAGGATGATCAGAGTTTTTCTGGTCGACGACCATGAGGTGGTTCGGCGCGGGCTGATCGATCTGCTCAGCGCCGACCCGGAGCTGGACGTCGTCGGCGAGGCAGACTCGGTGGCCCAGGCGCTGGCCCGGGTACCGGCCCTCGTGCCTGACGTCGCGGTGCTCGATGTCCGGTTGCCCGACGGCAACGGCATCGAGCTGTGCCGGGAACTGTTGTCGCGCATGCCCGATCTGCGTTGCCTGATGCTGACGTCGTTCACCTCTGACGAAGCCATGCTGGACGCCATCCTGGCCGGTGCCAGCGGATATGTGGTCAAGGACATCAAGGGCATGGAACTGGCCCAGGCGATCAAGGATGTCGGGGCCGGGAAGTCGCTGTTGGACAACCGTGCCGCCACCGCACTGATGGCCAAACTGCGCGGCGACGCCGAGCGGTCCGATCCGCTGGCCGGGCTGACCCAGCAGGAGCGGGTGCTGCTGGACCTGTTGGGGGAGGGGCTGACCAACCGGCAGATCGCGGCCCGGATGTTCCTCGCCGAGAAGACGGTGAAGAACTATGTGTCGCGATTGCTGGCCAAGCTGGGCATGGAACGCCGCACGCAGGCCGCGGTGTTCGCCTCCAATCTCGACCGTCGCAATCAGCCGTAATCATCAGTGATGCCAGGGTCTTTGGTCCCTGATGGGCAAGACTTTCGCCCATGGTGCGATCACCTGCGCGGCAATAGCGTCGTCATTATGGGAATCGGAATGTCAACGCGCAGTGAGCCGGTCGAGCTTCTCTCGGAGCGTGAGTGCTGGGATTTGCTGGGTGGCATGTCGCTGGGCCGCCTCGTCACCGCGGTGGATGACGAGGCGCACATCTTCCCGGTCAACTTCGTGGTGCAGAACCGCACCATCCTGTTTCGGACCGCGGCCGGGACGAAGCTCATCAGCGCAGCCATCAACAACCAGGTGTTGTTCGAAGCCGACGATCACAATGCGGCCGAGGGCTGGAGCGTGATCGTGCGAGGCATCGCACGGACCCTGCGCGACGATGAGGAACTGGAACACGCCGGCCGGGCACAGTTGCTGCCCTGGACGGCGATGTCGAAGACTCACTACGTGCGGGTGTCACCGGTCCGGGTCACCGGCCGTCGGTTCCGATTCGGACCCGAACCGGATGCGCGGTGACGACGAGCTTGGTGCGCTGCATCCGGTAGTGCCAGCATGGTGGACGTGACTGGTCACGGTGCGCGGCCCGACGACGAACAGCGGACTCCGCCGTTGCGCGACACTCTGTCGCAGCTGCGGTTGCGGGAACTGCTCACCGAGGTCCAGGACCGGGTCGAGGAGATCATCACCGGTCGCGACCGAATCGACGGACTGGTCGAGGCCATGCTCGCCGTCACTTCGGGCCTGGATCTCGAGGTCACGCTGAGCACCATCGTGCGCACCGCGATCGAACTCGTCGACGCCCGTTACGGCGCGCTGGGTGTCCGCGGCGACGACCATGAGCTGACCGAGTTCGTATACCAGGGCATCGATGACGCAACCCGGGCTGTGATCGGACATCTGCCCGAAGGCCGGGGCGTGCTCGGCGTCCTGATCGACGATCCGAAACCTATCCGTCTCGACGACATCCACCAACATCCCGCTTCGGTCGGGTTCCCGCCCAACCATCCGCCCATGCGGACCTTTCTCGGTGTGCCCGTGCGCATCCGGGGCGAGGTGTTCGGGAACCTCTACCTCACCGACAAGACCAATGGGCAGCCGTTCAGCGAGGACGACGAGGTGCTGGTGGAGGCCCTGGCCGCGGCCGCGGGGGTGGCGGTGGAGAATGCCCGGCTCTATCAGCTGTCCCGCGATCGTCAGGCTTGGATCGCGGCCACCCGCGACATCGGTACCGAATTGCTCGGCGGCACCGATCCGGCCACGGTGTTCCGGATGGTGGCTGACGAGGCGCTCAAACTGACCGGCGCCGACCGCATCGTGGTCGCCGTGCCGGGCAGCGAGGTCCCCGCCGGTGGGGCTGATGCGTTGGTTGTGGCCGCCACCGCGGGCAGCCCGACCACGATCGACTCGATTCCGGTGGGCCGGACGGCCACCGAGGATGCGGTGAGCGTCGCGTTCCGCGATGGCACACCGCACCGGCTGGACCGCCTCGAGCTGGACGGTTCGGGTGGGCCGGCGCTGGTTTTGCCGCTGCGCACCGTCGACACCGTCGCCGGCGTCCTGGTGGCGGTACGCGCGGATGGTGCCCGTGCTTTCACCGCCGAGCAGCTCGACATGGCCGCGGCCTTTACCGATCAGGCCGCGCTGGCCTGGCAGCTGGCCAGCTCACAGCGCAGTGTGCGGGAGCTGGAGATCCTGGCCGACCGCGACCGCATCGCCCGCGATCTGCACGATCACGTGATCCAGCGGCTGTTCGCGGTGGGCCTGTCGCTGCAGGGCACGATCCCGCGCACGCAGTCACCGGAGGTCCAGCAACGGCTTTCCGCCACCGTCGATGACCTGCAGGCGGTGATCCAGGAGATTCGGACGGCGATCTTCGACCTGCACGGTGCACAGGCGGGTACGACGCGGCTGCGGCAGCGGCTCGATGAGGTGATCGCTCAGTTCGCCGACGCGCCGATCCACACCAGCACGCGGTTCGTCGGCCCGTTGTCGGTGGTCGACGCGACCTTGGCCGATCATGCCGAGGCGGTGCTGCGGGAGGCGATCAGCAATGCAGTACGGCATTCGGGCGCAACTGAACTCAGCGTTCTCGTCGACGTTGCCGACGACTTGTCGGTCGAGGTGTCCGACAACGGTTGCGGGATCGCTGCCGAGGTCACCGAGAGCGGCTTGGGTAACCTACGGGCTCGCGCGTTGGACGCGGGGGGTCGGTTCACCATCACCGACCGCCCCGGCGGAGGCACCGTGCTGCATTGGGCCGCACCGCTTCCCGAGTAGCGTTATCTGGCGAGCAGACGTAAATGTCCCCGACACGCCGGGCGTGCGGGGACATTTACGTCTGCTCGCGCAGAGAAATTACTCGCCGTCCTTCACCTTCGCCATGGCGAGCACGTCGAGGCGCTTGTCGAGCTCGGCCTCACTCAGCTTGTCGCCGATCAGGCCGCGGTCGATGACCGTCTGGCGGATGGTCTTCTTCTCGGCCAATGCCTGCTTGGCGACCTTGGCGGCCTCCTCATAGCCGATGGCCGAGTTCAGCGGCGTCACGATCGACGGCGACGACTCGGCCAGGGTGCGCAGGTGCTCCTCGTTGGCCACCAGGCCGTCGATGCACTTCTCGGCGAACAACCGAGACACATTGCTCAGCAGGGTGAACGACTCGAGCAGGTTGCGCGCCATCATCGGGATGTACACGTTGAGCTCGAATGCACCCGAGAGACCGCCGACGGTGACGGCGGCATCGTTGCCGATGACCTGCGCGGCCACCTGGGTAACCGCCTCGGGCAGAACCGGATTGACCTTGCCCGGCATGATCGAGCTGCCCGGCTGCAGGTCCGGCAGCTGGAGCTCGCCCAGACCGGTCAGCGGGCCCGAACCCATCCAGCGCACGTCGTTGGCGATCTTGGTCAGCGAAGCCGCGATGGTCTTGAGCGCACCGGACGCCTCGACCAGCCCGTCGCGGGCCGCCTGGGCCTCGAAAGAGTCTGACGCGGTGCGCAATTCGGCCAGGCCGGTCTGGTTGACCAGCACCTCGACCACCTTGGCGCCGAAGCCGTCGGGTGCGTTGAGCCCGGTGCCCACCGCGGTGCCGCCGATGGCCAGCTCACCGAGCCGGGGAAGCGTCGCGCGCACCCGTTCGATACCGGCCTCGATCTGGCGGGCGTAGCCACCGAACTCCTGGCCCAGCGTCACCGGCACCGCGTCCATCAGGTGGGTACGACCGGACTTGACCACGGTCTTCCACTGCTTGGCCTTGGCGGCCAGTGACTCGTGCAGCACCTCGAGTGCCGGAATCAGGTGGCGCACAGCGGCTTCGGTGGCGGCGATGTGGGTGGCCGTCGGGAACGTGTCGTTGGAGCTCTGCGACATGTTCACGTCGTCATTCGGGTGCACGGTCACGCCGTTGCGGGCGGCGATCGAGGCGATCACCTCGTTGGCGTTCATGTTGGAGCTGGTGCCCGAGCCGGTCTGGAACACGTCGATCGGGAACTGATCGTCGTGCTGGCCGTCGGCGATCTCGCCGGCGGCGGCGATGATGGCGTCGGCCTTCTCGGGGGCCAGGCGGCCCAGGTCCTTGTTGACCTGCGCGCAGGCCGCCTTCAGCAGGCCCAGCGCCCGGATCTGGGTGCGCTCCAGGCCGCGGAACGAGATCGGGAAATTCTCCACAGCCCGCTGGGTCTGTGCCCGCCACAGGGCATTGACCGGCACCCGGACCTCACCCATGGTGTCGTGCTCGATGCGGTATTCGACAGCGTTGTCGGTGCTCATGCGTGCCTTTCTAGCGAGTTACGGGAGCGGGTAGGCGGCGGTCTTGTCGCCGGTGAAGTCGATGGCGGAGTACTCGTTGAGCTTGGCCAGGCGGTGGTAGGCCTCGATCATCCGGACGGTGCCGGACTTGGACCGCATCACGATCGACTGGGTGGTGCAGCCGCCGGGGTAGTACTGCACGCCCTTGAGAAGGTCGCCGTCGGTGACGCCCGTCGCGCAGAAGAAGACGTTCTCACCCGAGACCAGGTCCTCGGTGGACAGCACCTGGTCCAGGTCGTAGCCGGCGTCGATGGCCTTCTGGCGTTCGGCGTCGTCGGTGGGGGCCAGCTGGGCCTGGATCGCGCCGCCCATGCAGCGGATGGCCGCCGCGGCGATGATGCCCTCGGGCGTACCGCCGATACCGGCCAGGATGTCGGTGCCCGAGTTGGGGCGGCAGGCCGAGATCGCACCGGCGACGTCGCCGTCGGTGATCAGTCGGATGCGCGCGCCTGCGGCGCGGGTGTCCTCGATCAGCTGGGCGTGCCGCGGCCGGTCCAGGATGCACACCGTCAGGTCACTCACCGAGGCGCCGCGCACCTTGGCCACCCGGCGGATGTTCTCGCCGATCGGGGCGGTGATGTCGATGGCGTCGGCGCTGTCGGGGCCGACGGCGATCTTGTTCATGTAGAACACGGCCGACGGGTCGAACATCGCGCCGCGTTCGGAGACGGCCAGGACCGAGATGGCGTTGGGCATGCCCTTGCTCATCAGGGTGGTGCCGTCGATCGGGTCGACGGCGAAGTCGCATTCCGGCCCGTCGCCGTTGCCCACCTCTTCACCGTTGTAGAGCATCGGGGCTTCGTCTTTCTCGCCCTCACCGATCACCACGACGCCGCGCATCGACACCGAGTTGACCAGCTCGCGCATGGCGTCGACGGCTGCCCCGTCGCCGCCCTCTTTGTCGCCGCGGCCGACCCAGCGGCCTGCAGCCATGGCGCCGGCCTCGGTCACCCGGACGAGTTCGAGGGCAAGGTTGCGATCCGGGGCTTCTCCCCGCGTGGGACTCATGGCCCAGATTGTCCCAGAACGTGGTCAGCGTTTGGGAGCTGGGATACTGACGAGCATGTCCTCCGAGCCGACGCCTCAGCCAACCCCGGTCCCGAAGCCGGAGAAGTCGCGGTTGCTGCAGGACGGCCGGGATATGTTCTGGTCGATGGCCCCGCTGGTCCTGGCCTGCATCGTATTGGCCGGCCTGTTGGGCATGTGCTCGTTCCAGGCAGGTGGGCCCGGGGCGGGTCCGCCGCCGGAATTCGATGCACCGGCCGCCTTGCAGGCCGATGCCGACGCTCTGAAGATTCCCATCCGGCTGCCGCAGCTGCCCGAGGGCTGGCAGCCCAACTCCGGCAGCCGGCACGGTATCGACGGCGGGCTCACCCTGCCCGACGGTCAGCACGGCCGTGCGGTGTCCTCGCGCATCGGTTACCTGGCGCCCAGCGGCAAGTACCTCAGCCTGACGCAGAGCAACGCCGACGAGGCGGCCCTGGTGGGCTCGGTCAAACCGGATTCGTATCCGTCCGGCACCCAGGATGTCGACGGGGTGACTTGGGTGGTTTACGAGAGCAGTGACCCGGAGCCGGTGTGGACGACGAAGCTGAGCGGACCGGCACAGGTTGCGATCACCGGCGCCGGTGGTACTGATGAGTACCGTACGCTGGCCAGTGCGACGCAGAAGCAGTCGCCGCTGCCGATCAAGAGGCCGTGACGCACTAACGGATGGAGCCCGTGTTGACGTCGCCAGTTGCAGATCTCTCCGGGTGGACCGCCGCCCCGTTCACCGCCGCTGATCAGACCTACGACGTGTACCGCAAGGGCGAAGGGCCTGGCGTGGTCCTGATCCCCGAGATTCCCGGCCTGCATCCCGGTGTGCTCGCACTGGGTAATCACCTGGTGGACAACGGTTTCACCGTCGCCGCCCCGTCACTGTTCGGCACCCCGGGTGCGGCCGCGGTGCGTCCGGGCGCCATCGGAGTCATGGTGAAGGCCTGTGTGACGCGGGAGTTTTCGGCATTCGCCACCAACGCCGACCGGCCTGTCGCGCACTACCTGCGGGCGCTGGCCCGCGACCTAAACGCCAACACCCCCGGCAAAGGTGTCGGTGTGATCGGACAGTGCTTCACGGGCGGGTTCGCACTGGCGGCCGCGGTGGATGACAGCGTGCTGGCCCCGGTACTGAGCCAGCCCTCGGTGCCGATTGCGCTGACCGCCGCGCAGAAGCGCGATCCTGGCCTGTCGGAGGCCGAACTCAAGATCGTCGAACAGCGCGCCGCCAACGACGGCCTGTGCGCGCTGGCCCTGCGGTTCAGCCAGGACAAGCTGGCGCCGGGGGAGCGGTTCGCCACCCTCAAGGCCCGGCTCGGCGATGCTTTCGAGGTCATCGAGATCAACTCGAAGAAGGGCAACCCGGACGGTCTGTCGGCCTCAGCGCACTCGGTGCTGACCGATCAGGTGCGTGAGGTCGACGGGCATCCGGCCTACGAGGCGCGCAAGCGGGTGGTGGCGTTCCTTACGGAGCGGCTCGGCGCAAATTAGGCGGGGGCGCGTCCGTCCGACTCGGCCTCGGCTTTCGGTTCGGATTCGGCCGGGGGCACGTCGGGCTTGCCCCCGAGCCGCTTCTGGAACCACTCCCAGACGCGTCGCCACGGCCGTTGGCCCGGTTCGTCGGGTTCGGTGGTCTCCAGCTCGACGCCCTTGAAGACCGCCAGGTACACGCTGACGGTGGTGACGATGATGATCATCAGCACGGGCCCGATCACCAGGCCGAAGAATCCGAACATCGAGATGCCGGCGAACACCGCGAGCAGCATGAGCGCGGGGTCCAGGCGGGCGGCTTTGGGCACCAGCCATGGGCGCAGCACGTTGTCGATGTTGGTGACGACGAGCAGATGGAATGCCACCACGAAGATTCCGCCGATGATGTTGCCGAAGAACATCATCCCGATGCCGAACGGAATCGTGACAATGCCACCACCGAGCGGGATCACCGACAGCGCGGTCAACAGGATCGCGAACACGAAGAACCCGTCGTGGAATCCCGCGATGTAGATCGAGATGGCCCCGGCCACACCCTGGCACAACGCGATCACGAACTGGCCCTTGACGGTTCCCTTGACCATCGCGCCGGTCTTGGCCAGGTACAGGTCGGTGATCTCCTCGCCGAGCGGGTTCAGTCTGCGGATCAGCGTGGCCATCTCGGCGTTGTTGACCAGCATCGAGATGAACACGTACAGGAAGATGATCGAGGCGGTGATGGCGCCGACCATGCCACCGACCGCTCCCTGCAGAATGCCCAGCAGCCATTCTCCGAGGTGCTGCGAGAGCTTGACCACGGTGTCGCGCAACGAATCTGCGGTGAGATGAATGTCGAGGAACGGCACCCGCTCCAACAGTGAGTTGAGCAGTTGCAGGGCCCGGTCGCCGAGTGTGCTGACGTCGGTCTCGGCGATCCAGGTGCTGACCATGTTGACGAGCTGGGTCACCTGGACGATGGCCATGAACACCACCAGCGCCACCGGGATGATCACCATGAGAATGGCGACGAGGACCGTCAGCGTGGCCGAGAGCCCAGTACCCAGGCGGCGCTGAAACCGTTGGTAGAGCGGGGTGAACAGGTAGGCGCCGACCGCGGCCATCACGATCAGGACGAAGAAGCCGCGCAGGAAATAGGCCCCGAGCAACAGGGCCAGCACGGTGAAGATCGCGAGCGCGCGCTTCTGGGTGAGCGTGAACTGGTCTTTCATTTCCGCGCCTTCCCGCCGTTGCGCTGACCCTATCGCCACGCTGACGTGACGGTCGGCATTGAGCGTCACTCCAGAGTGACGTTCGAGCCCTGGGCTGAGCGGTGGGCGGCCTGGCCGGCCCGTTGTGCGGCGACGAACCGCATCGAAAGACGCTGCATCAGTCCGGGTGCCAGCCGGGCGAACAACCAGGAGGCATGGGCGCGACGGGGTTTGACCAGGATGGCCTGGTTGCGCTCGATGGCGCGCAGCGTGTCGGCGGCCAGCCGGTCGGCGTCGTAGGCGGTTTTGACCCCCTGGCCCTGCAGGAAGTAGTCGCGGCCGACGAAACCGCCGACCGCGCCCTTGTCCAGGATCGGGGTCTCGACCGCGGCCGGGCAGACCGCCAGTACGCCCACGCCGTGCGCGGCCGCCTCCGAACGCAGTGCCAGCGACATCCCGACGACGGCGTGCTTGGTCATCACATAGCTGGTGAGCTGGCCGGCGGCGGCCAGGCCGGCCATCGATGCGGTGTTGACGATGTGGCCGTGGCCCTGCCGGATCATCTGCGGATAGGCCGCCGCGACGCCGTGGACGACGCCGCGCACGTTGACGTCGATGATGGCGTTCCACTGGTCCAGCGTCAGCAGTTCGGTGTCGCCGCCCCAGACGATGCCGGCGTTGTTGAACATCAGGTCCAGCCGTCCGGCCCGGTCGACGACACCGTCGACCGCGGACTGCACGGCGGCCGCATCGGTGACGTCGAGGCGGGCCGATCGGGCACCGAGCGCCGCGGCGATACGGGCCGCCGCGGCCTCGTCGACATCGGTGCAGAGCACCTCGGCGCCTGCGCCCACCAGCGCGCGGCACAGGGCCGCGCCGATGCCGGATCCGGCGCCGGTGACGATCGCCTGCTTACCGGCGAAGCGCGTCACGCCTGGGCCAGCTTCATGACGTGGCCGAGAATGTCCGGATAGCGCTTGAGATGCGCGCCGCCGTTGAGATCGAGTACCTCGCCGGTCAGCCACGACGCCTGCGGTGAACACAGGAACACCACGGCCGCGGCGATGTCCTCGGGGGTGCCGCTGCGACCCAGCGCGGTGTTCTCGACGTACTCCTCGACCACGCCGGGGATCATCGCCGCGGGATCGGTCAACGGGGTCTTCACGAATCCCGGAGCGATCGCGTTGACCCGGATGCCACGCGGTCCCATTTCCAGTGCAGCCACCTGCGTCAGCATCGACAACCCGGCCTTGGCGGCGCAGTAGGCACTCATGCCGGCCGCCGGCTGGCGCCCGTTCAGAGAGGAGATCGACACCAGCACACCGCCTTCGGGCAGATTGCGGCCGGCGTGCTTGGCAACGATGAACCCGCCGTTGAGGCAGACGTCGACGACAGAGCGGAAGTCTTCGACCGCCAGGTCGGTGATCAGACCGACGTTGCTGAAGCCCGCGCAGTTGACCACCACATCGATCGGGCCGACCGCCGCAACATCTTCGAACAACTTCTGCACCGCACTCTCGTCGGTGACCTCGACGTAGAAGCTGGTGTGCGGCTCGCCGAGTTGCGTGGCTCGGGCGGCGGCACCGTCGGCGTCACGGTCGGCCACCACGATGCGGCAACCGTCGGCGGCCAGCGCCTGCGCACTGGCCCAGCCGATCCCAGAGGCTCCTCCGATGACGATCGCTACCCGCTGCCTGCTCATGCATCACTCCCGTCCGGGCTGTGGTCGCCCCACTTCTTGTCGATCGCCTTCCACGGATCGGCCATCTGCCCCGGATAGTCCTTGTAGGCCGACTTCGACCGCAGGAACGCGCGGATGAACGGTGCCGCCAGGGCGATCGGGAAGCGTTTCCACCCGGCATTGGCCCTGGTGTCGGCCAGAAGCTGCGGCCAGGAGTGGTGCTGGAAGCCGAGTGCCTGCTGTGCCCGGGTGGTATCCATCCAGTCGGTGGCGAACCAGGCGGCGTCATCGTCAGGGTTGCCGGGCCGGCCGATCGGCAGGCCGCCCTTGATCCCCATCGCGGCGGCCGCCTGCGAGCCCACCGCGGACTGGATGTGCCGGTGCGTTTCAGCGTCGCCGCCGATGAGCAGTACCTCGTGGTTGGCCTTTTCGGTTCCGACCGTGGTGGCGGCGACGAACGCCGCGGCGACGTCGCGCACGTCGACGGTCTGCAGCCGCCCGTCGGCGGGCAGCACGCTCTCGAACGAGATGAGGTCGACGTCCATGTCCAGGCTGAACTCGGAGCTCATCACCCCACCGAGACGCAGGATCAGCCAATTCAGCTTCGAGGCCCGGACCAGCGCCTCGGCCTCGACCTTGTGCGCGCCGTAGATGTCGGACGGGTTGACCGGGGTGTCGGGGGTAAGCACGTCGTCGATGTGGTGCGGGTTGCGGGCGCCGTAGACGGCGATGCTGGATGCCTGCACGAACCGCGGCGGCACCGGCTGGGCCTCGGCGGCACTCAGCAGGGACGCGGTGGCCTCGACGTTGACCTTCCTGGCCAGGCCGCGGCGCATGTAGCAGAACGGCGGGATGATCGCGGCGAGGTGGATGATCGCGGCCGGTGCGACGGCCGCCACCAATGCGTCTACGGCGGAGGCGTCGGTGAGATCGGCCCAGCGCACCTGTACCGCGGACGGCAGGGCGGCTGCGGCTTTGCGGTTCGCGGGCACGTCGAGATCGGTCGCGACGACCGTGCGCCCCTCTGCGGCCAGTGTCTTGACGACAGCCGAACCGACCAAACCGAACGCGCCGGTAACCAAAACAGCGTCGGACATAGACCTCCTCGCTAGAACGTGTTGCAACCCTAGCGAATGCCGGTGTGGTGTGTGTCACCACGATTCGCACCCGATCCGGCAGTTCGTGGAGGGCCCTTCGCCGGGGATCGGCCAGCAACCGCAACCTGGGCTTCTTGCTGGGGTACTCCGGGACCCGGCGAATGTTGCTGGGGTTGCCTGAAAAGCATTGTTCGATGGCGCCGTCAATAGTTGTGTGTGACTGGGCTCACGCTGCGCCCTTTGGTGTGATGCATTTGCCGGAACGGTCGTTGTTGGCGGATTTGGAAATTTGCCCGAGACCTATGCAAGGTGTGGCTGTAGGTATCGGTGAAAGTAAGCCAATCGCAGGCGGGTGTGATGTACTCGGTTGCACGCGTCAGTAATTGGGGAGGTGTGGGATGTCCGAAGATGTCGTGACGGGGGTTAACGACAGCGACTCCGGCGAAATTGCCGAAGAAGTTGCTGTGGGGTCCTCGGTAGTGGTGTATCCGGGCACTGACGAAGAATTGCACGGCACTGTCGTGGAAGATTTCGCCGACTTGGCCGGGACCGCGGTCGAGGTCGCCGGAGAGCGAATCGTCGGACCGGCACGGCGGTGGGCGGTCAATCTCGACGACGGTGGCCTGGTGTTCGTCGACGACGACAGCATCGCGCTCGCTGCCTGAGGTCGGGTAGTTCACTGCACGCTCAGCGGAAGCTGACGTAGCCGGCGCACCAACAGGCTGGGCTGCCATTCGGCGTCGCCGGCCGGGCGGATCGTGCTGCCGGTGGACAGGAGCGTCGCGATCACGATGCGGGCTTCGAGCCGGGCCAGGGCCGCGCCGAGGCAGAAATGGCCACCCTTGCCAAATGCCACGTGATTCTTGATGTTCGGCCGTCCGAGCCGAAATTCGTTCGGGTTGTCGAACACCGTCTCATCGCGGTTGGCCGCGCCCCACATCAGCAGTAGATGGCTGCCTGCGGGCATCGCGACGCCTGCCAGTTCGGAATCGGTGGCCACATGCCGGTAGTGGCCCCGGAACGGGGACTCGAATCTCAGCACCTCCTCCAGGAACTGCCCGATCAACGCGGGGTCCTGTCGCAGCCGCTCGGCGAGTTCGGGCCGGCGGCTCAGAATCAACACGGCACTGCCGATCAACGATGCGGTCGATTCCGCACCCGCGCCGACCAGCTGAATCAGCATGAACACTGCAGCGTCTCGGGAGACCCGCTCGGCCTCGCTGTACGCCGCGAGGTCGCCCAGCAGGTTCTGGCCGGGATTTGCCAATGCTGCGCCGAACTGTTCGGTCAGGTATCCGCCGAGTTCGACGGCCGCGATCCCCGACGCGGTCAGTTGTTCGGTGTCGACCAGTCCGTCGAGCAGTTGAGTGCTGGCGTAGGCCCAGGTCACCAGTCGGTCCACATCCGCGGCCGGCAGTCCCAGCAGCCGGGCGACCACCAGCATCGGCAGCCGATCGGCCAGGGTTGACATCCACTCGAATTCTCCGCTCGCCCCAGCCAGCAGGTCGGCGGTGAGGGTGACGATGAAGGGTTCCAGTTCGGCGATCCGTTTGGCCGCCATCCGGGGCAGCACCATCTTGCGGTGGGCGGCGTGGACCGGGTCGTCGGCGGTGGCCAACACATGGATTTCGGCGCCCGGTTCACCCATACCGAATGCGGAGACGGTGCCGTCGGGTTGGGACCACATGGTCGCGGTCAGATTCGACGAGAAGTCTTCGGTTCGGGCAGTGGCTTCGATGACGGCGTCGAACCCCGTCACCACGAAGAACGGAGAGTCGCCCACTTGTGCCACCGGTGTGTGCGCCCGTAGCCGGTCGTAGAGCGGATACGGATCCTGCAGGCAAGCCGGTTCGAACAGTTCGTGTGCCAGAAGCATTTGCCCAGGTTGACTGGAGGTTATGGGCGAGTCAACGAAGCTCGGACAGGTTGATAGCGGCCGCTGGGGATGGGAGTGAGAGGGCGTCTCAGTGGGGTGCGTTGACCTGCGGAGTGATTGAGAAAGATCCGGTAATCTGTCTCATCATGCGATAAATTCGTATCTATGTCTCCCAAGAGCGCGGACTGGTTGGTCGGCGGCGACCGCCGAGCCGAAGCCGCCGAGCGGATCTACGCCGCGGCCGCTGAGATGGCCGCGCGTGATGGGTTCGACGCGCTGGACATCGACGCGCTGGCCGCCCGGGTGCACTGCTCGCGGGCGACGATCTACCGGCATGCGGGCGGCAAAGCGCAGATCCGCGACGCCGTGCTTGCGCGGTTGGCGGCGTCGATCGTCGCGGAGGTGCGTCGGGCGGTTGCCGGCATGACCGGATCCGAACGTGTGTTGGCCGCGATTACCGTTGCGCTGCAGCGTATTCGCGCCGATCCGCTGTTCGCGCTACTGCTCGGCTCACTGCGCAGTGGGGGCGCGATGGCGGATCTGACGCAGTCCCCGGTGCCGGCCGCGTTCGCCACCGAACTCACCGGGCTGGCCGAGGACGATCCGGTGGCCGCGGCGTGGATCGTGCGGCTGGTGTTGTCGTTGTTGGTCTGGCCCGGTGCCGGTGACGCGGCCGAACGAGAGATGTTGGAGCGCTTCGTCGCCCCGGCCTTCGTCAGGATCGCCTGACACATCGAAAACCGATGTGGCTCATACCGGTATCGACCATTTGCGGCCGCCGCGCGGCCGGGCGGTAGCGCATGCAGTAGCTGTCGGCGCACAGGAACGAGCCGCCTTTGATCACCTTGCGACCTATCTGGAACTGCGGCTGGTTCGGGTCGTAGGTGTCGGCGGCACAGCACGGCGTGGTGGTCCGGTCCTCGCCATACCAGTCCGTGGTCCACTCCCAGACATTGCCGGCCATGTCGAAAAGGCCGTAGCCGTTGGGGGCGAAGCTTCCGACCGGTTTCGTTGTGCCATAACCGGTGTCGGGCAGGTACGGGAATTCGCCGTGCCAGTAGTTCGCCAGGCGCTGGCCGGGCTGCTCCGGCTCGTCACCCCAGGTGTACGCCGCACCGGAGATACCGCCACGGGACGCGGTCTCCCACTCGGTCTCGCTCGGCAGTTCCAGGCCCGCCCAGTGCGCATATGCGGCGGCATCGTCAAAGGCAATGTGTACCACGGGATGCTGTTCGCGTCCCTTCAGTGACGAGCGAGGCCCGCGCGGGTGGTTCCAGCACGCCCCGGGCCTCCATGCCCACCATTGGTTGATGTGGCGTAGGTCCACCGGGCCGGCCGTGCGCTGGAACACCATGGAGCCGGGCACCAGGTTTTCCGGTGGGGCGCCGGGGAAGTCCTGCGGGTCGACCGGCCGCTCGGCGACCGTGACATAGCCTGTGGCCTCGACGAATTCGGCATACTCGGCGTTGGTCACCTGATGGCGCTGGATCCAGAAGCCCGCGGTGCTCATCTCACGCGCAGGTGCCTCCTCTGGGTAGTGCGCGTCAGAGCCGAGGATCGTCGTCTGTGCCGGGATCCAGACCAGGTCGGCTCCGGTCATGCGTTGACCCTGCGGTGAGGGCGAGGGTTACTCGCAGTTGTGGGCCCTGGACGCAGAGTCGACGTCGGTGCGAACTCAGTCAAAGACCGTGGTCCAATCGTCGCGCATACTCGCCACCGTCCAGCCACGGTCCGCGGCGAGCCCCAACACGTTCTCCGCTCCTGTGGTGTAGTCGAATTCGCGTGCAGCGTCGTCGTGACGCACCAGCAGGCCCAACGACGGACCAGGCCCGCCCGCGGTGTACTCCAGCATCTGGATGTCGCCGTTGGAGTTGCCTGCCGCGAAGATCGGCCGACGGCCGATGCGGCCCCAGATACGCACTGCTTTGACCGGACCGTCATTCAGGAACTCCGGTGTGGCAGTTGTCTTGAGCTGACCGTCGACGAAATCCAGTCCGACGGAACTGCCGATCACCCGTTCCGGCGGGACGCCGTACATCGATGCGGTCACCGGCCGCATGAAATCACGACCACCGCCGGAAACGATGTAGTTGGTGAAACCGTTGGCCTCCAGATATCGCAGCAACTCGATCATCGGCAGATATCCGCAGGCCGTGTACGGTCGCCCCAGCATCGGGTGCCGCGCCTCGGCGAAGAATGCCTTGATGTGGTCCGCATGATCCTCGACGGTCAGCCCGGCGTAAGCCGAAAGTATGCCTCCAACGAGGATTTTGAGTGCCGAATCATCGCCGTTGTAGTGCTTGGTGACGGCGTCGCCGAACCAGCCGAGGTCGCCGGCGGCGGCCGCGGTGTAGGGCTGTCGGGCGGCCAGTGCAGGGTCGGCGGCGGCTTGGTCGGCCAGCCGGCGCACCAGGAAATCCAGCTGGATGTAGGCGGGCTTCTCACACCACAGCGTGCCGTCGTTGTCGAACACCGCTACGCGCTCTTCGGGCGGTAGCTCGCTGCAGGCGCGCCCCACGAAGTCGACGATCGCCGACTTCGTGGGGCCGTCGTTCCAGGACGGTAGTGCGCCCAACTCAGCCGCCGATCGATTCGAGATACTTGTTCAGTTGTTCCACGGCGTTCTTGATGGTGAACGATGCCGGCTCGCGCCGCGGCGGGAATTCCTTGAACGTATCCAGAAACTGGGTTACGAGCGCGTTGGCCATGAACACCAGGAAATCGTGGTCGAAGTACCAGTCCCAATAGGTGTTGGACGTGATGTCGGCACGTTCGTAGGGATCGGTACGTAGGTTGAACAGCTTCGGTGCCCGCAGGACGGTGAACGGCTCGAACCAGATTTGCAGTGTGCCCTGGCAGCGCTGCTCCATGAACACGATCTTCCAGTTGTCGATCCGTACGCCAAGCACGTCACAGTCGTCTGAGAAATACACCATCCCACGGCGCGGACTCTTTTCGACTTCGCCGGTGAGGTACGGCAGCAGGTTGTACCCGTCGATGTGGACCTTGTAGGTCCTGTCACCGGCCCTATGACCCGTCTTGAGCTTCTCGACGATGTCTGCGTCCCCGGCAGCGGCGAGGAAGGTCGGCAACCAGTCATGGTGCTGCACGATCTCGTTGGAGATGGCGCCGGCTTTGATCTTCCCGGGCCAACGGATCATTTCGGGGACGCGGAAGGCGCCCTCCCAGTTGGTGTTCTTCTCGCTGCGGAACGGAGTGGTGGCACCGTCGGGCCAGGTGTTGGCGTGCGGGCCGTTGTCGGTGGAGTAGATGACGATGGTGTCCTCGGCGATGCCCAGCTGGTCGAGGGCGTCCAGCAGCTGACCCACATTGCGGTCGTGGTCGACCATCGTGTCGTGGTATTCGGACTGCCACCGGCCGGCCTGCCCGCGACTTTCGGGCTTCGTATGTGTCCGGAAGTGCATGTGCGTGGTGTTCATCCAGGCGAAGAACGGTTTGCCCGCTTCATTTTGGCGCTTGATGAAGTCGATGCATGCCTCGGTGGTTTCGTCGTCGATGGTCTCCATGCGCTTCTTGGTGAGCGGCCCTGTGTCCTCGACCCGCTGTTTGCCCAGTGGTCCGAATCGCGGATCGACTTCCTCTGATTCCTCTTCAGTGGCCCACGAATGCACCACGCCGCGGGGCAGCATCTTGGCCCGAAGCTGCGGCGCCTCCTCTTCAGTTGGGTAGTCAGGGTTTTCCGGCTCTTCCTCGGCGTTGAGGTGATACAGGTTGCCGAAGAACTCGTCGAAACCGTGTGCGGTGGGCAGGTACTTGTTGAGATCGCCGAGATGGTTCTTGCCGAACTGGCCGGTGGAATAACCGACTGACTTCAGCAGTGTCGCGATCGTCGGGTCCTCGGGTGACATGCCCATGTCGACGCCTGGCATGCCGACTTTGGACAGGCCAGTGCGGTACACACTCTGGCCGGTGATGAAGGATGAACGTCCGGCGGTGCAGCTTTGTTCACCGTACGAGTCGGTGAAAATCATTCCCTCGTGGGCGATGCGGTCGATGTTGGGCGTTCGGTAGCCCATCAACCCCATGCTGTAGCAGGACAGATTGCTGATTCCGATGTCATCGCCCCAGATCACCAGGATGTTGGGTTGCTTGTTCGCCATTGTGCAGGCCTCGCTCTCGTATCGAATTTATTGACGTAGGTGGCGCGAGTCATCCCAACGCTATTCGCCCGCTCACGGATTGACGCCGGACTGTCGGCTATCTCAGGGAAAATTCAACTATCGAGTCGACGGCTTCGCTCGCCTGTCGCCGGAAATTTACGCGTCGGCCCGCTGATGCGGTGGTATGACCAGAGCCATGAGCCAGCCGACGGTCCGCGAGGCAGTGCGCACCCTGCATCCCGGCTACTTCGCACTCGTCATGGCCACCGGGATCATGTCGATAGCGATGACCTATCACCGCCTGCACGCGCTTTCGGTTGCGTTGTTGTGGGTGGCGGGCATCGCGTATCTGGTCCTGGTGGTGCTGACGGTCATACGCACCCTCACGTCGCGTCGGGAGTTCATCGCCGACCTGACCGACCCGAGCCGTGGTTTCGCCATGTTCACGTTCGTGGCCGCGACGTGTGTGGTGGGCACCCGACTGGCTACCGACGGTCACTACGGGCTGGCATTCGGCTTGCTCGGTGTGGGCTGGGTGACGTGGATGGTGCTGGGCTATGTGGTGCCGTGGACGGCGGTTCTCGGTCAGGCCGTCCGCCCGGTGCTCCAGAGTGCCAACGGCACCTGGTTCATCTGGGTGGTCGCCAGCCAGTCCGTCGCGGTGCTGGCCGCGGCGTTGCAGCCCGAAATCGCCGTGGGCCGTTCAGAATTGGCGTTGTTGGCAGTGTTCTCGTGGTCGGTCGGGATATTTCTGTACGGCGCCGCGGGGATCTTCGTGGCCATCCGGATGCTGGTGTACCCGTTACGGCCCGCCGATCTCACACCGTCGTATTGGGTGGCGATGGGCGCCACCGCCATCACGGTGGTGGCCGGAGCTCGGATCGTGGAGATGGCCGACGCGCCGATGGTCGCGGCGACTCGTGGCCTGATCGCGGGAACGTCGGTGTTCTTCTGGGCCTTCGGCACCTGGCTCATCCCGCCGTTGGTCGCGGCCGGGATCTGGCGCCACTGGGTCCATCGCATCCCGTTGCGTTATGACGCCACGCTGTGGAGCGTGGTCTTCCCACTTGGCATGTACGGCGTGGGCGGCCACTATCTCGGCCAGGCCGACCAGCTGCCGATCGTCGAACGCATCGGCTACGTGGAGAGCTGGGTCGCGCTGGCGGTGTGGGCGCTGGTATTCGTGGCCATGCTGCGTCACCTGTTGCTCACGCTGTGGCCTGGTGCCCGGGACGTATCGAGCGCACCCTTGAAGGTGGAGGGTGATTGACATGTACGACAAGGATCTGACCAACAAGTGGCTCGTCGAGATCGAGTTCTCAGAAGACGAGATCCACACCCATGCCTCGGCTCGGGCGCAGGTACGTGAAGACACGATGTCCGCGACCGGAGACGCGTACCGGAACCCCAAGGATCCAGGAGCGCCGATGATCGGTGAGGAGATCGCGGCGGCGCGCGCGCTCATCGCACTGGGCAGCGATCTGCTGCATGCCGCCTCGGCACGTATCGAGCAGTCCACGCACCACCCGGTGCACCTGTACCGCTGATCAGGCGGTGACGGGCTGCTTGGCCCCGGACTCCATTTGGCGGAACATGTCGACGTAGTAGGGCATGCACTCGGCCATGGCCTGTTCGGTGGTGAACAACGGCTCATAGCCCAGGTCGCGCTTGGCCTTGGCGATCGAGAAGTAGTTGTTCAGGTAAAGGCGTTCCACCGCAAGGGGTTCGATCAGCGGCTCGGGCAGGGCGAACTTGAAGTGCAGCCACTGCCAGGCCATCATCACCTTGTGTACCAGCTTGCCTGACACGTAGAACGTCGGTAGCTTGCGGCCGCACGCCGCGATCACCGGGCGAGCGAACTCGAACATGTTGAGCGGCTCGCCGTCGTTGATGAAGTAGGCCTGGCCTGGTGCGGTGCCGCCCGGAACCAGGTGCTCGCCGGCCAGGATGAACCCGTGGATCAGGTTGTGCACGTAGGAGTTGTCCAGCTTGATGTTCTTGTTTCCGACGAGCACCTTGACGTGGCCGGCCAACACGTTCTCGAACACCTTGCGGAACATGGTCTGATCGCCGCGGCCCCAGATGCCGCTGGGCCGGATCGAACACGTGAGCATGCCCCGCTCGCCGTTCTGGGCGAGGACGAACTTCTCGGCGACCACCTTGGTCTCGGTGTAGAGGTCGTTGAACCGCGCGGTGTACGGCATGGTCTCGTCACCGTTGACGATGTCCTGTCCGCCCATCACCACGCTGTTGGAGGCGGTGTAGACGAAGCGCTTGACGCCTGCCTCCTGGGCTGCGTGCACCAGGTTCTTGGTGCCCTCGACGTTGACGGCGAAACTGCGCTGTCGGTACTCCTCGGTGACCGAGGCGCCGCCCATCAGGTCGATGATGGCCGCGGTGTGGATGACGGTGTCGATGTCCTTGACGGCCGCGGCCACGGTCTGCTTGTCGCAGATGTCGCCCTCGACGACCTCAAGGCCGGCGTGGTCGCCCAGCGGCGACGGTGCGCGGTCGAACGAGCGCACCGTGTATCCGCGGTCGAGCAGCTCGGTCACCAGGTTGGCGCCGACGAAGCCGGAGCCGCCGGTGACCAGGACGCGGCCGAGTTCAGTGGTCAGAGATGCGTCACCCATGCCGGGCAGCTTAACTGAAACAGGTTCCAGTTTCGAATGAGAATGGCGAGATTGGTTGCTGAATCAAGTTTCGTCGGACTCTCGGGCAGCCAGCGCCTGCTCCACACGTTGCCGAGCTCCGGCTAAGTGCTCCTCGCAGCGTTGTGCCAGCTTCTCGCCACGTTCCCACAAGTTGAGCGAAGCATCGAGGTCCAGCCCTCCTTGCTCCAGCTGCTGCACCACAGCGATCAGCTCGTCACGGGCCTCTTCATAGCCCAATTCACTAATAGGCTTCATGCTCACGATCCTCACGCCCCTTCTTCGCTAGCGTCACTGACGGCTGCAGCTTCATTGCCGTCGCTGACGGCGGTGATCACTCCGTCGGACACCCGCACCCGTAATCGGGTGCCTTCTGGCGCGTCGGCCACGCAGCGGAGAACCGTCGGCGCCCCGGCCGCCGGGACCGCCTGGACCACTGCGTATCCGCGGGCCAGCGTCGCCGCCGGGCCGAGAGCGGTCAGCCGAGCCGACAGATGGCCCACGGTGTCGGCCTCCGCGGTGATCAGCCGGGTGATGTCGCGTTGGGCGGTGCTGCGGGCGCGCGTGATCTCCTCGGCCCGAGCGGTCAGCGCCGCCAGCGGCTGCGCCAGCACCGGACGGCTGCGCAACTGCTCCAGGTGGTGCTGCTCGCGGTGCACCCAATTGCGTAGCGCGCGGGCGCTGCGCCGGTGCAGATCGGTGATCAGCGCCTGTTCGGCGGCCGCGTCGGGAACGATCCGCTTGGCCGCGTCGGTCGGGGTGGCCGCGCGCACGTCGGCGACCAGATCGGACAGGGGAGTGTCGGGTTCGTGGCCGATGGCGCTGACCACCGGGGTGCGGCAGGCGACGATGGCCCGGCACAGCGTCTCATCGGAGAACGGCAGCAGATCCTCGACGCTGCCGCCGCCGCGCGCGAGGACGATGACGTCGACGTCGGGGTCGGCATCCAGGGCTGCCAAGGCTTCGATGATCTGCGGCACCGCGTTGGGCCCCTGCACGATGGTGTTGCGGATCGCGAAGCGCACCGCGGGCCAGCGGCTGCCCGCGACGGTGGTCACATCCCGCTCAGCGGCCGAGGCGCGACCGGTGATCAGACCGATGGTGTTGGGCAGGAACGGGATAGGGCGCTTGAGGCGTGGGTCGAACAGTCCTTCGGCTTCCAGCAACCGGCGCAGCCGTTCGATCCGGGCCAACAGCTCACCGACACCGACCGCGCGAATCTCGTTGACCCGCAACGAGAATGTACCGCGTCCGGTGTAGAAGTTGGGCTTGCCGCAGATGATCACCTGGGTGCCCTCGGTCAGTTTGACCGGTGCGTTGCGCACCAGATCGCGCGGGCAGGTCAGGGTCAGGGACATGTCCGCCGCCGGATCCCGCAGCACCATGAAGACGGTCTTGGAATCGGGGCGGACCTTGAGTTCGGTCAGCTGGCCCTCGACCCACACCGTGCCGAGCCGGTCTATCCATTTGGCGACGCGGGTCGCCACGGCGCGCACCGGCCAGGGGTTCTCCGGTGATTGACCCGGTTCGGTCACTTCGCGGTCGCGCGGGTGATCCTGTTGGCGAGCAGCGTGACGAACGGTGCACGGGCCCGGCCGGCCTCTTCGTAGGCCAGCAGCGCCTCGAGGTCGGCCACCCGCAGGGAGGTCAACCGCGCGCGCAGCTGCGCCAGCGTCAGCGTGTCGTACCCGAGCTCGCCGGCGATGGCCGGCGAGCCCGCGGCGGTGGCGCCGCCGGCCTTGCCGTTCGTCGAACCGGCCGATTCGGGTTCCCCGGTGCTGTAGAGGGCGAACCGGCCCTCGGTCCGTCGCTCACCGTCGTCGGAGCTCCCCGCGTCGGCGTCGTCCTCAGAGTCGGGGCCGGAATCGAGATCCTCGTCGAATGTGGCCCACTCCGGCTGCTCATCCTTGGGCGGAAAAATCTGCTCGAGTGTCTCGTCGCCCTTGACCACCAGCTCAGCGAGGTTCTGCTGGACGTGCATGACAAGGTTGGCCGCCTGACTGGCCACCGTCATGGGGTAGGTCAGGATCGTCTGAGGCAGCTTGCGGGTTTCTTCCAGAGCGGTCGCAGCCGCACCAACCAGCAGCCGGACCCCATACGGTGCAGTTCCCATGGCCACAGCCTACGGCTGGCTCCGTTGCGTTGTAGCCCCGTACCCTGGAGACATGCCGTCGACAATCAACATGGGTATCCCGGGTGCCACCAGCTCGGTGAGGTCAGGCGGCGGTTCGCAAGCCTCCGGCAAACGGGTTCTGCTGGCCGAGCCACGCGGATACTGCGCGGGTGTGGACCGTGCCGTCGAGACCGTCGAGCGCGCCCTGGAGAAGCACGGCGCCCCGGTCTACGTGCGCCACGAGATCGTGCACAACAAGCATGTGGTGGAGACGCTGGCCAAGGCCGGCGCCATCTTCGTCGACGAGACCGACGAGGTGCCCGAAGGGGCAATCGTGGTGTTCTCGGCGCACGGTGTGGCGCCGACCGTGCACGAGACCGCCGCCGAGCGCAGCCTGCAGGTGATCGACGCGACCTGCCCGCTGGTCACCAAGGTGCACAACGAGGCCAAACGATTCGCCCGCGATGACTTCGACATCCTGCTGATCGGCCACGAGGGCCACGAAGAGGTGGTCGGCACCGCCGGTGAAGCGCCCGACCACGTCCAGGTCGTCGACAATCCCGACGCGGTCGACAAGGTCACGGTGCGTGACCCGGAGAAGGTGATCTGGCTGTCGCAGACGACGCTGAGCGTCGACGAGACCATGGAGACGGTGCGCCGGCTCCGCGAGAAGTTCCCGACGCTGCAGGATCCGCCGAGCGACGACATCTGCTACGCGACGCAGAATCGCCAGGTTGCCGTCAAGGCGATGGCCCCCGAGTGCGAGCTGGTGATCGTGGTGGGTTCACGTAACTCGTCGAACTCGGTGCGGTTGGTCGAGGTGGCCCTCGGCGCCGGTTCGAAGTCCGCGCATCTGGTGGACTACGCAGAAGACATCGACCCGGCCTGGTTGGCGGGCGTCTCCACCGTGGGCGTCACCTCCGGGGCGTCGGTGCCCGAGGTCCTGGTGCGCGGTGTGCTCGAGCGGCTGGCCGACTACGGCTACGGCACCGTGCAACCCGTCACGACTGCCAACGAGACGTTGGTGTTCGCGCTGCCGCGAGAAATCCGTCCGCCGCGTTCCTGAGCGGGCGCGCTGCCGACGAGGCGCCGATCAGTCGTCGTAGTCCCACGAATGGCGGCCCCCGGTGGCCGTGCGCCTCGGTGCCCGTGGCCGCGTGCGGTGTTCCACGCGGTGGTCTTCGTCCTCAGATCCGCGATAACGCACCCGCGACACCGGGTGGTGCGTCGAGCGGCCCGACCCGGTCGGCGGGTCGAATGAGTCCTCGAACGGCTGGTAGTCGTCGAATCGACGGCGCGGCCGCTGCGGACGCTCGCGTCCGGCGTCGAACCCGCCCGTATCGCGACGCTCCGGCGGCGGCTGCTTGCGCGGTTCGCGCGGTTCGCGCGGCTGGGTCCGCACCCGCCGGCGAGGTTCGCCGGTTCCGGGCTCGGCTGCGCGCGGAGGCCTGGGCCGCCGCGGCCGCTCGGGAACGGCGCTGTCGAGTTCGCTGCCGAGATCGTCGCCGACGCGGCGGCTCGGCCGAGGGCGTGGCGCCGCAGCGGTCCGCTTGGTGGGCCTGCGTTCGCCGCGGGGACGCCCGGAGGCCGGTGCGGCCGCGCCGGCTGCACCTGCACCGGGCTCGGTGCCCGGCGGACGCCGACGTCGAGGTCGTTCGGACGGGCGCCGCTGCGGCGGGGCATCTGCCGCGGCGGCCGACTGGGCTGTGCGGTCCCGGCGTGTCGACACAGTGGCGGGTTTGCGGAGGACCAGCCCGGAAAGTTTCTCTGTGACGGATGACACAATTCCCGCCATCGGCGTTGCCATGGCCGGTTTCGCCCGGGCGGAATCGGCCGACTCGGCCTCGTTGGTCCCGCGATGCGAGGTCAGGTCGACATACCACCGACCAAGCCCGATCAGCAGCACCGCAGCCGAAAGGAACAGCATCAGCGGAAAGCGTTCTATCAGCGGGTATCCGCAGTTGATCGCGAGGTCTTTCATGCCGCCCATTTGGCCGCCGTGGAACAGGAAGTAGGCCCCGGGCACGGCGACGAAAAGTATTAGTGGGGGCTGGATCACGGCGGTGAACAGACCGGCCTGCTGCACCAGCAGGACAGCCGCAAGGCAACCGAGCGAATAACAGACCGCGAATACGGCGCTGAGCTCGCGATCACCCGAACCGGCATCGAAAGCAAAGCCGATCGCGGTAGCCGTGACCGCGATCAGCACAGCTCCCCACCACGGCACACCGGCGAAACGCGGGTGTACAGAGCGATGGTCAGCCGGCACTGCCGACTGTGCGCGCTGTCCTGACACACGTAGACCGTACCGGCTCAGTCTGGCCGCGTGCTGCCAGCTCGCGCTGGCGCGCCTGTCACACCGGCTTAGACTGTGGTCCCTGTGAGCCTGAACCTGGGAATCGTCGGTTTGCCGAACGTCGGAAAGTCGACTCTGTTCAATGCCCTGACCCGTAACGACGTGTTGGCGGCCAACTATCCGTTTGCGACCATCGAGCCCAACGAGGGCGTGGTTCCGCTGCCCGATCCCCGGCTGGACAAGCTCGCCGAGATTTTCGGCTCGGAGAAGATCGTTCCGGCACCGGTGACGTTCGTCGACATCGCAGGCATCGTCAAAGGCGCCTCGGAGGGTGCCGGCCTGGGCAACAAGTTCCTGGCCAACATCCGCGAGTGCGACGCCATCTGCCAGGTGGTGCGCGTGTTCGCCGATGACGACGTGGTGCATGTCGACGGGCGGGTGGATCCCCGGTCCGACATCGAGGTGATCGAGACCGAGCTGATCCTGGCCGATATGCAGACGCTGGAGAAGGCGGTGCCGCGCTTGGAGAAGGAGGCCCGCAACAACAAGGAGCGCAAGCCGGTCCTGGACGCGGCAGTCGCGGCGCAGGCGGTGTTCGACGACGGCAAGACTCTCTTCTCGACCGGCAAGGACTGGTCGATCCTGCGCGAGCTGAACCTGATGACCACCAAGCCGTTCCTGTACGTGTTCAACGCCGACGAATCGGTGTTGACCGACGAGGCGAAGCAGGCCGAGCTGCGTGCCCTCGTGGCCCCGGCCGACGCGGTGTTCCTGGACGCCAAGATCGAATCGGAGCTGATCGAGCTCGACGACGCGTCGGCCAACGAGCTGCTGGAGTCGATCGGACAGACCGAACGCGGCCTCGACGCGCTGGCCCGCGCCGGCTTCCACACCCTGCGACTGCAGACCTATCTGACCGCCGGGCCGAAGGAAGCGCGGGCCTGGACCATCCACCAGGGCGACACCGCTCCCAAGGCGGCCGGCGTGATCCACACCGACTTCGAGAAGGGCTTCATCAAGGCCGAGGTGGTCTCCTTCGACGATCTCGTCGAGGCCGGGTCGATGGCGGCTGCCAAGGCCGCGGGCAAGGTCCGGATGGAAGGCAAGGACTACGTGATGGCCGACGGGGACGTGGTGGAGTTCCGCTTCAACGTCTGAAGGCGGCAGCGTATGCAGTGAAGTCCGAGAGGACTGCGATCCCTGTTATATAGTTACTCATATAACACCAAAGGGGGAGCATCATGGCTGTCACCAGCGTGGACCTGGATCCGGAACTGATCGAGCGTGCCAGGGCGCTCACGGGTGAGCGATCGAATCGGGCCGTTCTGGATCTCGCATTGCGTCGGCTCATCGCCTCGAAGCAGAAGGGCGCAATGATCGACGGCATCGGGGGATTGGCCGACCTCCCTGCCGAGTTGGGTGCGCCCGTGATCTCGCCGGACACAACCGAGACCTCGTGACGGACTACCTCGTCGACAACTCGGTCTGGGCGAGGTTGGCCACTCGAGACGAGGGGATCACCGCGCGGCTGCGGCGCATCGAGCGAGCGCCAGCCGACCTGTTCGTCACATGTCCGCCGCAGGTGCTCGAGTTCTGCCACAGTGCTCGTACGTCCGAAGAGCACGCGCACTATCGCGAGCAGATCTCCCTCGGCTTCCCGCTCGAGCGTGCGCCCGACGAATCTTTGGTGCTCGAAATTCAAAGCGCCCTGTGGAATTCGGGCCTTGTGCGGGCGGCTGGGTCGCTCGACATCCTCATTGCCGGGTATGCCATCGTCAACGATGCGACTGTGCTCGCTGCAGACCACGACTTCGGCCACATCGCCAGGGTTGTCGAACTGAGCCACGAGTACATTGCGCCGTCGGCGTGACGTTGTTTCGCGCTGGAACGTGGTGGAGTTCCGCTTCAACGTGTAGTGCCGTTGACTCTGCGGCTATGGTGGCGTGCTCTCGAAGTTTTGCGCCCTGACCGCAGAGCCAACGGGTACCGACGTTGTGTCGGTAACGCGATCTAGTGGAGCCCCGCGTCAACGTCTAGGGGCGGCCCTGTCGAAATACTGCACCAGGCAGAATTCATGACCCTCGGGATCCAGCATGTTCAGCACGACCCCTTCGTCGTAGTCATGCCGGAAGCCGGAAAAGCGTCCACCCAGTTCCTCGACCCGGTGACGCCCGGTGTCGATGTCGTCGACTTCGACGTCCAGGTGGATGCGTACCTTTCCGGCTTTCGGTTCGGCTACGCGCTGGAAGGTGAGGCGGGGAAACTGTCCCGCGCGTGAGCCCACAGTCGCCCAGGCCGGATCACCTCCGTGTTCACTCGACACTGGAATGCCGAGCAGGGTCGCCCAAAAGATCGACAGCCGAACCGGATCGACGCAATCGATGGTTACTCCGGACCAACGGCTGGCCATCGTCTCTCCCGGTGTTCTAGGCATTGCGGTGCTCGAGCAGATCCTATGCGCGGCGGCCGTTATCGGTGAGCCGTGTTAGCGTGAGCGGCGTGGCCGGCTATGCCTGCCACGTTCTGCGCTTCCAGGTGAACGATCGCCTGAATCATTGCGGAGGGGCCTGAGCCGATCAGGACATGTCCGAAATGGGGTGCTGCGTCAACTGGCGCCAACTCCACTGCGCCGGTAGATCGATACCGGCTCACGAAAGGACATGACAGTGGCCAACAAAGACGACAAGAACCTCAAACAGGTCCTCGACAAGATCGCGGGGATGGATGAGCCCGCGCGGGGTGTCATGCGGCGCATGCACGACGTGATCGTCGCTGCGGCACCCGAGCTCAAGCCACGCATCTGGTACGGCATGCCGGGCTACGCCAGGTCCGCGAGCAGTCCCGTCCTCGTCTTCTTCCGCAACGACGAGCTGATGAGCCTAGGGGTGAGTGAGAAAGCCACGCTCAAGCCGGCCGGAGCCAAGGACGGGCTGTTGATTCCCGCGGCCTGGTACTTCGACGGCCTGGACGAGGCCACCGAGCAGCGTGTCGCGGAGATCGTCCGCGCCGCCATCGCCTGAGCGCGCCAGCGGCGAGCGTGGCGGATATGCGCGCATCAGGTCCAGTTCTCGTGCATGGGTCCACGCTCGCCAGGCGGTCGCTACCGTCGGTCGGCGTACATTGGCGGACGTGAGTGGGGATTGGCGCGTCGATCGGGTCGATGAGATCCGGTCGTTGATCAAACAAGCCGAACCCGACGTGGTCGAAGAGATCAAGTGGCGCAAGCCATCCAACCCTGACGGTGTGCCCGCGTTCTCGCTGGATGGCCTGATCTGCACCTTGGAGATGTACAAGGGCAAGGTCAAGGTGAACTTTGCCAAAGGTTCGTCCGTGAAAGACCCCGACCATTTGTTCAACGCGAGCCTCCAGGCTCCAGTCGGGCGTTCCATCGATCTGCGACAAGACGACGAGTTGGATGCGGACGCGTTCAAAGCGCTGATCCAAGAGGCAGTGCGCGTCAACCGCAGGTAGCGCCCTGACCGACCCCTCGGGCCTCACCTGGGATCGGTGGCGCGCGAGCATCTTGGCCGCCCGAGGGGCGGCCCGAGCCCTGGTCAGAACAGCTTGCGTGCCAGCTTCCAGGCCCGGTCGGTGTAGGGCGGGTACAGGATCTGGGACAGATCGGGCCGGGTGGGTTTGGTCAACACCGTCTTGGCATGGCTGAACTCCTGAAAGCCCCAATGTCCGTGGTAGGCACCCATTCCGGAGTTGCCCACCCCGCCGAAGGGCAGCCGGGTGGTCGATGCCTGGAATGCCACGTGATTGATCAGCATTCCGCCTGCCGGCACCTCGGACACCACACGATTGCGCACCGATCGAGATCGACTGAACAGGTAGGCGGCAAGTGGTTTGGGCCGGGAGTTCACGAAATCGATTGCATCGCTGACAGAATCGACCGTGATCACCGGAAGGATCGGCCCGAAGATCTCCTCGGTCATCAGCGGCTCGGAGGGATCGGGGTTGAGCACCACGGTCGGCTCGACGGTGAGCGACGACCGGTCGATGCCGCCACCGAAGGCGATGTCCCCGCGGGTGTCGATCAGATATTCACCCAACCGCTCGACATGGTCAATGTTGAGGATCGGCATGCCTTTTGGTTGGCCCGCCCGGTAGCGAACCCAGGAATCACACAGTCGGTCGACGAAGCGTTCGGCGACATCTCGGTGGGCGAGAACGTAGTCGGGAGCGACGCAGACCTGCCCCGAATTGATGAGCTTCGTCCACCCGATCCGGGCGGCCGCGACGTCGACATCGCAATCATCGGCGAGGATCACCGGGCTCTTTCCGCCCAGTTCCAACGTCACAGGTGTCAGATGCCGGGCCGCTGCCGCCAGGATCTTGCTGCCGGTCGCTGCTCCGCCGGTGAAGAAGATTCGGTCGAACTGCTGCTCGATCAGCAGTTCGCTGGCCGCGCGCCCGCCTTCGACGACCACTGCCGCCTCACGGTCGAGGTAGCGCGGGAGCAGTTCCGCCAACAGTCGTGACGTCCGCGGTGCGAACTCGGAAGGCTTGATCAGCACGGTGTTTCCGGCTGCGATGGCGCCGATGGCGGGGCCCAAGGTCAGGAGGAAGGGTAGGTTCCAGGTCCCGATGATCAGGACGGTGCCGTACGGCTCGAACTCGACCCAGCCCCGTCCGGGTAGTTGGGGTAGTTCGAGCATCCGTCGGTCGCGCCGCATCCAGCGCTTGACATGCTTTGCGGCGTAACGTGCTTCGGCAACTGTGCCGGCGATATCGGTCAGCCAGGATTCGAAAGGTGGGCGGCCCAGATCCGCCGATAGCGCTTCGATGATCGCGGTCTCATTGTCGGTCATCATCTGCGCGAGTCGGTTCAGCTGATCCGAGCGCCACTGGGCCGATCGTGTCCGGCCGCTGTGGAAGGTCGTCCGCAGGGTCTTGGTGATCCGGCTGGCGTCGACCTCGGTCAGCTGGTCAGCGACCGCTGCTTGAGCGGTATTGCCGTTCCTGGATGTTGTTTCCGTCATCGTTGCCCCCTTGTTTCGTGAATAGCCATTCACATAAATCCCCAACAATGATTCTGCTTGTTGATTACTCGGCTATATACCACAAGCATTGTACAAGAACGGACATTAACATAATGCCCTCGGCGGAGGTCGGGAAGACCGTCGAAATGCGAGCGCTACAGCCCGCCGCAACGTGAGGGGGCCAGGATGGGCGACCACGGTGGGCAATCGGCCGGCAGCGGCTGCGGGGGAGCGGGCGGCGGCGGCGGGCCCAGAACGGGCGGCGGCGGAGCCTCATGCGGGACGCCGTGCCAGGGATAGATCGTGTTGGATGCGATGTCCACGACGCCGTCTGAGTTCCAGTACCAGTCATGGCAGATGTTGACATCCCAGGCGATGACGTGGCTGCCCGGTATCGGAGGATCGCCGGGACACCAGTGGGTGCACGTGAGTCCGTCCGGGCAGTTCCCGCCCTGATAACTCGGGCCGAAAGCCGGGTCCGCATGGCCGACAGCCGCCCCTGAGCCGGCCACGACCAGCCCGCCGGCCACGGCGATGGCCGCCAATCGTGCAATGCGATCCATGGTGGCTCCCCTCCTTTGGGGTGCTGCTCACCAGGCCATTGTGCCGCGATTACGGTACGTGAGACAGAGTTCGGCCGGAGTTTCTCGCCGTAGCCCGCGCGTCAGTCGACGATCACGGAGATCTCGTCGCCCAATCGGTAGCCGCTGGCCAGCGGCAGCTGGTCACCGCTCCAGAACGAGCCCGGATCGAACCAGTTGTAGTGCTTCTCGGTGGACAGCAAACCCATCTCCTCGTAAGTGATGGCCACCGTCTCCGCGCAGTAGGCGGTTTCCAGCCCGACCTGCCGGGTGCGAGACTTCTTGCGTTCGGCGGACTCACGAACCTTGTTGTGCACAAATGGAATTCCCCGGGTGAAGTCACTGATGACCGGTACCCGGCCGCGCAGCCAGCGTCCGGTCAGTCGCGCCGTGGTGGGAAAGGCGGTGCCGTTCATCCGGGCGATCACTTTGAGCAGCTGGTCCTCCTGCTCGCGAGATGCGAACGGGGTGAGCTGGCGTAACCAGCAGCGCTGCCCGTAGTTGTGCGCCCAGCGCTCGACGGCTTGGCGGGCATCGTTGAGCTGCACTCCGCGATGGTTGGTGGCAGTCCAGATGTCGAGCAGCTTGTCGCCGAGCTCGGCGTGCCAGATCAGCGGCGGCAGGTCGTCGATCGCGACCGTCATCCCGACATGGTTGACCGGGCTGTTGGTCAGGGTCTGGATTGCGCGGTCCGGCCCCGAGCCACCGCGGAACAGCCAGATGTCGCCCGTCCGAGTTTCCTCCAGTGCCTTGGTCAGAGCCACCGTGTTCGCTTTCACAAGCGAAGCTTAGGCACACTGAGAGCATGCGCAGCATCTGGAAGTGGATAGGGCTGGCCGGTGTCGCGGGGGTTGTCGCCGGCGGCGTCATAGTGGCGCGGGACCAACGCCGCCGCAATGCCTACACCCCGCAGGACATCCGGGAGCGGCTCCACCGGCGGTTGGCCGAAGCCGAAGGGGCCGAGCAAGCACGATAGGCCGGCATGGTTGGTCAGCCCTCGGTCAGTACCCGGTCCGGGGTGTCGGCGTAGGAAGATGCCGTAGCAGACAGACACGGGCCGCGCCGCCTGAGCCCAGACCGGTTACCGCGGTGAGCTTGTCGTCGCGCAGATTGGGCACCGTCTGGGCCGTCGCGGGCAGCTCGGGTTCGCGCAGAAAGCTGAAGCCGACAGCGTCACGCTCGGCGTTCACCGCGCGACGAACTCCACGACGACCTCGGAGAACGCGTCGTTGTCATCGCCGGCGGCAGTGTGCCCCGCATCGGACAGCTCGACGAACTCGGCGGCGGGCACCTTCTCCAGGAAGTCCTGCACCCCTTGGGGGCTGACCACATCGGACAGCTTGCCGCGGATCAGCAGGATCGGAATGGTCAGCGCCATCGCGGCGTGTTCGAGCTTCTCCACCCGCACGAACGGGTCGTCCTCGGGTTTGGTGAGGAAGGCCGGATCCCAGTGCCAGTACCAGCGCCCGTCGCGCAGCCGCAGGTTCTTCTGCAGGCCCTCCGGGCTGCGCGGCTTCGTGCGGTAGGGCAGGTAGGCCGCAACGGCCTCGGCCGCCGCTTCAAGGGAGTCGAAGCCATCGACGTTGGTGAACATGAAATCGCGAATGCGGGCGCTACCGCTCTTCTCGAACCGCGGCACCACGTCGACCAGGATCAGCTTGGTGACCAGTTCCGGGCCGGCCTCATGGGCGGCCAGGATGCTGGTCAGCCCACCCATGCTGGCCCCGATCAGCACCGCCGGGCGTCCGAGCTGGTACAGCACCTGCTGCACGTCAGCGGAGAGCGCCTCCACCGAATAGTTCGCGCTCGGCGAGCGGTCGCTGTCGCCGTGACCTCGTGCGTCGAGCGCGATCACGTGCAAACCGCGATCGGCCAGGATCTGCCCGGTGTTCTTCCAGGAGTACCGGTTCTGTCCGCCGCCGTGCAGTAGCAGGACGGTGGGACGGTCGGCAGCGGACGCGGCGTCTCGGTTCCACTCGTCGCCGACCAGGTTCAGGTCATCGACTCCCCGGAACGTGACGGTGCGTGACTCGCTGTGCTCGGTTTTCCCGGTGCTCACGGACATTCCTCTCGGCAGGCCCCGGGAGGTCACGTTACCCAGGTGGGTTTTCGCCACATCTGCGACCCGCGCGGCGTGGCGTTCCTAGAATCGGCAATCGTGCAGAGCGAGCCAGGTGCCGAGGCGAACGACGTGATGGCAGCGGAACGCCACGCGATCATCAAAGCCGCCTTCACCTGCCTGTCCGAGCCCCACGATGGTGCGGTGCCGATAGCGGCGGTGCTGGCTCGGGCCGGGTTGTCCACCCGGGCGTTTTATCGCCATTTCGAATCCAAGGATGCCTTGTTCCTGGCCATGCAGGCGAGTTCGGGCAAGTCGCTGGGCCGTCGGCTCGACCAGATCGCCGCCGACCAGGACGGTGCTCCCGCCGAACTGCTGGCGCGCTGGATCAGGGTGTCGTTCGACGTGATGCGCGATGCGCGGCTGCGTGGGCGCGCGATTGTTCTGGATTCGGAGGAGGTCCGTGCGGCCAGGGGCTACCAGTCGGTGCAGGAACAGTGGCGCTTGGACCGCGAACGTGCGTTGGCCGGTCTCCTGCGCCGCGGCCGAGACGACGGATCGCTTCCGTTGACCAGACCGGAGCGGGATGCAGCGGCCATCCGCGCGGTGGTCAGTCACGAGTTGTCACGTCTGACTCCCGAGGGCGATTGGGAGTCAGCGTGTGCGGCGGCGTTGGACTTTGCCCTGCGTGCGGTCGGGGCGCGCACAGCCTGCCGGGAGCCTGGCAGCTCGTAGCGACCCGGACCGGCGGCCTATCCGGGACTGCCGGTACCGCTGGTGACGGTGTGACCGGTGCCACGTACTTTGGACCGCACGCGTGCCATCGCACGCACCACGTAAGGGCCACCGAGGAGCAGATGTATGGCAGACGACAGCGCCGACACCGAGCCGGTCGAGCCGACCGAGACCGAGGAGTCGAGCCAGTCCGCCCCCGAACCCGCAGTTCCGGAATCCGAGGCAGAAAACGAGTCGACCGAGGCCGTCGAACCGCAGGTTGAGGGCACCGAACCCGCGACGGAAGCTGACGACGCGGCACCCAAGCGGGGTGGTTTCCTGCGTTCTGCTTCCGCGGGCATCGTCGGAGGGGTGCTCGTCGTCGCGCTCCTGGCGTTGACCGGTTGGCTGGGTTACGGCTACTACCAGGTCCATCAGGAGCAGCAGCGACGTGCGATGTTCGTGGACACCGCGCGGCTGGGCGCGACGAACCTCACCAGTATCGATTGGGAGCACGCCGAAGACGACATCCAGCGAGTGCTCGACATCTCGACGGGACGGTTCTACGACGACTTCGAGCGGCGCTCGAAGTCGTTCCTGGAGGTGGTCAAGCAGATCAAGTCGAAGTCGACGGGAACGGTGACGTCATCGGGGCTGGAGTCCTACTCCGACGACAAGGCGAATGTCCTCGTGTCGGTGACCGTTCGGTCGACGAATGCGGGTGTGCCCGAACAGAAGCCCCAGGTGTGGCGAATGGTGGTGACGGTGCAGGACATCGAAGGTAAGGCAAAGGTGTCGAACGTGGAGTTCATCCAGTGAGCGGCCGGCACAAGATGCCGCCGGGCGGGCGTCGCAAGGCCGCGGCGGGTTCAGTCGAACCCGAGCAGGCAAGCTCTGAGCCGGAGGTTGCCGAAAACCAGAACGCCGCCGAGCCGGTAGAAGCCGCAGCAGCAGCGGAGGGCGACGTGGTGGCCGAGGACATGGCCGACGCGGCCGCCAGCGATGTCTCTGAGCCGGATGTCTCTGAGTCGGATGCTTCTGAGTCGGATGCCTCCGACATCGATACCGACACCGATACCGAGACAGGCGCCGGCACGGTCGAACCCAGCGACGAAGCCGACGAAGCTGAAGCCCCACGCACACGGTCACGGGTCAGCTTGCCGGTGGTGTTGGCCGCCATCGCGTTGGTGCTGGCGGTGACCTGCGGGGTTCTGCGGTGGCTGATCGTGGCGCAGGATCAAAGCGACACCGCCCGTGACGAATCGGTTCAGGCGGCCAAAGAGATCACTGCCCAGATGCTGTCGTATGAGACCGAGACGGTCGAGCAGCAGCTCGGCGCAGCCCGTGACCGGATGACGGGGGAGTTCCTCGGCAAATATTCGGTGATGATCAACGACGTGATCCCGGCGGCGCATGCTCAGCAGATCGCCGCGGTAGCCGACGTCTTGCGCGCAGGGGTGGTGAGCGCACAGCCTGACAGCGCCGAATTGGTGTTGTTCGTCGACCAGAGCGTCCAAGTCGGGCGGGAAATGCCGCAGAAGACCGTGTCTGTTGCGCGGGCCACCATGGTCAAGGTCGATGACCGCTGGCTGATGTCCAAGTACGAGCCGGTGCCGATGTGACCGAGCCACGCTGGATCGATGTCGCCACTCCCGCGGTGCAACTGCGGGCATTGGCGTGGGGGCCCGAAGATGGCCCGGTTGCGTTGTGCCTACACGGCTTTCCCGACACCGCCTATGGCTGGCGCAAAGTGGCGCCGGCTCTGGCGGGGGCCGGGTGGAAAGTGGTGGCGCCCTTCATGCGCGGGTACGTGCCCTCCTCGGTACCGACCGACGGCAGTTATCACGTCGGCGCCCTGATGGACGATGCGCTGCGATTGCTGCAAGCCGTCGGCCCGACCGGTCACGATGTCATCATCGGCCACGACTGGGGTGCGATGGCGGCCTCGGGAGTGGCTGCCCTGCAGGACAACCCGTTCAAGAAGGCCGTGATCATGTCGGTGCCGCCGATGGCATCGTTTCAGCCGTTGGGCCGGGTGCCCGATGCCCGGAAGCTGTTGGCCCAACTGCCGCGTCAGGCCTTGCGCAGCTGGTACATGATGTACTTCCAATTGCCCTGGCTGCCCGAGCGTTCCGCCTCCTGGGTGGTGCCTCGGCTGTGGAAGACGTGGTCACCGGGATACGACGCGGCCGAGGACGCCCGCCACGTCGACGCCGCGATCGGTGCGCCAGACCGGTGGCGCGCTGCGCTGGGCTACTACCGGGCCACCGTCCGCATGAGCAAGCCGCCGGCACAGTACGCCGAACTGCACAACCACTGGTTGCTGCCGCCGGTACTGCCGTCGCTGTACCTGCACGGTACCGATGATGGCTGTGCCGCACCGGATTACATCCGGTGGGTGCGCGAGGTGCTGCCGGCGGGAAGCGATGCCCACACCGTCGAATCCGCCGGTCACTTCCTACAACTCGATCAGCCCGACATGGTGGCGCAGCGCATCGTCGATTTCATCGGCAGCCCCGGGAGGGACTGACCGGTGCGCCGGATGGCCGCGATCGACGCTCAGAACTGGTGGATGTCGGCCAAACTACCCAACGATCAGTTCCTGCTGTACGGATTCGACGGTGTGCCCGACGATCCGGGGGCTGCGGTGTCCGGGATCCTTCAGCGCGCGCGGCGTTGTGCGGATCTGGCCATGTGTATCCGCGACGACTGCCGGCCGACGTATCCGGCCTGGGTGCCGCGGGCGGTGGAGAGCGACCAGTTCGTCAGACGCGACGACGAACTGCAGTGGAACGAATGCCTGGACATCGTCGCGAAGCTGGCCGAGGACCAGCTCGACGCCACCATCGCGACCTGGCGCCTGCACGTGTTCTCCTGTGTCCACGGTGTTCCCGGTGCCAGCGCCGCTGCCGGCACCGTCGCGGTGCTGCAGATCTCTCATGCGCTCGCCGACGGCACCCGCGCCTCGGCGCTGGCCGCCTGGTTGTTCGGCCGCTCCGAGGAGATCCCGCCCGTGCCATCGCAACGCTTCGCGGCCGCGCGCCTGCCCTGGCGTGCCGTGGCGGCTTCGCGGACCCACCGGGAGTTGATGCGCGACACCGAATTGGGCACGGTACCGCCTCAGGCCCCGTCGCGGCCCGTGCTGCGCAGCAATGCCGAGCCGGCCGGGGACCGATGGGTGCGCACCATCGTTCGCCGCCGCGCGCAGCTTCCGGGCCCGACCGTGACAGTCGGAGTGCTGGCCGCCATTTCCTCGGCACTGGCCGATCACCTACGCCAGTACGGCGACGACACGGCTGCCCTCGGAGCCGAGGTGCCGATGGCCAAGCCGGGGGTACGGCTGGCGCACAACCACTTCGGCAACGTCGGTATCGGGCTGTACCCGGAACTGGCGGTACCCGAACGCATCACGCGTATCGAGGCGGACTTCGCCGACCGGCGCAGGCGGGCGGCGCACCCCGCGATGGTCGCATCCAGCCGGGCATTCGCTGCCACTCCGGCACCGCTGTTGCGTTGGGGTGTAGCACAATTCGATCCCACGGTGCGGGCACCGATGGTTACCGGCAACACCGTGGTGTCCAGCGTCAACCGGGGTGCGGCAGACCTGCGATTCGGCACCGCCCCGGTGGCGGTCACGGCCGGCTACCCGTCGCTGTCGCCGATGATGGGGCTCACTCACGGGGTGCACGGCATCGGTGACGTCGTCGCGGTGAGCGTCCATGCGGCGCAGTCGGCGCTCGGCGATATCGACGCCTATCTCGCCCGGCTGGATGCGGCGCTGGGCGGCTGACCGCGGCGCAGCATCGCGATCCCGACATCCAAGGCGGACTCCAGGTAACTGAGGTCGCCGGAGGCCAGCATGACACTGACCCCGCCCTGGATGCCGGCCAGGAGCGCCGCGCCCACGCGGTCGGCATCCAGATCGGCGGCCATCTTGCCCTGCGCCTGCATATGGCGGATGCCGTCGGAGATCTCGTCATGCCATTGCCTCAGCAAGGCTTTGGTGACCGCCTGGGCGCCCGGAGTGCTCCGCCCGATCTCCGACATCAGCAGGCTCAGCGGGCAGCTCTGCCCTTGGCGTCGGTACCGATCCACCACGGCGTCGCGCCAGCGCTGCCAAGCCGCCCATGAGGTCAGCTCGCCCAGGTAGGGCTGTTGATCTTCCAGCACCATCTGGGCCTCGCGTTCGGCCACGGCCAGCAGCAGTTGGTCCTTGCCGTCGGGGAAGTAGTGGAACAGCTGGCTCTTGGAGGTCTGGGTGTGGGCGCGGATGTCGTCGAGCGTGGTGGCAGCCACGCCGTTGCTCCGGATCACCGTGGTCGCGCCCTCGATGATGCGGCGCCGGGTGGCCTCGCCCTTCGCGGTCAGTTTCTGGACTTGCAGGTCCATTTTCAGCGGCCTATACCTGGACTCATGAGTCCAAATTTTACGCGGCTGCAGGGCCGCACCGCACTTGTCACGGGATCGACCGGCGGTCTCGGTGTCGCCATCGCCAAGGCGCTGGCGGCCCAGGGCGCCTTCGTCATCGTCAGTGGTCGCAACAAGGAACGCGGTGATGTCGTCGTCGCCGAAATCCGCACCGCCGGTGGCAGAGCCGAGTTCGTCGCCGCCGACCTCGGCGCCGGAGGCGACGAAGTACAGCGCCTGGCGCGAGAAGCCACGACAGCCGCCGGTGGACGGATCGACATCCTGGTCAACAACGCGGGAGTGTGGGGGATGCCGCAACCCACCGGCGAGGTTTCCGAGCAGGCGCTGCTGGAGTCGTATCAGACAAACGTCATCGCCCCGTTCCTGTTGACGGGAGCTCTTGTGCCCGCGATGGCTGAGCGTGGGCACGGCGCGGTGGTCAACGTCGGTTCGATCACCGGGCTGATCGGCGGAGACCGCTCCGCGCTGTACTCGTCGACCAAGGCGGCCGTGCACTCGCTGACAAAGTCGTGGGCGGTCGAGTACGGCCCACGCGGGGTGCGGGTGAACGCAGTGGCTCCCGGGCCGATCGCCACGGAACGAGCCGCCGACGTGGCCGACGAAGTCGGACCAGTGCTGGCCCGGATCCCGTCCCGGCGGATGAGCACCCCGGAGGAGGTCGCCGCGGCGGTGGTGTTCCTGGCCGGTGAAGACGCCGGAAACATCCACGGGGCGATCCTCAGTGTGGATGGGGGCTGGGCGGCGGCTTAACAGATGTCCTACATTCTGTTACATGGCTTCCTCTGCTTACGACACTGCGATCCTGCTCCTTCGCGTGGTGCTCGGCCTGACCATGGCCGCTCACGGCTACAACAAGTTCTTCGGTGGGGGACGGATCCCCGGCACTGCGGGGTGGTTCGACAGCATCGGCATGAAGCCGGGCCTGTTCCACGCCCGGGTCGCGGCCAGCACCGAGATCGCCGCCGGTCTCGGCCTGGCCCTGGGCTTGCTCACCCCGGTGCCCGCCGCCGGCTTCGTGGCGCTGATGCTGGTGGCGGCCTGGACTGTGCACCGGGCCAACGGCTTCTTCATCGTCAAGGAAGGTTGGGAGTACAACCTCATCCTGGCCGCGGCCGCGGTCGCGATCGCCGGCCTGGGGGCCGGACGCTACAGCCTTGACCACCTGCTGTTCTCCAACTGCGGTTTCTACGATCTGCTGCACGGCTGGTACGGGCTGGCGATCGCGGTGGGACTGGGCCTGGCAGGTGGCATCGGCCAGTTGGCGATCTTCTACCGCCCGCCGGCGAAGACGGGCTAGTCTCCCCGCGAGCAGACGCATATGTCCCGTTGCCCCGGCGTGTCGGGTACATATGCGTCTGTTCGTGTGAGGTCCGACTAGAACACGTTCTAGTCTGTCGGGCATGGGCTTTCTCAAACAGGAATCTCCGGAGATCGACTTCGAGCAGTGGAGCAAGGGCACCCGCGCCGAGAAGATCCAGCCGATGGCCCGGCACTGGGCGGAGGTGGGGTTCGGTACCCCGGTTGCGCTGCACTTGTTCTACGTCGTCAAGATCCTGGCCTACGTCCTGGGCGCGTGGCTGATCGCGCTGACCACTGCAGGTGTCGACGGATTTACCAACGTCGCCTCCTGGTACGCAGAGCCGATCGTCTATCAGAAGGTCGTGTTCTACACGATGCTGTTCGAGGTCATCGGCCTCGGCTGCGGCTTCGGCCCCCTCAACAACCGGTTCTTCCCGCCGATGGGCTCGATCCTGTACTGGTTGCGGCCCAAGACCATTCGGCTGCCACCCTGGCCGAACCGGGTGCCGCTGACGAGGGGGGACAACCGCTCGCTCGTCGACGTCGCGCTCTACGGAGCGCTGTTGGTGATGCTGGTGGTGGCACTGGCCTCGCAGGGCACCGGCCCCATCCCGGCGCTCGGCAGCGAAATCGGTGTACTGCCGGTGTGGCAGACTGCCGCGATCGTCGGTCTGCTCGCCGTCGCGGGCCTGCGCGACAAGGTGATCTTCCTGGCCGCGCGCGGCGAGGTGTACGGCTCGTTGGCGGTCTGCTTCCTGTTCAGCGGCGCCGACATCATCATCGCGGCCAAGCTGATCTGCCTGACGATCTGGATCGGTGCGGCGGCCTCGAAACTCACCAAACACTTCCCGTTCGTCATCTCGACGATGATGAGCAACAACCCGGTGTTCCGGCCACGCTGGATCAAACGAAAGTTCTTCGAGCATTTCCCCGATGACCTCCGCCCTGGTCGTCCGTCACGCTTCGTGGCGCATTTCTCCACGGCCATCGAGGGTTTGGTGCCGCTGGTGCTGTTCTTCTCACATGGCGGTTGGCCGACGGCGATTGCCGCATTTGTCATGCTGGTATTCCACTTCGGCATCCTGAGCTCCATCCCGATGGGCGTGCCGCTGGAGTGGAACGTCTTCATGATGTTCTCCGTGGCGGCGCTGTTCGTCGGGCAGGCCGGGATCGGTCTGACCGATCTCACCAGCCCTTGGCCGATCGTGTTGTTCGCGGTGGTCGCGGGCACCGTGGTGCTGGGAAACCTGTTCCCGCGCAAGATCTCGTTCCTGCCCGGCATGCGCTACTACGCCGGGAACTGGGACACCTCGCTGTGGTGCGTCAAACCGTCGGCGGCGGAAAAGATCGAGAAGGGCATCGTCGCGATCGCCAGCATGCCGGCCGCCCAGATGGAGCGGTACTACGGCAGCCCCGAGGTTGCCCAGATGTACCTGTACATGGGATACGCGTTCCGCGGCTTCAACTCTCACGGCCGGGCGTTGTTCACCCTGGCGCACCGGGCGATGGCGGGCCAGAACGAGGACGACTATGTGCTGACCGACGGGGAGCGCATCGTGTCCACGGCGATCGGCTGGAACTTCGGCGACGGGCACATGAGCAACGAGCAGCTCGTGGCCGCCCTGCAGAAGCGATGCCACTTCGAGCCGGGGGAGGTGCGGATCGTCATGCTCGACGCTCAGCCGATCCAGCGTCAGACCCAGCAGTACCGGCTCGTCGACGCGGCGACCGGCGAGTTCGAGCGGGGATACGTCAATGTTGCCGACATGGTGACGCGCCAGCCCTGGGACGACGAACTGCCGGTCCATGTCCAGCGAGATGCCGCCACCACCTGAGCCGACGCGCAGGTGGTCCGACTAGCGCATGACGTCGCGGACCTTGACGCTCTCGATGTCCTGCAGCATCAGGACCCGTGCGGTGTCCAGATGTTTGCGCCAGTGCGCTTCGGCGGCGTCGCCGTCGCCGGAGCGGATGATCGTGATCAGCTTGCGGTAGGACCGCATCAGCTTGTCGAAGTCGGTCTTGGACACCGGGCGCCGCTCTTTGAACAGGAAGGCGTGGTGGCGCACCGTGATCTCGTGCAGCATGCCGGCGATGATGCCCAAGGTGGCGTTGCCGGACAGCTCGACCACTCGGCGGTGGAAATCGCCGGTGGTTTCGGCCAGCCGGTCCGACTGGTGGTCGGTCGGGATGTGCTCGTCGAGCATGCGTTCCAATTCGGCGAACGCCGCCTCGTCGCCTTTCTCGGCCAGTAGGCGTGCCGCCATTGGCTCGATCGCGGCACGGCCGACCAAGAGATCGGCGATATCGGCGCCCGACAGTTCCAGCAGCAGGCCGGCCGGCCGGGCGACGATTTCAGGGCCGGGCACCCGGACGCGGGCGCCGGTACGGGAGCCGCGTCGCACCTCGACCAGCCGCTCGGATTCCAGTACCCGGACGGCCTCGCGCAGTGTCGGCCTGCTGACCCCGAAATGCTCCATGAGCTCGGCTTCGTTGGGCAGGAAGTCGCCCTCTTTGAGCTGGCCGTCGACGACCATGCGCCGCAACGTGCCCGCGACCAGCTCGGCCGTCTTCGGGGAACGGACCGGTGCCTGCGGTGCTATCGCGTCAGGGCCGATCATCGGCGCCAGTGGTGTGGTTCGAGCCACCAGACACTCCCAGTTAGGACAACGTTGTACTGGCCGGATGGCCAGCTATACAACTCAGTAAACCATCTGTTCCTCGCCGAAACGGAACATCGGCATCTACCAACCAGTAGGTTGACCTAGTAAACCTACTGAGTTATTTTCACCTCGAGCGCCCCGTTGAGCTCCATTGGGGTCGCGTCACCCACCCTTCAAAGGAGAAGTCATGGCTGAAGCCGTCATCGTCGAGGCCGTCCGGTCACCTGTCGGGAAGCGCAACGGCGCCCTCTCAGGTGTGCACCCGTCGGAGCTGTCGGCCCAGGTGCTCAACGGCCTCGTGCAGCGCGCCGGGATCGACCCCGCCCTCGTCGACGACGTCATCTGGGGCTGCGTCATGCAGGCAGGTGAGCAGGCACTCGACATCGCGCGCACCGCGGTGCTGACCGCGGGCTGGCCCGAGACCGTTCCCGGTGTCACCGTCGATCGTCAGTGCGGGTCCAGTCAGCAGTCTCTGCACTTCGCCGTCGCCGGTGTGGTCGCCGGGCACTACGACGTCGTCGTCGCCGGTGGTGTCGAGTCGATGTCGCGCACCCCGATGGGCTCCTCGCTGGCCAACGGCGGGCACCCGTACCCGGAGGCCTTCCGCGAGCGGTACAACGGCCAGAACCCCAACCAGGGTGTCGGTGCCGAGATGATCGCCGAGCAGTGGGGTCTCTCGCGGACCCAGCTCGACGAGTTCTCCCTGCGGTCGCACGAGAAGGCCGCGGCTGCACAGGATTCCGGTGCGTTCAAGGATCAGATCGTCGGAATCAAAGACCAAGACGGCAACATCGTGCTGGAAGACGGCGGCATCCGCCGTGGCGGCACCGTCGAGTCCATGGCCGCCATCAAGCCGGCCTTCAAGGAAGACGGTGTGATCCACGCCGGTAACTCCAGCCAGATCTCCGACGGGTCGGCCGCACTGCTGATCATGTCTGCCGAGAAGGCAAAAGACCTGGGGCTCAAGCCGCTTGCCAAGGTGCACACCGCGGTGCTCGCCGGTGCCGACCCCGTCATCATGCTGACCGCGCCGATCCCGGCCACCCAGAAGGCGCTGGCCAAATCCGGCCTGAGTGTCGACCAGATCGGCGTATTCGAGGTCAACGAGGCCTTCGCCCCGGTGCCGATGGCCTGGCTCAAGGACATCGGTGCCGACGAGAGCCGCCTCAACCCCAACGGCGGCGCGATCGCCCTGGGCCACCCGCTCGGCGGCTCCGGTGCCCGCATCCTGACCACCCTGCTGTACCACATGCGGGACAACAACATTCAGTACGGGCTGCAGACCATGTGTGAGGGTGGCGGCCAGGCCAACGCGACCATCCTGGAGCTCCTGTGACCGACGAAGGCGCCCTCGGCGCGATTGCCGAAAAGCGCGGCAATGTCCTGCTGATCACGATCAACCGGCCCGAGGCGCGCAATGCGATCAATGCCTCGGTCAGCATCGCCGTCGGCGACGCCCTGGAGCAGGCCCAGAACGATCCCGAGATCCGGGCCGTCGTGCTCACCGGGTCCGGCGACAAGTCGTTCTGCGCCGGCGCCGACCTCAAGGCGATCTCGCGGGGCGAGAACCTCTTTCACCCCGAGCACCCGGAATACGGATTCGCCGGCTATGTCAGCCATTTCATCGACAAGCCGACGATCGCCGCCGTCAACGGCACCGCCCTGGGCGGCGGCACCGAGCTGGCGCTGGCCAGCGACCTGATCGTGGCCGAAGAGAACGCGAAATTCGGTCTGCCCGAGGTGAAGCGGGGCTTGATCGCCGGTGCCGGTGGCGTGTTCCGCATCGCCGAGCAGCTGCCCCGCAAGGTGGCCAACGAGCTGCTGTTCACCGGTGAGCCGATGACGTCCGCCGATGCGTTGCGCTGGGGACTGATCAACCAGGTCGTGCCCGACGGCACCGTTGTCGACGCCGCGCTCAAGCTGGCCGAGCGGATCACCGGCAACGCGCCGCTGGCCGTGCAGGCCTCCAAGCGCGTCGCCTACGGCGTCGACGAGGGCGTCGTCACCGGTGACAAGGACGGCTGGAAGCGCACCAACCGCGAGTTCAGCACTCTGCTGCAGACCGAGGACGCCAAGGAAGGGCCGCTGGCCTTCGCCCAGAAGCGTGAGCCGGTATGGAAGGCCAAGTAGGAGAAGGCATATGAAGCGACAGATCTACACCGCGGAGCACGAAGCTTTCCGTGAGACGGTCAAGGAGTACATCGAGCGTGAGCTCGTGCCCAATGCCGAGAAGTGGGAGACCGAGCGCATCGTCGACCGGTCGGCGTACACGGCCGCCGGCAAGTACGGCCTCATCGGGTTCAACATGCCGGAGGAATTCGGCGGCGGCGGTACGGATGACTTCCGCTTCAACGCCATCATCGACGAGGAGATCGCCAAGGCCGGTGTGCACGGCCCGGCGCTGAGCCTGCACAACGACGTCGTCGGCCCGTACTTCAAGGAGCTGGCCAACGACGAGCAGAAGCAGCGCTGGATGCCCGGCATCGCCAACGGCGAACTGATCATCGCCATCGCGATGACCGAGCCGGGTGCGGGCAGTGACCTGGCAGGCATCCGGACATCCGCGGTGCGCGACGGTGACGACTGGATCATCAACGGCTCCAAGACCTTCATCTCCTCGGGCATCAACTGCGACCTGTGCGTCGTGGTCGCTCGCACCGACCCCGATGCCGGCCACAAGGGCTTCACGCTGTTCGTGGTCGAGCGGGGCATGGAGGGCTTCACCCGTGGCCGCAAGCTCGACAAGATGGGCCTGCACAGCCAGGACACCTCGGAGCTGAACTTCGAGAACGTGCGGGTGCCCAATGCCAACCTGCTGGGCAAGGAAGGTCGTGGTTTCTACCACCTGATGACCAACCTGCCTTCGGAGCGGCTCGGGATCGCGATCTCGGCGATCTACGGTGCACGCGCGGTCTTCCAGGAGACGCTGCAATACGCCAAGGACCGCAAGGCATTTGGTCAGCCGATCGGCAGCTTCCAGCACAACCGGTTCCTGCTCGCCGAGATGGAGACCGAGCTGGAGGTCACCGAGAACTACCTCGACCGCTGCCTGCAGGGTGTGGTCGACGGTGAGCTGACCGCGGTCGAGGCGGCGAAGGCCAAGTGGTGGGCCACCGAGGTCGCCAAGAAGGTCGTCGACCAGTGCGTGCAGCTGCACGGCGGCTACGGCTACATGATGGAGTACCGCGTTGCACGTGCCTACGTGGACGGACGGATCCAGACGATCTTCGGTGGCACCACCGAGATCATGAAGGAGATCATCGGCCGCGAGCTCGGCGTGTAATCACGCCGACCAGACGCGAATGTCCCCGACACTTCGGCGTGTCGGGGACATTCGCGTCTGCTGGCGGCCCCACTCGCTTGCGGGGGGACTGCCGGCGCAGAGAAGCGGGAGAAAGTCAGCCGATCGGCGCGTCGGCGGCCGGGGTCTCCGGCTCCGGGGCCTTGGTGGTGGTCGTGCTGTTGGTGCCGGTGATCGTCGGCACCAGCGCCTCGGGCGGGTTGTTGGGATCGAGCACGGTGTCGATCAGGTAGATGCGGGCGTTCTGCGCCTGGATGGGGCCGCATACCAGCTTGGCGGTGTCGTTGACCTTGATGTCGCCACCCTTGCCGGTCACCTTGACCTCGGCGCCCTGCTGGGTGGGCCGCTGGCCCTTGACGTCATCGGGGCCGAGCAGGCCCAGGAACGCGTGGTAGTAGTCGAAGCTGGTGAGCGCGGCCGGATCACCCTTGAGCGCGTCGAGCTGGCCGGGCTCCATGGCGGCGAACGCGTCATTGGTGGGCGCGAAGATGACGTACGGGCCGTTGTCGAGCACCGGCACGACGTTGACGTCCGGGTTCATCCCGCCCGACAGTGCGGCGTTGAACGTGCTGATGTCGGGGATGCTGGCCAGCACCTTGCCCGCCGGCAGCTCGGCGAGGTTCTTCCAATCCGGCATGGCCTTCTTGAAGTTGTCGCAGCCCGAGCCCTGCGGATCGGGGATCTCCACCACCGGGGCGGTGGTCGTCGGCGCCGGGTCGGCCGAGGCGGTGACCGCCAGGGGCAGCGACGCAGTGATGGCGGCGACGGCCGCAGCAACGCCCAGTGTCTTGGTGCGAGTCTTCATTGGTGGGTTATTCCTCCCGCTCATGCCTAGCCTGTATTCGTCGGCTGCCGGTGCCGCGTTACGCGGTCGTCCGCGCGACTGTGGCGAGCGAACCGCGAGCATCACCGGCGCGGCGTTCCCCGCGGCGCCGCATCGGATGGTAGGGGCTACGAAGTGGTTACGGCAAAGCCGACCTGGTCGATTGAGTCGTTGCGGCTAGTTTACCTGGGCTTTTTCGGATGCTGATGCACAGCGCGGCGGCGACGGAACACCGCACGGCGGCCACCCCCGAAGGCCACCTCGTGACTGCCCTGCAGGTCCCGCAGCCAACTGGCGCCGGCCGGCGCAGTCACCGCCGGTCACTGTCGACGAGGACGACGGTGCGAGCCGCGGCATAACAGTCAGCAAGCCAGCAGATGCCACCCGAGTGGGCGGGCCGGCGGGCTGTCTACGATGACCGGCATGTCTGAGCCGCTGATCGTGTCCGTCGCCGGTCACACCCCGCAGATCGACCAGGATGCCTGGGTCGCGCCCAATGCCAGTGTGATCGGCCAGGTTTCGCTGGCGGCCGGGACCAGCGTCTGGTACGGCGCCACGCTGCGCGCCGAGGTCGAACCCATCGAGGTCGGTGCGGGCAGCAACATCCAGGACGGGGTGACCGTCCACGTCGACCCCGGCTTCCCGTGCCGGATCGCCACCGGGGTGACGGTGGGCCACAACGTCGTACTGCATGGCTGCACCGTCGAGCAGGACAGCCTGGTCGGGATGGGCGCGGTGGTACTCAACGGCGCGGTGATCGGGGCCGGCTCGCTGGTGGCTGCCGGTGCGGTGGTGCCGCAGGGCATGGTGGTGCCGCCGCGCTCGCTGGTGGCCGGTGTACCCGCCAAGGTGCGCCGCGAGCTCAGCGATGACGAGGTCGGCCACAACCAGCTGAACGCGGCGGCCTACACACATCTGACCGGGCTGCACCGCGACGCGGAGTAGCCGCTAGCGCAGTGGATGCGCGAGCTCGTCGCGCGGCATCCTGGCCGCCGTCATGGCCACGGCGGCCAGGGCCGCGGGCAGTAGTCCGGCCACCAGGAAGATGGACTCCATCGAGACCACCTTCGACAGCGGCCCGACGATCGCGAACGACAGCGGCATGAACGCCAGCGACACGAAGAAGTCCAGGCTCGACACCCGGCCCAGCATTTCCGTCGGCACCCGGCGTTGCAGCAGCGTTCCCCAGATCACCATGCCGGCCCCGTCGGTGACGCCGATACAGAACGTGGCCAGCGCCATCAACGGGAACGACGACGTGACGCCGACGACCACCAGCGGCACCGATCCCAACCCCCACATCAGCATCATCGTGGTCAGGTAGCGCCGCGGCATCCGGCGCGAGGACACCGTCAATGCCCCCAGGGCGCTGCCGAATCCGAAGAAAGCCAAGATGAATCCGTAGGCCCGGGCGCCGTCGGCGAACCGGTCCTGGGCGATGAACGGCAGCAGTACCTCGATCGGCCCGAGGACGACGAGCACGAACATGCTGGCGAACAACAGTGTCCACAGCAGCCACGGGGTGCGCACCATGAACGCGAAACCCTCACGCAGATCGCGCAATACGTGCGGGCGTTCGTTGTCCTCCTGCGCCGCAACCAAATCCGCCGTCGGGCGGGTGGCAATCAGCAAGACCAGGCCGGCGCCGAACAACGCCGCCACCACGACCGCGCCGAGCGACGGGAAGGTCGCGGCGATCACCATGCCGGCCACCGCCGGTCCCACCGAGCGCTGGAACACCGGGCGCACCACGCCCTCGACACCGTTGGCCGCCAACAGTTGTTCGGCCGGCAGGATGCGCGGCAGCAGCGCGCTGTAGGCCGGGAAGAAGAACGCTGCGGCGATACCGAGAATGCCTGCGGCGACGGCCAAATGCCAGATCTTGAGCAAGTCGAACAGGCCCAGCACCGCGACCGTGGAGACGGTCACCAGATTGACGGTCTCCACCGCGATGATGATTGTGCGCTGGTTGATCCGGTCGGCGGTGATCCCGCCGACGAGAACGAACGCCACCAGGCCGACACCCATGCAGGTGGCCACCAGCGACAGCGACGCAGGATCGTTGTCGATCGCGATGACCTGCAACGCCATCACCACCGACCACATGCCCTCGGCGAAGATCGACACCGTGACCGCGGCGATCAGCAAGCGGTACTCGCGGATGCGGAACGGGGCGAGCACACGCCAGCCACCGGTCTGATCGACCGGTGGCTGGATGTCGTGTTGCATGCTCACAACACTTGATGGTGCCCACCTGGAGTGGGTTGCGTCCAACGATTTTTCGGGCGCGAACAGGGCTCGCGAGGCAGGTAGGTGGGGCTACCGCTTACTGCTGGGTGAACTCCGGGCGCCGGTTCTGCTGGAAGGCCTTGGTGCCTTCGCGGAAATCGTCGGACACCAGCAGCTGCAGCTGGCCCTTGCGCTCGCGGGCAAACGCCCCTTCGAGCTCGGTCAGGGTGGCTGCGTTGACGGCCTGCTTGGTCTCCCGCAGTGCCACCGCCGGACCCGAGCGCAGCTTGGCGACGATCTTGTCCACGGCGGCATCGAACTCGTCGGCCGGGTACACCGCGCTGATCAGGCCCCAGTCGAAGGCCTCGGTGGCGGTGAGGCGATCGGCCAGCAGCGCCAGGCGCATGGCCCGGATCCGGCCGATGTTCGCCGCGACGAGCGCCGACGCACCGCCGTCGGGCATCAACCCGATCTTGGTGAAGGCCAACAGGAAGAAGGCCGCCTCGGAGGCCAGCACGACGTCGCACGCCAGTGCCAGGGACACGCCGACGCCGGCGGCCGGCCCCTGCACGACGGCCACGACCGGCTTGGGCAGCGCCACGATGGAGGCGACGGCCCGGTTGGCGGCATCGAGGACGCCTTCGGCGTCGTGGGTCTCGGCGTTCTGGTCTTCCTCGCTGATTCCCGCGCCCGAGCTGAATCCGCGGCCCGCGCCGCCCAGCCGGACCACCCGCACCTCGGGGTCGGTGGCGGCCAATTCCATGGCGCCGGCGATCGCGACGAGCATGCCCTGGGTCAGCGAGTTCAGGCTGTCGGGCCGGTTCAGGGTCACCGACAGCACACCGCCCTCGAGGGTCACGGATACGTCTTTGACGTCGGGGTATTCGCGGGTCACGGTCATCTATGCACCTTAAGTCTGGCGGGCCCGTGGCCCGCTGCGGGCGGGGCCGGCTATGGCCATACCGGTCGAGAAGGTTATACAAGTAAGCTATGTCACCGGTCAACCAAGGCCTAACAGGCGAAGGGCGGAAGAGCATGGCAGGACCACTGCAGGGTTTGCGCGTTGTCGAGTTGGCCGGTATCGGCCCGGGCCCGCACGCGGCGATGATTCTCGGCGATCTGGGCGCCGACGTCGTGCGGGTCGAACGGCCGGGCCGCAGCGGGGGAGTGCCCGCCGGTGATCGGGATTCGATGCTGCGCAATCGCCGCTCGGTGGCGGCGGACCTCAAGAGCGACGAAGGTCGCGAGCTGGTCCTGAGCCTGATCGCCAAGGCCGACGTGCTGATCGAGGGCTATCGGCCCGGCGTCACCGAGCGTCTGGGCCTGGGGCCCGACGACTGTGCCAAGGTCAACGACCGCCTGATCTACGCCCGGATGACGGGCTGGGGCCAGGAAGGTCCGCGGGCCCTGCAGGCCGGCCACGACATCAACTACATCTCGCTCAACGGCCTGCTGCACGCTGTCGGCCGCAAGGGTGAGCGCCCGGTCCCGCCGCTGAACCTGGCCGGTGACTTCGGTGGCGGCTCGATGTTCCTTCTCGTCGGCATCCTCTCGGCGCTGTTCGAGCGGCAGGCCTCGGGCAAGGGACAGGTGATCGATGCGGCCATGGTCGACGGTTCGTCCGTGCTGATGCAGATGATGTGGGGCTTCCGGGCCAACGGCATGTGGTCCGACGAGCGCGGCACGAACATGCTCGACACCGGTGCGCCCTACTACGACACCTACGAGACCGCCGACGGCAAGTACATGGCGATCGGTGCGATCGAGCCGCAGTTCTACGCCGAGTTGCTCAAGGGGCTGGGCCTGGAGGGTGCCGACCTGCCGGCGCAGAACGACATGGCGCGCTGGCCCGAGCTGCGTGAGGCCTTCACCAAGGCATTCGCCGCTCACGACCGCGATCACTGGGCCAAGGTGTTCGCCGGTACCGATGCGTGCGCGACGCCGGTGCTTTCGTTCGCCGAGGTGCTCACCGAGCCGCACATCGCCGAGCGCGACACGTTCTTCGACGACGAGGGCAACCTGCAGCCGATGCCGGCCCCGCGGTTCTCACGCAGCACTCTCGCGGTGCCGACGCCGCCGCGCGAACGTGGCGCCGACACCGAAGCCGTTCTGCGGGACTGGGTTTAGTTCACCGTTTAGTTCAACCACTGTTTGGTTCGACCGAAGGGGTCGGCGTTGAAGCCGGCCGGAAAGGAATGCGGTACATGGAGATCAAGGACGCGGTAGCCGTCGTCACCGGCGGTGCTTCCGGTCTGGGCCTGGCCACCACGAAGCGACTGCTGGACGCAGGTGCGCAGGTGGTCGTCATCGACCTCAAGGGCGAAGAGGTGGTGGCCGAGCTGGGTGATCGGGCCAAGTTCGTCGCCACCGACGTCACCGACGAGGCCGGCGTGACCGAGGCGCTCGACGTCGCCGAATCGCTTGGCCCGGTGCGCATCAACGTCAACTGTGCAGGCATCGGCAATGCAATCAAGACCCTGAGCCGCAACGGAGCGTTCCCGCTCGACGGGTTCCGCAAGGTGGTCGAGGTCAACCTGATCGGCACCTTCAACGTGATCCGGTTGAGCGCCGAGCGCATCGCCAAGACGGAGCCCCTGAAGAACGAAGAGCGCGGCGTCATCATCAACACCGCCTCGGTGGCGGCGTTCGACGGCCAGATCGGCCAGGCCGCCTACTCGGCGTCAAAGGGCGGTGTGGTCGGCATGACCCTGCCGATCGCGCGCGACCTTTCGCGTGAGCTGATCCGCGTGTGCACCATTGCGCCGGGGCTGTTCAAGACCCCGCTGCTGGGCTCGCTGCCCGAGGAGGCGCAGAAGTCGCTGGGCCAGCAGGTTCCGCACCCGGCCCGGCTGGGTGATCCCGACGAGTACGGCGCCCTGGCCGTGCACATCATCGAAAACCCGATGCTCAACGGCGAGGTGATCCGCCTCGACGGTGCTATCCGCATGGCTCCCCGGTAACCAGGAAGGCGAACATATGGCATTGAAGACGAAGTTCACCGAGACGTTCGGGGTCGAGCACCCCATCGTGCAGGGTGGTATGCAGTGGGTCGGCCGTGCCGAACTCGTTGCGGCCGTGGCGAATGCGGGTGCGTTGGGTTTCATCACCGCGCTCACCCAGCCCACCCCGGCGGATCTGGCCCGCGAGATCGAGCGGTGTCGTGAGCTCACCGACAAGCCGTTCGGGGTGAACCTGACGATTCTGCCGACGATCAACCCGCCGCCGTATGACGAGTACCGCCAGGTGATCGTCGACTCCGGCATCAAGATCGTGGAGACCGCGGGTTCGAACCCGGCGCCGCACCTGCCGATGTTCCATGACAACGGCATCAGGGTGCTGCACAAGTGCACTTCGGTGCGCCACGCCGTCAAGGCGCAGAGCCTGGGTGTGGACGGCATCAGCATCGACGGGTTCGAGTGCGCCGGTCATCCGGGTGAGGATGACATCCCGGGCCTGGTGCTCATCCCGGCCGCCTCGGCCAAGATCGAGATCCCGATGATCGCCTCGGGTGGTTTCGCCGACGCGCGTGGTCTGGTGGCTGCGCTGGCGCTGGGGGCTGACGGCATCAACATGGGTTCGCGGTTCATGTGCACCGCGGAATCGGCGATCCATCAGAAGGTCAAGGAAGCCATCGTGGCGGGCACCGAGCTCGACACCGAGCTGATCTTCCGCAGCCTGGGTAACACCGCCCGCGTCGCGAGCAACACGGTTTCGCGTGAAGTGGTGCAGATCCTCAAAGACGGCGGCCAGTTCGAGGACGTCAAGGATCTGGTGGCCGGCAAACGTGGCGTGAAGGTGTATGAGATCGGTGATCTCGACGCCGGCATCTGGTCGGTTGGAACCTCGATGGGTCTCATCAACGACATCCCCACCTGCGGCGAACTCGTCTCACGGATGGTGTCGGAGGCCGAGGAGCTGATCAGTGGGCGCCTGGCGAACATGATCGGTGCGGGCGAAGCCGAACCGGAGAAAGAAGCAGTCCTCGCCTGAAGCGAGGACTGTGGCCCCGAAGGGCTGGCTACGGCAAACTCAAGATGGGAAACGCGCGCCGCGAGGCGCGCGTTTTCTCATACTGCGGTAGGCAGTTCTTGGAAGTCGTCAAACTGCTCGGAGGTTTCACCCTCGACGAGGACATCGCCGTGGTAGAGGGCCTCGAAGTCAACCTTGATGACATCGGCACTGGTGTCGTCGATCCACATGACACTGAGCGTATGGGTCACCATTAAGGAATCTTTGAGTCACGGTTCGGAAAATGGTGGCAATCCTACTTTTGGGTAGGTTTCTGGCGAGTAGCCCAAAGCTGGAAATCGGCGGCGGCTACCGGCGCCAACAGGACGGGGTTCAGGCGACGGGTTTTGTGACGTGGATGGGGTTGGACCCGTTGAGCGCGATCCAGGTCACCACGGCGACGGCGAATCCGAGCACCACCAATCCGACCGCGCCCCTGGCCGAGACGCGGGAGCGGCCGAAAACCCGCTCATCGACGGAGAACGCGCCGGCGCCGGTGAACAACAACGCCGCGGCGGCGAATGCGGCCAGGAACGGCACGTTGAACGGCTGGGACCAGAAGGCGTCGGCCGACACGTTCACCGCCCAGGCGTCGACCATCGCGCCGATCACCGCGCATGCGGCCAGTGGCGTGAGAACGCCCAACAGCAGCCCTATCCCGCCGAGGGTTTCGGCCGCGGTCACCATGAACGCGCCGAACGCGGGTAGCCGCCAGCCGCTGGATTCCATGAATCCCACGGCGGCATCGAAGTCGAAAGCCTTGATCAGACCCGCTTGCAACATGGTTGCGCCGGTAGCGATGCGCAGGATGAGAAGTCCGGTGTCGGTCAGGCGGCTGGTCGTCGCGGTGCCGGCATCGATGGTGTTTGTCATGCCTTATTAGACGCACGATCGAGCCGAAATTCATCGCCTGTCGGCCGCTGATGAACCTTGGGGTGCCGATCGCCGTATGTAGAGCAGGCCACATTGACGCCGGAAACTTACCGTTGTTAACTTAACGACGATATCCATCGGGGAAGGACGCGCATTGCTGCATCGAATCGCCCATCTGGCCCTCGCTGCGCCACGACGCGTCTTGGCGGTGGCCGCGCTGGTCATGGTGGCCGCGGCCATCTTCGGCATTCCGGTGGCCAAGAGCCTGTCGGCGGGTGGCTTCCAAGACCCGACGTCGGAATCCGCGCAGGCCACTCAGCTGCTCTCGGACAAGTTCGCCCGCGGCGACATGCAGTTGGTCATCAGCGTCACCGATGAGAGGGCCGGGGCTGACAGTCCCGCGGCCCGGGCTGCGGGCACCGACATCGCAGGCCAGCTCAAGGTGTCGCCGTACGTGACCGAGGTGAGCTCGACCTGGACCGTGCCGGCACCCGCGGCAGCCACCCTGGTCAGCAAGGACGGCAAGACCGGGCTCATCCTGGCTGGGATCAACGGCGGGGAGAGTGGCGCGCAGAAGCACGCCAAGGAACTGACCGACCGTCTGGTGCACGACCGCGACGGCGTAACCGTGCGGGCCGGCGGCGAGGCGATGATCTACGTCCAGATCAACGGGCAGAGCGAAAAAGACCTCTTGATGATGGAGTCCATCGCGATTCCGCTGAGCTTCGTCGTGCTGGTGTGGGTCTTCGGCGGACTGCTCGCCGCCGCATTGCCGCTCGCGGTCGGCGGCTTCGCGATCCTGGGGTCCCTGGCGGTGCTACGCGGGTTCACGATGGTCACCGACGTCTCGATCTTCGCGCTCAATCTCACCGTCGCCATGGGACTGGCCCTGGCGATCGATTACACCCTGTTGATCGTCAGCCGGTACCGCGACGAGCTGGCCGACGGCGTCGAGCCGGACCGGGCCCTGGTGCGCACGATGATCACCGCCGGGCGCACCGTGCTGTTCTCGGCGATGACGGTGGCGCTGTCGATGGTGGCGATGGTGCTGTTCCCGATGTACTTCCTCAAGTCGTTCGCCTACGCGGGCATCGCGGTGGTGGGGCTGGCGGCGTTCGCGGCCATCGTGGTGGCCCCGGCGGCGATCGTGCTGCTCGGTGACCGCCTGGACGCCTATGACGTGCGCCGGTTCTTCCGCCGCATCCTGGGCCGGCCCGAGCCCGTGGCCAAGCCCGTCGAGCAGACTTTCTGGTACCGCATGACCAAGCGGGTGATGCGCCGTGCGTTGCCGGTCGGCCTCGCGGTGATCGCGCTGTTGCTCATGCTGGGCGCGCCCTTCCTCGGCATCAAATGGGGCTTCCCCGACGACCGCGTGCTGCCCTCCTCGGCGTCGGCCCGTCAGGTCGGCGATGAGCTCCGTAACGATTTCGCCGTCGACTCCTCGACCGCCGTCACCGTGGTGCTTCCGGACGTGACCGGCCTGCCACCCGCGGAAATCGACCGCTACGCGGGCGAGCTGTCGCGGGCCGCCGACGGAGCCTCGGTGTCCGCGCCCGGCGGCACGTTCGTCGACGGTCGCCGGGTTGGCCCTCCGACGTCGGGAACCGGAATAGCCGACGGCAGTGCGTTTTTGACGATCGGCAGCAACGTGCCGTTGTTCAGCGACGATTCCGAGGCGCAACTCGACGCGCTGCACGCGGTGCCCGCCCCCGCCGAGGTGAAGTTCACCGGCATCGCTCAGGTCAACCGGGACAGCTCGCAGGCCATCACCTCCCGCCTGCCGATGGTGCTCGGCATCATCGCCGCCATCACCTTCGTGCTGCTTTTCCTGCTCACCGGCAGCGTGATACTGCCGTTGAAGNCGTTGGTGCTCAACGTGTTGTCGCTGTCGGCGGCGTTCGGCGCGCTGGTGTGGATCTTCCAGGACGGGCACCTGGGCGCGCTCGGCACCACGTCGACGGGCACGCTGGTGGCAAATCTGCCGGTGCTGCTGTTCTGCATCGCCTTCGGGTTGTCGATGGACTACGAGGTGTTCCTGGTTTCGCGGATCCGCGAGTACTGGTTGTCGCCCGGGCTGACACGTGCCGACGGCACCGAGATGTCCCCGCGGGAACGCAACGACGAGAGTGTCGCGCTCGGACTGGCCCGCACCGGGCGGGTGGTGACGGCCGCCGCGCTGCTGATGTCGATATCGTTCGCGGCACTGATCGCGGCGCAGGTGGCCTTCATGCGGATGTTCGGCCTCGGTCTGACCATTGCCGTGCTGGTAGATGCCACGTTGGTGCGCATGTTGTTGGTGCCGGCGTTCATGCACCTGATGGGGCAGTGGAACTGGTGGGCGCCGGCACCGTTGGCCCGCCTGCACAAGCGCATCGGGATCAGTGAGTCCGGTCCCGCCGAGGGCGGGCCGGGCGACACTCCCCCGGGTGACGAGCGAGAACGGGCCGGCGCCGCAGTGACGGACGGTTAGCGTGATGATCCAGCCTGGGAAACGACGCCGAGCGCCGCGCGGTTCCGGTGAGCTGCTTCGTGATCAGATCCTCGATGCCACAACCGAATTGCTGTTGGACACCGGTCATGCCAAGGCGGTGTCGATTCGGTCGGTGGCACAGCGGGTCGGGGTCACCCCACCGTCGATCTACCTGCATTTCGCCGACAAGGACGCGCTGCTGGACGCGGTGTGCTCGCGCTATTTCGAGAAGCTGGACGAGGAGATGCAGTGGGCGGCGGCCGACCATTCCTCGACCATCGAGGTGCTGCGGGCCCAGGGGCACGCGTATGTGAACTTCGCCAGGCGCACGCCGGAGTTGTACCGGCTGGCGACGATGGGGGAGGGCAGGCCCGGCAGCGACGTCGACGTCGCCCTCAACAGCTCGGCGTTTCAGCACATGCGAGCCGCGATCGAAACGCTGATCGCCGAGGGCGTGTACCCGCCCGGCGACGCCACCACACTGGCCCTGGAATTGTGGACCGCCGCGCACGGCGTGGCCGCCATTCTGATCTCGAAGCCGTACCTGCCGTGGGGAGATGTCGAGGAGTTCACCGACCGTGTGCTGCGGGCGGTGTGCACCGGCCAGATCGTCTCGGGGATCATCGGAACCGACCTCGAGCCCGACGAGACGATCGCCCGGTTGAAGGGATTCGCCAGCGAGTACGCCGATGGAGGAGAACCGTGAGTGACAAGACCGTGGACAATCCGTTTTTCGCCCGGGTGTGGAAGACATTGTCGAGCTCGGAGCCGAAGGCTCTGCGGCGGCTGCGCAGTGAGAACCTCTCCGGGCTCAGCGGCCGGGTCCTGGAGATCGGGGCGGGCACCGGGACCAACTTCGCCTTCTATCCCTCGACGGTGACCGAGGTGGTCGCCATCGAACCCGAACGTCACCTTGCCGAGGTGGCCCGCGCCGCGGCGGCCAAGGCCGCGGTTCCGGTGACGGTGACCAGTGACACTGCCGAGAAGTTCAACAGCGCCGAACCGTTCGACGCGGTAGTCTGTTCGTTGGTGCTGTGCTCCATCGAACAGCCGGATACTGTTCTGCAGCAATTGTTTTCGCTGCTCCGGCCGGGAGGCGAACTGCGGTACCTCGAGCACGTGGCCGGCAGCGGCTGGCGGGGTGGGATGCAGCGCGTGGCGGACGCCACGGTGTGGCCGCGGTTGTTCGGAAATTGCCACACCCATCGGCATACCGAGCAGACGATCGCCGGCAGCGGCTTCCAGGTTGCTGTCGCTCACCGCGAGTTCGCGATGCCGGCCTGGGTGCCGTTGCCGGTGACGGAGTTCGCCATCGGCCGTGCGGTCAGGCCTGCCTAGTACCCAGCAGTGTGGGTAACCGCTGCAGCAGGTCCGGAAGGGACGCGGCCGCGGTCTCGCGCAGGGAGATGGTCGCGCTGTCGGACAGCGGCGTGCGCTCGGGGTTGACCTCGACCACCACGGTGCCCGCGGCGACGGCGGCTTCGGCCAGCCCTGCCGCGGGATACACGACCGAGCTGGTGCCTACCACGATCACCACGTCGGCAGCACCGACCGCCTGTACCGATCGTTGCCAGGCGTCGTCGGGCAACGGCTCACCGAACCAGACGACACTGGGCCGGATCAGGCCACTGCACGGGCATACCGGGGGTTCGATCGTCTCGACCGGTTCGGGCATCGGGGGAAGATCGCCCTCGAACCTCGAACCGCAAGCGTCGCAACGGAACTCGAACAAGTTGCCGTGCAGGTGGTAGACGTTGGTGCTGCCGGCGCGCTCGTGCAGGTTATCGACGTTCTGGGTGATGACGTGTACGTCGGCGAAGTCCTGCCAGGCAGCCACGGCCCGATGCCCGTCGTTGGGCTGCACGTGGGCCATCATGTAGTGGCGCCACAGATACCAGGCCCAGACCTTTTCGGGATGTTGCTGCCAGCCTTCGACGCTGGAGATTTCATACGGGTCCACTTGTGCCCACAGGCCCGTCTCGACGTCGCGGAACGTCGGCACACCACTTTCGGCTGAGATTCCGGCACCGGACAGGACAGTCACTTGCACATCACCAACGTAGTCGGTTTGGGTGATACTGGGCATGTGGGTGAGTTGGGGGATTGGGTGCTGGTCGACTCGAGCGCGGACAAGCCGCTGTTCGATCAGCTCAGAATCCAGATTATCGACGGAATACGGCAGGGACGGTTGGCTCCGGGTACTCGGCTACCGACGGTGCGCGAACTGGCGGGGCAGGTCGGGTTGGCGGTCAACACCGTGGCCAGGGCATATCGTGAGCTGGAGTCGGCGGGGGTCTTGGAGACTCGCGGGCGGTACGGGACATTCGTGGCGCGGGCGGACCCGGCCGATGCCGCGATGGCCGCGGCGGCGCACTCGTTCGCCGAAGCTGCCCGCGCGTTGGGGATCGGCAAGAGCGACGCGCTGCGCTATCTGGACACCGCGTTCGACTGACCGGGATTCACCCGGCCGCCGTGCCGCGCCAGCGCAGCACGTCCAATGCGACGGCGACCGCGACACTGTTCTCGGCCAGGGGGCGGGGCAGGAGCTCGTCGGCGCGGACCAGCCGGCGCAGCAGCGTGTTGCGATGCAGGTACAGCCTCGCCGCGGCCCGGGAAGCGTTGCACTGTTCGTTGACGAATACCCGCACCGTTTCCCGTAATTCGGCGTCAGCGGTCTCCAGCGCAGCGAGGTTGTGGCTGACGAACTCGGCGGCGCGATCGGGTTCGGAGGTGAGCAGGGCGACGAGTTCGACCTCGCCGAACTGGGCGATTTGCTGTGTGGAGTGCAGCCGGGCCATCATCTGCTGGGTGGTGATCGCGTCGAAATGGCTGCGCCGGAAGCCATCCAGGCCGTCGGCGACCGGTCCGACGGCGATCCGGACGCCGTCCAGCTCTGCGGCGGCGTGGGTCAGCGCCTGGAACCCGCGCTCGACCTCGGCGCTACCTGCCGCCCACACCCATCGGGTGGCGGTGCTCGCCAGCACGCTCAGCGGCCGCGGATCGCCGCAGTCCTGACCGAATGCCTCGGCGGCGCGGTCCAGCCCGGACATGTCGCCCGCGGGGTCCTCGCTCCAGATCACCGCGGCGGTGTGGGTTCCGGTCAGCGCGTGGCCCAGGCGTGCTTCGGCTCGCTGCCTGGGGATCGGGGCACCTTCGAGCAGAAGTGCGACGGTCTCGCGTCGCTCGGCGTGGGTGCCGCGGGTGAGATCCTCGCGTTCGAGCTCGATCTGGGCGGCGATTCCGGCCAGCGTCGCGTCGACGAACGCGCTGATGGACCGCGAGCAGACGTCGAGCATCTCGCGCAGTTCGGCGGGGTCGGACGTCAGCTCGAAGGCGATCTCCATGAGCCGACGCCAGGCCACCCCCTCACCGACGCGGTACGCATCGAGGGGAAATGCGTTGACGCCGCGGCGCACCAGCTCCCGTGCGATGCTCAGCGGCTCCGGCCCGGTGTTCGGCGGCACCGGGGCGCCCGGATCGCGCACATTTGCCGTGCCCCAGAAAAACAGGTTCGCGTGGTTGCTGCGGACGACGGCGGCGGCGAGCTCGGGGTCGGAGGCGATCGCCGGGCTGGCGGCCAGGACGGCGGTGTCGAACTCCTCGAGCCAGTCCTCGCGTGGGTTGAGGACGATTTGTGCGCATTGCCGGATCAGGTCCTGCACCCGCGGAGACGGTGGCTGCCACACCATCACCCCAGGGTAGATTGATGGTGCAAAGTGCACCACCAGTCGGGTGAAATTTGGCACTTTTTACCTTGGGTTACGGTCGGCTGGCCGCAACCATTGAGACATGAACCACACCGAACACGTCGACGTACTCATCATCGGCGCCGGCATCTCCGGCATCGGTGCTGCCTACTACCTTCAGCGCGAACATCCGGGGCGCAGTTACGCGATCCTGGAAGCCCGCGGCGCCACCGGCGGCACCTGGGATCTGTTCCGCTACCCAGGAATTCGGTCGGACTCGGACCTGCACACCTTCGGCTACGAGTTCAAGCCGTGGCGCGACGAGCACGCCATCGCCACCTCCGACAAGATCCTGGCCTATCTGCGGGAGACGGTGGCGGAAAACGGCATCGACCGCCACATCCGGCTGCACCACAAGGTGCGGGCGGCGGCCTGGGATTCGGCCCGGGCCGCCTGGACCGTGGACATCGAGCGGACCGACGGTGGCGGATCAGATCCCGAACTCGTGCAGATATCGGCGAACTGGCTGTTCTGCGGCGGCGGGTACTACCGCTACGACCAGGGTTACGCCCCGCAATTCGAGGGGGCCGACCGGTTCACCGGGCGTGTCGTGCATCCCCAGCACTGGCCCGAAGATCTCGACTACACGGGGAAGAAGGTCGTGGTGATCGGCAGCGGTGCCACTGCCGTCACGCTGGTGCCGTCCATGGCGGGCACGGCTGCCCACGTCACCATGCTGCAGCGCTCACCGTCCTATGTGATGCCGGTGCCGGCCAAGGACTCCTTCGCCAACACTGCCAAGCGACTGCTCGGCGACGAGCGCGGGTACGCGCTGACCCGGCGCAAGAACATCCTCAAACAACGTGGCGTCTACACCTTCTGCCAGAGGTACCCGAAGACCGCCCGGGCCGTGATCCGCTGGATCAACGCCGCCAAGCTTCCCGACGGGTATCCCGTGGACGAGCATTTCAGCCCCCTCTACAACCCGTGGGATCAGCGGCTGTGCGCGGTGCCCGACGGGGATTTGTTCGCCGCGCTCAGCGATGGCAGCGCCTCGGTGGTGACCGACCGCATCGCGACGTTCACCGAGACCGGCATCCTGCTGGAGTCAGGACGCGAGCTCGACGCCGACATCATCGTCACCGCAACGGGATTGAACATCCAGCTGTTCGGCGGGATGACGCTGAGCGTAGACGGCGAAGAAGTGAACCTCGCCGAGGCCGTGGCCTACAAGGGCATCATGCTCTCGGGTGTGCCGAACTTCGCGTTCGCCTTCGGCTACACCAACTCGTCGTGGACTCTCAAGGTCGGTCTGCTCTGCGAGCACTTCTGCCGTCTGTTGAAGCACATGGACGACAACGGCTTTGACTCAGTGCGACCGGAGTTCAGCGGTGGACCGACCCGCCCCCTTCTCGATTTCGCCGCCGGTTACGTGCAACGCTCGATCAACGAGATTCCCCGCCAGGGTGTCGACGGGCCGTGGCAGATGACCATGAACTACACGCTCGATGCACAGACGCTGCGTAACGGTCCGGTGGCGGACCCGAGCCTGCGGTTCGAAACAACGCAGGTGGAACTGGCCGGGTCGACAGTCTGATCCGGCGGGCGCTACCCGAATTCCAGCAGCCCGGACACCGGGCGCACAGGGTCGAAGATCGGCAGGTGCTGTGCCTGCAGGAGGGCGTTCAAGACCCGGCCCCGGCCGGGCGGCATCGGCAGATCGTGCACCGCCGTGACCCCCGGAACGGTGTTGACCAGATCGGCCAGTTCTGCGGGCGACAGGCTGAACGGCATGGGCGGTACCCGGTAGCGCATCGATGTCGGCATACCTTTGCGGGTCAAGAAAGCGAAGAACGCAGGCGGCAGGTCGAACAACATCTGCCCTCCCGGAAAGCGTTGCGCGCAGGCGCGGATCAGCGACATCGATTCCTCGGGCTGCAGGTACATCAACAGGCCCTCGGCGGTGATGAACACTCCGTCGCCGGTGTCGACATGGTCCATCCAGCTGAAGTCCAGCGCCGACTGGGCGCACTGGGTGACCCGGTCCGGCTTGGGCAGCAACTTGTTGCGGAACTCGATCATCGGCTCCAGATCGACCGACAACCAACGGAACTCATGTCCCAGTCCGGCGGCGTCAAGCCGGTAGAAGCTGGTCTGCAGTCCTTCGGCCAATGCCACCACCGTGGCCTTCGGATGGGTGCGCAGGTAGCTGGAGGTCATCCGGTCGAACAGCAACGCCCGCAAGGCCATGTCCTGGCGGCGGGTGTAGCCGAACTTGGCGAAGTCGAAGTCGATCGAATCGACCAGTTGCACCGCCACCGGATCCTCGATCAGGCCGTCCGGACGGCGCGCCTCGTGCGCACGCACCTGCAGGGTCAGCAATGCCGTCTCGGCAACACCCGTGAGCGCGTCGCCGCTCACTTTGGCTGAGCTATCCGTCATTGCCGCGAATGTACCTGTGTTCAGCCGGGGGCGTCCGGCGACCGTCGGCCGGCACACGCGAAGATGGCGTCAACCGCTGCCCGGATCAGCTGGAAGGAGCCTGCCGTGCCACGCTTTGCGGCCAACCTCTCCATGATGTACGTCGAACATGCCTTTCCCGATCGGTTCGCTGCCGCGGCGGCCGACGGTTTCACGGCGGTGGAGTACCTGTTCCCGTACGCCCACCCGGCCCAGCAGCTGCGCGGGCTGCTTGCCGCCAACGGCCTACGTCAGGTTCTGTTCAACGCGCCACCGGGGGATTTCGAGTCCGGCGAACGTGGCATCGCCTCGCTTCCGGGCCGCGAGGCCGAGTTTCGTGATGGTTTTCGGCGCGCTCTGCACTATGCCGAGGTTCTGGACTGCCCACGGGTACACGTGATGGCGGGTATCGCTGAGGGGGCGGCCCAGCGAGCGGACCGCATCGCGGTGTACCGCGCCAACCTCGGCTGGGCGGCCGCAGAGGCCGCCGGTGCCGGCATCGAGGTGATGATCGAACCGATCAACCAGCGCGACATGCCTGGATACCTGTTGAGCTTTCAGGACGATGCGCACCGGATCGTCGAGGAGGTCGGGGCGCCGAATCTCAAGGTCCAACTGGACCTGTACCACTGTCAGATCACCGAGGGCGACGTGACGGTCCGGCTCCGGTCGGATATCCCGACGGGCCGGGTAGGGCACCTGCAGATCGCCGGGGTTCCCGACCGGCACGAACCCGACAGCGGTGAGTTGGCGATCGACCACCTGCTGGCCGTGATCGATGAGACCGGTTTCGACGGCTGGGTGGGCTGTGAGTACCGACCGGCTGCGGGCACCAGTGAGGGGTTGGGGTGGATGCGCGGGATGCGCGGATGACGCGTCAGCGCAACACTTTCTCCAGCGTGCGCAGATTCCTTGTCGTCGTCGACGGTTTGTAGCGTTTCTTGCCCATGGTCTTGCCGATCGCGCTGTCCAGTGTGGCGGCCCGCGGGACCTGCCAATAGAGCACGCCATCGCCGCGCTGCACCAATTCATCGGGGCCCGGGTTCAGGGCCGCGAGCTCGTCGAGCAACTCGCTGTCACTGACGAACGTGACGTAGGAGTGGTGATCGGGGACCTCGCGCTCGAACGGGTAGCCCTCCGAGATCTTCTTCAGGGTGGCAAGGTCGTAGACCAACACCCATGCCTCGTAGCCGAAGGCGTCCCGCAGCGCACGCTCGGCCGTGGTCCGGACCTTGGCGGCTTTGGAAGTGCTGTCCAGCAAGACGTTTCCGCTCGCCAGGATGGTCTTGACTTCGGTGAACCCGGCGGCCTCCATGGCCTTCGCCACCTCGGCCATCTTGAGGTTCACGCCTCCGACGTTGACGCCTCGCAAGAACGCGATGTACCGGGTCACGGTTCCAGACTAAACACTCACTCATTTCACCGGCAGCTGATCCGGTTGGGCCCTCGAAGTGGCGGTGATGAGGCGCAGCACCTCTCGGAAGTTGGGGGAGCGGGTGGACACGATCGACGTGTGATTTTCGCCGGGCAGCAAGACGAGGCCGGCCTGGCCGCCGAGTTTCTTGAGCGCCGCGACGTAGCGCCGCGAATTGGCCGGCGCCACAACGGTGTCGAGTGTTCCGTGGACGGCGATCACCGGCACTCTCGGGTCGAGGTTCTGGATCGGATCCACCGAGGCGTATCGCTGCGGCACCTCGGAGGGGCGCCCGCCGAGCACCGCCGCGATGTGTTTGTCGCCGTGGTTGGCCGCGTAGACCATGTCGAGCGGGCCGGCCAGTGAGATGACCCGGGTCGGCCGGAAGATCGGCCGGGATCCGACTTCGTCACCGTGCAGGTCGTGGCGGGTGCTGGCCCACACGGCCAGCTGGGCTCCGGCGCTGTGGCCGACCACGAGCGCGTCGTCGACCGCCAGCTGCGGGTATCGCAGGTTCACCTGCGCGACATAGTCCATCGCACGAGCCACATCGGCGAACGTCGTCGGCCAACCACCGCCGGAGCCCACCCGCCGGTACTCGATGTTGTAGACGGCCATGCCGCGACTGGTGAGCTCGCGGGCCAATCCGTCGAACACCCCGGCGCCCATCGTGCTCTTCCAGCCGCCGCCATGGATGAGCACCACGAGCGGGACCGAATTGAACGCGTGCGTACCAGAGGGCAGGTACAAGTCGGCCCAGTTCTGGTCGGGGTACCTTCCGCCCGCCCGCGCCTCGGGTAGGTAGTGGAACCGGGTGACGCTGAACTTGGGCTGGGTGAGCGCCTCGGGCACCACCTCGATCTGAGCGGTCCTGGTTTCCGTGGCGGTCGGCGTCGCGCAGGAGGTGACGCCGGCAACGAGCAGCGCGGCGCACACCGTCGGCAGGCGTCGGTTGAGCAGTGCCATGGGTTTCCAGAACCGGCCCGTCAGAAGTCCAGCGCGGTGATGGACGGGCGGATGCGGTGGATCAGGTCGATGCGGTCCAGCCACGGCGCGGCGGCGAGCTTGAACAGGCCGCGTCCGGGTTGCAGCGGCACGTCGCGGGCCGAGCGCACGCCGGCGATGGCGCCCGGTCCCGTCCCGGCCATCGCCAGACCCTCGTCCGCGGTGAGGGCGAAGGGCATGGGTGGCGCGATGTAGCGGTCGGACAGACGCAAGCCCTTGATGGTGCGTCGGCTTGCCCAGTGCGGGATCGAGTCGAACACCATCCGGCCGCCGGGAAACCGCGCCGCACAGTCGGCGATCAGGCTGCGCACATCGTCGGGCTCCAGGTACATCAGCAGGCCCTCGGCGGTGATGAACACGCCGTGGCTGGCGTCCACCCGGTCCATCCAGCTGCGGTCGAGCGCGGACTGAGCGATGTTGACGATGCGGTCATCGGAGGGAAGGAGGCGTTCCCGAATAGCCATCACCGGCGGTAGATCGACCGAATACCAGGTCAGTTCGTCGGCCACGCCGGCTTGATCGAGCCGCCAGAAACTGGTCTGCAAACCTTCGGCGAGCGCCACCACCGCGGCCTTCGGATGCGTGGCGAGGTAGTCGCGGGTCTCGACGTCGAATGCGCGGTCCCGCAGGGCATGGGCCTGGGTCGATCTGCCGAACTTGCGGTAATCGAAGTCGATCGCGTCGAACAGTGCCACTGCCCACGGGTCGCGGATCACGCCGTCGGAACGTTTGGCCTCGATACCGCGATTGCTCAGGGTCCACAACGTGGTCTCCGAGACGCCCTCGAGGATGTTGCCGTCAATCACGCTCATCGAACCGATGGTAAAGACGTACGCTCGTCTCATGGGGCGCCAGGTTTTCGACGACAAGCTTTTGGCCTTGATCGGCGGCAACTCGATGGGAGTTCTTGCGACGATCAAACAGGACGGTCGTCCGCAGCTGTCCAATGTCTCCTACTACTTCGACCCGCGTGCAGTGCAGATCCAGGTTTCGATCACCGAACCGCGGGCCAAGACCCGCAATCTGCGGCGGGATCCGCGTGCGTCCGTTCATGTCAGCTCCGACGACGGGTGGTCCTATGCGGTGGCCGAGGGCGATGCGATCCTCACCCCGCCGGCTGCGGCGCCCGACGACGAGACGGTTGAGGGCCTCATTGCGTTGTACCGCAACATCGCCGGTGAACATCCGGATTGGGATGATTACCGGCGCGCCATGGTCGATGACCGCCGCGTGTTGCTGACGCTGCCGATCACGCACGTGTACGGGATGCCGCCGGGCCGGCGCTGAAACCGGATGACGTTCGCAGTGTTGCCGCGCTACGCTGCGGCGTATGGCTGACGACACACCGGAAGACGACAACAAGCGCAAATTCCGGGAGGCTCTGGAGCGCAAGAAGGCGCAGTCGTCGGGAGGCGCCGCGCACAAGGACGGCGGCCGCAATCAACCGCGGGCGCACGGTCCGGTGGAGAACCGGCGCGAGTTCCGTCGCAAGAGCGGTTAGACCGCCTACTCCGGATCAGCTATGCGGCGAATTGCAGTCAGTATCAAGCAGCAATTCGCCGCATAGAGGGTTATCCACAGGTCACTGAATTGCACTGGTGGCCGTTGCGCCGGTCGACGAGCATCGATGCGGTGGACGTAGGCGAGGTTCTTCGGCAGCAGGGCGGGGTGATCTCACGCCGGCAGGCCTTGGATGCAGGTCTACTAGAGCATCAGATTCGGCGGTTGCTCAGGCGAAACGAGTGGGCGCCGGTGCATGCGGGCGTATATGTCGATCACACCGGCCCGTTGACGTGGTCGCAACGGGCCTGGGCTGCAGTGCTTTACGCAGCTCCGGCGGCGCTGTGCTTTGAGTCCGCGCTGGGAGATCAAGGGTCGCCGATCCACGTCGCCGTGGCGCGGCAGCGGTCGACATGGGCCGAACCGGCTGGAGTCCGCATTCACCGGGTCGCACACCTGGAGGAGCGGGTGCTGTGGAACGTCGGCCCGCCGCGGATGCGGTTCGAGGAAGCCGCACTCGACGTCGCGTGCCGTGCCGCGTCGGATCTGGACGTCATCGCCGTCCTGGCCAACGCCTGCCAATCTCGGCGCACCACTGCGCGGAGGCTGCTGCAAACCCTCGACTCTCGCGGTCGGGTGCGGCGGCGCCGCTGGTTGCGGGAAGTGCTCGTCGACATCGCTGACGGTACGTGTTCGGTTCTTGAGCATGGCTATCTTGTTCGGGTCGAGCGGCCGCACGGTTTGCCGCGAGCTGCCCGTCAAAAGCGGTCGAAGTCGTTCGTCGGCGTCTGCTATCGCGACGCTGAATACGGCGACCGGCTCGTGGTCGAACTCGACGGCCGGTTGTTTCACGACTCGGCCAACCGGCGGGATGCGGACTTCGAGCGGGACCTGGATGCCGCCGTCGACGGCCGTTCGACCGTCAGGCTTTCCTACGGACAGGTTTTCGATCGGCCCTGTCAGACGGCGGGCAAGATCGCTGAGGTATTGCAGAGGCACGGGATCGGTGTATCCGGTCGCCCGTGCGGGCCGCAGTGCGGGTTCACTCGACTCGATCGTGTTGCTTAGGCATTCGCGTGGACGCCAGCACACGGGCCGCGACGAGTGCGGCCAGCATGGCCGCCACGCAGTACACGCCTTGGTCCTTCAAGCCCCAGGCCACCGAGGTGAGTGTCGCCGCGCCGGCCCCACACAGCAGCAGACCCACCGCCGCACTGCGGGCTCCGGTGCGCGTCACGGTGCCGCCGTCCCACAATGGCAGCGGGTTGTTCTCCAACGGCCGCAGCGCGGTGAACGCGATCGCAACAAGCCCGGCCATCAGCGCCAACTGCAGCACCGACAGAGCGACGAACCCGGGGGCCGACGGTTCGTAGCGGTCCAAGCCGAGGTAGTCGAACACCAGGTGCAGGCCCAGCAGCAGCGGCATGTGCCACAGGTACAGCGTCATCGCCCCGGAGTTGCCGATCGCGGTCAGCCACCACGCCCGAGGTCGCTGCGCCCACCGGTTGATGGCAGGGGCGGCGGCAATCGCGAACGCGCACATCATGATTGCGTGCCCGGCCAGCAACAGTGACGGCGGCGTCATGTTCTTCAGGTGCTGGGTCTCGATGCCGACCAGGCTCAGCTCGTAGGGGCCGAAGTACAGAAGTGCCAGGTTGACGCCGAGCATGCCGAGACCGATCTTGAGCGCGGCGCCGCTGGACAGCAGGTTGCGGCGGTAGGCGACGCCGAAGACGCCAGGGATCAACCACACCACGGTGTTCAGGTAGCCCAGCGAGGCGTAGCCGTCCATGTTGATGCGGACCGCGTCGACGGCGGCGATGAACGCGTAGGTGCCGATGATCGCTCCGGCCATCTGCGCGGTCGTGGTGATGCGCGCCAGCAGCGGCACGGCCGCCAGCACCAGGACGTAGGCGCCGAGGAACCACAGCAGCTGGATGGAGATGCCGGCGACGGGCTCATAGACATGTTCGGGCAGCACGTACCGCAGGCCCGCCAGTGCGACGGTCCAGAAGGCCAGGTAGTAGAAGACCGGCCGGTAGAGCCGCGTGCAACGCTTGAGCAGCCAGCCGCCCCAGGACTGGCCCGGCTGCCAGGACTGCACGGAGGCGGCGACGCCGGCGAAAAAGAACAGCGGCATGATCTGGAACACCCAGGTCAGCGCTTGGAACACGGTGGATTCAGTGAGCAGGTTGCTCCAGATGAACACATCGTCGCGGATCGTGCTGGTGGCCATGATGGTGTGGCCGAACACCACACCGATCAGCGAGGCGATCCGGATGACGTCGAGGGCGCGGTCCCGGCCGGCGGGCGTCTGGGCTTCGACCTCGGCGGGGGACGGGAACAGCCCTCTCGCCGGGCCAGTCTTGGCAGCTGTGTCAGCAGCAACGGTCATGCCTGGAACGCTATGGCCCCGCGGCCGCCTAGTCCCTAGGTAGAAGCACTTATCTTCTCCCGGTTCTCCGCGACCAGGATCGCGGTCAGGCAGATCGCGGCCAGCACTGCGACCGCGATCGCGAAGGTGATGCCCGCGCTGCGCAGGCCCAGCGATTGAGCGGCCAGGCCCTCGCCGATCACCGGAAGCGAGATGGCCACATAGGCGACGACGAAGTACGTGGAGCTGACCTCGGCGCGCCGCTGGGCCGGGGCGCGCTCGACGACTGCGGCCAGGCCCCGGCTGAAGCTCATGCCCTGTCCGACACCGGATACCACTGCCGCTGCGATCAGGCCTGGAAGCGAGGAAAAGTACAGTGCCGCAGTCAGAATCATCATGCCCGCGATCAGCAGCCCACACCCGACCGCCACGGCCCGCTCGGCGGCCATTCGATTCGCGGCGACCTGGGTCAGTGCCGAGGCGGCGAAGATCGAGCAGGCGATCGCGCCCGCGACCGCGTGGTTGTCGATGCCGATCACGTTGGACAGAAACGACGGTGCGACGGCCGTGAACAGGCCCGTGACGGCGAATCCGGCGAACGCGGCCAGCGCTGCGATGACGAACACCGTCCGCACCTCAGTCGGGACCGACAGGCGTTGCAACCCGATCCGGCCGGTGCGGGCCGAGGTTTCCGGGACAACGAGCACCGCGAGCCCGGCCAGCAGGGCGAGTCCGATGTGCACCAGGAAGGGCAGATGAAGGGGTTGCGGCGCGTATTGCACCAACAGCCCGGCCAGCAGCGGGCCCGCGCCCAAACCGCCGATATTGGCCACCGTGGCCACCGCCGCGGCCCGGTTCTTCCAGGCCTGAGGGGCGGCTTCGATGACGGCCGCGGTGGCGGTGCCGGTGAAAAGGCCGGCCGACAGACCGGACAGCACCCGTCCGATCAGCAGCAGCGGCACGGAGTCGGCGAGCAGGAACACCACCGCGCTGGCCAGTGCCGACGCCACACCGGCCAGCAGCATCGGCCGTCGGCCGACCGCGTCGGACCAACGGCCGAACACCAGGAGCGCGAACAGCACGCCCCCGGCATAGGTGGCGTAGATGACCGTCGTGGTCAGCACCGCGAAATGCATGTGGTCGGCGTAGAGCGCATACATCGGCGTGGGCAGGGTGGTGCCCACCATGATCGCGGCGAACGCGTAGGCGAGCAGCGGAAACGAGTATCGGCGCACGCTGAATGGTAGCGGCGGGGCCCGATCCGTTATTCCGCCGAACGGGGTGACCTAGTGAGCGACCGCCTTCTCGGCGCCCACCCCGGTCAGTGACCGCACCTCCATCTCGGCGTTCCGCTCGGCGTCTCCGGTGTCGGGGGAGGTGAGCGTGCCGATGATGCCGAGTGCGAAGGCCAGCGGGATGGACACGATGCCCGGGTTGGCCAGCGGGAAGTACGCGAAGTCCGCGCCGGGGATCATCGCGGTCTTGGACCCCGACACCGCGGGGGAGAACACGATCAGCACGATGGTCGAGATCAGGCCGCCGTACATGCTCCAGAGTGCGCCGCGGGTGTTGAACCGCTTCCAGTACAGCGAGTACAGAATGGTCGGCAGGTTGGCTGCGGCCGCGACGGCGAACGCCAGGGCTACCAGGAACGCGACGTTCTGACCGTTGGCCAGGATGCCCAACCCGATCGCGAACACGCCGAGCACCACCGCGGTGATCCGTGAGACGCGGACCTGCTCCTGCTCGGTCACCTTGTGGGACTTGAGGACTGAGGCGTAGATGTCGTGGGCGAAGGAAGCCGACGCCGTGATGGTCAGGCCGGCCACCACGGCGAGGATCGTCGCGAAGGCCACCGCCGAGATGACCCCGAGCAGGATCACCCCGCCGAGTTCGAACGCCAGCAGCGGGGCCGCGGAGTTCACGCCACCGGCTGCGCCGAGGATCCGGTCTGGGCCGACCAGCGCTGCCGCGCCGTAGCCGAGCACCAGGGTGAACAGGTAGAAGGCGCCGATCAGTGCGATGGCCCAAACCACCGAGCGCCGAGCCTCTTTCGCCGTCGGCACGGTGTAGAAACGCATCAGCACGTGCGGCAGGCCCGCGGTGCCGAGCACCAGCGCCAGCGCCAGCGAGATGAAGTTGATCTGTGAGGTGAGCGATCCGCCGTACTGCGCGCCCGGGGCCAGCACATCGCGGCTGGACACGCCCTTGGTGGTGGCCTCGGAGATCGCCGCTTGTGCTGAGCCGAGGATGTCGGAGAAGTTCAATCCGAACTTGCTCAGCACCATCACGGTCATCAGCGCGGCACCGGCGATCAGCAGGACGGCCTTGATGATCTGCACCCAGGTGGTGCCTTTCATGCCGCCCACCAGAACGTAGACGATCATCAGGATGCCGACGACGGCGATCACGATCGACTGCCCGGCCCGGCTGTTGACGTCGAGCAGCAGCGCGACCAGACCGCCGGCGCCGGCCATCTGGGCCAGCAGGTAGAACAGCGACACCGTCAACGTCGAGATGGCCGCGGCCAACCGTACCGGGCGTTGCTTGAGCCGGAAGCTCAACACATCAGCCATGGTGAATTTGCCGGTGTTGCGCAGTAATTCGGCCACCAGCAGCAGGGCCACCAGCCATGCGACCAGGAATCCGATGGAGTAGAGGAAGCCGTCGTAACCGTAGACGGCGATGGCCCCGGCGATGCCGAGGAAGCTGGCCGCCGACAGATAGTCGCCGGCGATGGCGATGCCGTTCTGCGGGCCGGAGAAACCGCGGCCGCCGGTGAAGAACTCGTCGGCGGTGGCGTTGCGCTTGCTCGCCTTGATCACCACGATCATCGTGACGACGACGAACAGGCTGAAGATGCCGATGTTGGCTGCCGGGTTGCCGACGGTCTCGGCGGCGAGCGTGGTGGTGGTCATCGGGTGCCCTCCAGCTCTTCGCGAATGGCGGTGGCCCGCGGATCGAGCTCCCGGTTGGCGAAGCGCACGTACAGCCCGGTGATCAGGAACGTGGTGAGGAACTGGCCCAGACCGATCAGCAGGCCGACGTTGATGTTGCCGAACACCCGGATGGCCATGAAGTCGTGGGCGAACGCGCCGAGGGCGACGTAAAGGGCGTACCAGAGCAGGAAGAACGCCGTCATGGGAAAGACGAAGCGGCGCAACCTGGTACGCAGCTCCTGGAATTCGGGACTGGCCTGCATGGCGAGGAACTGCTCGCCGGTGGGGGCAACCCTCTCGGGAAGGTCGATTTCGGGCACCGAGGGCTCCTGACAGTTGGCTGGGTGTCGGTTGGGAACTGAACCTAATTGAGAGGTGGGTCACACAGCAGCGGTATCGTCGTCGATACGCCGAATTCGGCCATCGCTGCGCTGAGCGGTCGGTCGCGGAGGCTGAGCGGCAGCCGGTCAGCCTGCGGGCACCCGCTCGACACCCAGGCCCAGGCGCTCCGGCACATGCATACGCGCGAAGATCTGCGCGACGCCGGGGATGGGTCGGGTGAACAGGCTGACGACGATCATCGTGAGGAAGGCGATCGGCACGCTCACCGCCGCCGGGTAACCCACCATCACCGCGGGCCATCCACCGAGCACCGCGTCGTCGACACCCCCGGTGATCTCCACGAGCACCGCGCCGCCGCACACGCATCCGCCCACCACGAGCCCGCAGGCCGCGCCGGCCGCCGTCAGGCCGCGCCACCAGATGCCCAGCACCAGCAGCGGGCACAGGGTGGACGCCGCCACGGCGAAGGCCAGTCCCACGCTGCGTGACAACTCAAGCCCGGACACCAACAGTGACAACGGGATCGGGATCAGCCCGCCGGCCACCGCGGCGATCCGGAAGTCGCGGACCCGGCCGCGCAACACATCGGTGGCCAGCGCGCCGGCGAAGCTGATCAGCAAGCCCGAGGAGGTCGCCAGGAACGCCGCGATGGCGCCCGCTGCCACCAGGGCGGCCAGCAGTTGGCCGCCGATTCCGCCGACTGCTGCCCCAGGTGCCAAAAGCACTGCGGCGTCGGCAGTTCCGGTGATCAGAAGCTGGGGTACGTACAGCCGGGAAAACGCTCCGAGCAGGATCGGGAAGAAATAGAACACCGACAGCAGTGCCACCACGGCGAGCGCGGTGCGCCGGGCGGCCCGGCCGTCGGGATTGGTGTAGAAGCGGACCAGCACGTGCGGCAAACCCATGGTACCCAGGAACGTCGCGACGATGATGGACAACACCTGGTAGAGCGGGTGACCGCCGCCCAGGCCGCCACCGGAGGCGATCCACTCGCCGCCGGTGCCCGGGGTGCCGGCCACCACCGGGGTGGCTGCGCCGGCGGCCAGCGTCAAAGTGGTGCCCGCACCGAGGGCATGTTGCCCCGGTGCGGCGATCCTGGCGGAATCGACGTGACGGCCGTCGAGATCGCCGGAAACGGTGATGCCCGCCGGTTCGATCACCTGGACCATCACGTCGCTCTCGATCTTCACGGTGGTCTGCTGTTGCACGGTGGGCGGCAGGGGGCCGCCCAATTCGCCACGATCGCCGATGAACAGGCCGAGCAGAGCCAAGGCAGGGACCGCGACGGCGGTGAGCTTGAGCCAGTACTGGAAGGCTTGCACGAACGTGATCGACCGCATGCCGCCGGCCACCACGTTGGTGATGACAATCGCGGCGACCAGCAGCGGTCCGACCCAGACCGGAACGCCCAGAAGCGTTTTCAGGGCCAACCCGGCACCCTGATATTGCGGGGCCAGATAGAACAGACAGATCATCACGACGACGAGCATGGCCACCTTGCGCAAACGCGCCGAGCCGAGCCGGAATTCGGCGAAGTCCGGGACGGTGTAAGCCCCGGAACGGCGCAGTGGCGCCGCTACGAACAACAACACGCCCAGGTAGCCCGCAGTGAAACCCACCGGATACCACAGCGCGTCGGCGCCGTACTTCGCGATCAGCCCGGCTACGCCCAGAAAAGAGGCAGCGGAGAGGTATTCGCCGGAGATCGCCGCGGCGTTCCACTGCGGGCCGACGCTGCGGGAGGCGACCAGGAAGTCGGAGGTGGTGCGGGACAAACGGACTCCGTAGGCGCCGATGGCGATGGTGGCCACCACGGCGGCCAGCAGGGCGGCCGCGGTCAGCGGTGCGCCTGTCATGGTTCGCTGTCGACGACCCGGACGAAGTCCCGTTCGCCCTGTTCGGCGAGTCGTATGTACAGTCGTCCCACCCCGTACAGCAATGGGTAGAACAGTCCGGCGAGGATCAGCCAGTTGAGCCGGATCCCGAATACAGTGAGCGCGGCCAGATCCGGCACCGCCGCATTGAGCAATACCAGCGCTACCACCACCGACATGAGGACCAGGGCCAGTCGCAGCGCCAGTCCGAGTTGGGTCCGCACCAGACCGCGGACGAGCGCGTCGCCCACCTGGGTCTGCTCGGCCACCTCGACCCGGGTCCGCACCATACGGGCGCCGCGACGGTGGGCGAGCACCACACGCTCACGCTGCGGGCGCTCACTCATCGTTGCCCGCCGGCTTGAGGGAGCGCATCGGCTCTCGGACCAATCGGTCGCGCAGTTCACGCGCCTGGCGTCGGCTCACCGGAAGTTCCACGGCGGGGGAGGTCCCGTTGGCGCGTAGCCGCACCAGCACCGCGCCATCGGCCGTGCGCAGGCCGGTGACCTGCCGCAGGGACACCAGGTAGGACCGGTGGATGCGCTGGAAACCATGGTCGCGCCATCGGGTCTCCAAGGTACTCAACGGGATTCGTACCAAGTGTGCCCCGGTCGCCGAGTGCAGCCGGGCATAGTCGCCCTCGGCTTCCACCCAACCGATGCTGTCGCGAGGCACCAGGTGGGTGATGCCGCCCAGTTCGGCGGGGACCACGTCCCAGTCCTGGTCTTCGGACTGGGTTGGCCCGGCGGAGTCCGTCGTGGCCCGGGTCGCCGCTGAGGCGGCCCGGCGCACGGCCTCGTCGAGGCGGTTCTGCCGGATCGGTTTGAGCAGATAGTCGACGGCACCGACGTCGAAGGCGGCCACCGCTTTGTCTTCGTGAGCGGTCACGAACACCACCGCCGGCGGGTTTGCGTAATTGGCCAGCACACCGGCCAATTCGATGCCCGACAACCCCGGCATGTTGATGTCGAGGAACACCGCGTCGATCGGGTGCTGGTTGAGTTCGCGTAGCGCCGAGGTCGCGTCGGAGGCGGTGTGCACCGCGCCGATGTCGGGGTGGCGCCCCAGCAGGTAGGCGAGTTCGTCGAGTGCGGGTGCCTCGTCGTCGACGGCGAGTACGGTCAGGTTGGCGCTCACCTGAAACCACCTCCGCCGGCTCGGATCCCTGAGCGGAACTTCGGCACGCGCATCACCACTTTCGTGCCCGCGCCGACCGCTGTCTCGACCACAAGACCGTAGTCGTTGCCGAACGCCGCGCGCAGCCGATGATCGACATTGGTCAGCCCGACATGGGCGGATTCGCCGGTGCGGTCGGCCAATGCGTCACCGGGCCCGGCGCGCAGTTTGTCCGGATCGATGCCTGCCCCGTCGTCCTCCACGGTGATCACGCATTCGGTGCCCGCGTCGCGTGCGACGATCTCCACCGATCCGCCGCCGTTGCCGGCCAGGCCGTGTCGCACCGCGTTCTCCACCAACGGTTGTAGCGCCAGGAACGGCACCACGACATTGAGCACCTCGGGGGCCACCTGCAGCTGCACCCGCAGGTTGGGGCCGAACCGGGCCCGCTCGAGGGTGAGGTAACGGTCGATGTTGCGCAGTTCGTCGGCCAGCGTGGTGTACTGCCCGGCCGCGCGGAACGAGTACCTGGTGAAGTCGGCGAATTCGAGGATCAGTTCACGGGCCCGGTCGGGGTCGGTGCGCACGAACGACGCAATGGTGTTGAGCGCGTTGTAGATGAAGTGCGGGCTGATCTGGGCTCGCAGCGCCAGCACCTCGGCCCGGTCCAGCCGAGCGCGCGACGCGTCGAGTTCGGCCAGTTCGATCTGGCTGGCCGCGTAACGGGCCACCTCGCCGACGGCGCCGAGCATGCCGGGGCCCGGGCTGGCGGGTGCCAGGACGACCAGGGCGCCGAGCACCTCCACGCCCTCGGTCAGCAACGGCTGGGCCACCACCGCCGTCGAGCGTGCGGTGCGCAGGACCCGGCGTCCGGCGGTGATCGATTCCCGGGCGGTTTCCGCGCAGACTTCGACAGTGTCCGGCCGCCAGATCGCGTCGTCATCGTCGTCGCGCGCCAGCAGCGCCGCGTCCTCGTCGTACAGGGCCAGCCCTGCGGTGCCGGTCAATTCACGAAGGTAGGGCGCGGCGGTCTGGGCGGATTCGGTGTTCAGGCCCTGGCGCAGCGCGCGGGCCGCCTGAGCCGCGGTGTGCAGCGCGGCATGCACCGCACGTTCGGTGGGAGTGGCCACCACCTTTCGGGTGCGCACCACGACGACGGCAGCGACCGCCGCCAGGACCAGCGCCACGGCCAGCGCGACTGCAAACTCGCCGGACATCGTGCGCCAACTCTAAACCGCCTATTGAACGGGGCAGGCGTACTTTCTGGCCACGTCGTACACCCGCTGCTCCGCACCGGGACCGATAACGCCTTGGGCAGCCAGTTCCAAGCTGATGTATCCCGGAATGCCGCCCATACACGCCTGGTGGGCGACGCGCCACGCGGTGTCCGGATTCAAGTGGAATCCATTGCGATCCAGGCCCTGCATGTAGTTGTCGAACTCCGGCGTGCCCTGGTCTGGGATCGCGTTGGCCGTGGCGGCCAAGGCAAGCGCGGTAACCACCGCTGCAAAAAGGGGTGCAACGACGCGTCTCATGTCCATCTCCTATGGGCACTTCACCGGGTATCGCGTACACATTCGCACATTGCACCGACACAGACGTCAAAAACGTCTCGGGTTCTAGACTGGCGACGTGGGAAAACTGCAGCTAGTCCAAGACCCCGAGGCCGACGCCCTGCTGGAGTCCAACCCGTTCGCGCTCTTGGTCGGGATGTTGTTGGATCAGCAGATTCCGATGGAGACGGCGTTCGCCGGGCCCAAGAAGATCGCCGACCGCCTCGGTGCCGTCGACGCCCGAGAGATCGCCGATCACAACCCCGACGAGTTCATCGCACTGGTGTCGCAAACCCCTGCCATCCACCGGTTTCCGGGGTCGATGGGCAAGCGGGTGCAGGATCTGGCCCGGGCCATCGTCGACGAGTACGACGGCGACGTGACAGCACTGTGGACCGGTGGCGACCCCGACGGCAAAGAAGTGCTGCGCCGGCTCAAGCGCCTGCCGGGGTTCGGTGACCAGAAAGCCCGGATCTTCTTGGCACTGTTGGGCAAGCAGTACGGAGTGACGCCCGAGGGCTGGCGCGAGGCCGCGGGTGATTACGGAGCCGCGGGCAGCTTCATGTCGGTGGCCGACGTGGTGGATCCCGGGTCGTTGCAGAAGGTCCGCACGTACAAGAAGCAGATGAAGGCCGCCGCCAAAGAAGCCAAGACCGCCAAGTCTTGAGCTACTCGGGGGTTGCAAGCTGGACTACCTATGCGATGGTGAACATATGGCGAAGACACATCTGAACTGCCCGTGTGGGGAAGCGATCAGCGGCACCGATGAAGACGACCTGGTCGAGAAGGCTCAGGCACATCTGGCTCAGCAGCACCCCGGGCGTGAGTACGACCGCGAGATGATCCTGTTCATGGCCTACTGAGGCCGCCAACGAATTTCAGCCCCTGACAAAATTCCCGGTCGCCGGCCATGAGGCAAGCGACCGGGAATTTCGTATCCCCATTTATCGGTTTGGTCAGGGCACCACCGTGGATCCGATGGTGGGCATGAACTGGCACTGCTTCTCGGTGGTCGTGACCTGCCCGAAGATCGTCGACATGATGCTGCCGGAGCCCGTGTCGGCGATCGCGGTCAGCGTGGTCGGTCCTTCAGGGTTGATGTCCGACCGCGGCTGAAGGGTCGCGCTGCCGGACTTTCCGGTGGTCAGGTTGACCCAGGTGACGTTCAGCGGCAGCTTCTGTTCGGCGGCCGGCCCCGGCGTGCCGATCGCGGTGAACACATAGGCGGTCTGACCGGCTTTCGGGCCGGGCAGCGGGATCGTGGCTGGGCCGGCCACCGAAATCGCCGTCGCCAGAACGTTTCCGCCGTCCTTGAGGCAGCCGTTGCTGATCGACGGGTACATGAAGTCTTGCGTCGTCGGGGCATCGGGACCGAAGTCGGGCGCGGGGGCGGGTGCCCCAGCCGGTGCAGCTTCAGGAGCAGGAGCAGGAGCAGGAGCAGCTTCAGGTGCGGGTGCGGGTGCGGGTGCGGCTTCAGGCGCGGGTGCCGGGGCCGGGATGGTCGCCGCCGCGGGAACAGCCCCGGGCGCGGGTGCGGCTTCGGGTGCCGGTGCGGGCGCGGCTTCGGGTGCCGGTGCGGGTGCAGGTGCGGCTTCGGGCGCGGGTGCCGGGGCGGCAGCTGCGGCTGGCGCCGGAGCTGGAGCCGGAAGTGCCTCCGGGGCCGGCCCGGCCGCGTGGGCCGGGTCGACACCCATCGGCAGGTGAGCGTCGTTGCCGGCACCCAGGGCGGGAACGTGCTCGGGTGCGGCGACGGGCTGGGCTGCGAACTGGTTGACCGCCGTCGCGACGTTGCGGGATTCAGCCGTCTCCGACTTGTTGGCAGCGAACGCCTGTGCAGCTGCCATCAACAGCTGCACTGCGCCGCCCGGGTCGGCCGCGGCCTGCTGGATGATCGGGCTCAGGTTCTCCATCGCCGGCAGGCCGGGTGCCTGCAGGTTGTCGATCGGCAGCGGTGCCGGGTCGGCATTGGCGACGGCGCTTCCGAAGAACAACAGGGTGGTGGACCCGATTGCAGCGGCGGTGCCGAACATCGTCTTCAGGGACTTACGCGGTGACATGGCTTTCCCAATCGTTTCGGGCGGTCAGACCAGTTCGGGGATCAGGGCAGGCCGGCGGTCAGCAGCGGGGCCAGCGCCGCAACCCCGGTGTTCGAGACGCCGGGAGCCGCAGCTGCCGGAGCGGCCACGGCGGCCGGAGCCGCTGCAGCTGCCGGTGCCAGGGCCGTGGCGGGCAGGGCCGATTGAGCCGCGACCGGGGCCAGCGAGGCCAGATCACCGGGGATGTTGACCTTCTGGGGCAGCGGGATCGGCATCCCGGGCACCTGCGGGATCGTCACCTCGGCCGAGGGGATTAGAGATGCCGGGCCGCTGGCCGGAGCGGTCGCGGCCGGGGCCGCAGCCGGTGCGGCGGGCAAGCCGGACACCATCGATCCCAGCGGTGCGTTGGCGGCTGCCGGAGTGACGGCCGCAGGTGCCTGCGGCAGTGTCACCGATGCGGTGGCGCCCGGGGTGGGTGCCGGTGCGGCGGCGGGAGCGCCGGTCAACGCCGAGCTCACACCCTGCAGCAGCTGCGGAGCGGCGGCAGGCACGCCGGCGAGTTGGTTGACGATCGGCAGGCTCGGTGCCGGTGCCGGGGCAGGGGGCACCGGCTCGGCGTTCGCTGGGGCGCTGAGGGCCAACGCGACCGGGACTGCGCCGGCAGCCGCGATCATGCTGGTGGAAAGTGCTTTCCAGGTGAAGATCATGGTTCTCCCAATCGGTTGCTTGAACGACTGAGCACGAAACTATCCAGTTACTGGTGGTACTCAAGTGACACGTGTGGCGGTTATTTAACCGTTACTGCAGCGGTGGATTTCGTTATCGGGCAGTGCCTTGAGCGTGATGCGCCGGGCCGTCCAGGGCCGTCCAGGGCTCCGCGCCGTCGTGCGTCACGCTCGCGTGACTCTCGCCGTCGAGAGCCACGCTGGCGTGCCAGGAGCGCTGGGTGTTGGCGGCGGCGGGCGAGGTGGGTGTCGGGTTGGTGCTCCAGCGTGACGCTCGGTGTCGACAGCCACTCTGGCGTGGCAAGGCTGCCGGGCCTGACGGCCACGCTGACGTGACAAACCCCCGACACAACAAACGGCACGGGTCGCTAAAGTCGTGTCCGTTAACACCGAACCGGCTACCCAACTCTCAGCAACCGCGTGGCTCTATCGCCTGGCGCCTGTGTTGCTGGTCCTCAGCATTGCGGCGCGTCTGGCCTGGACCTACCTGGTCCCCAACGGCGCCAACTTCGTCGATCTGCACGTCTATGTGGGTGGCGCCGCCACGCTCGATGGTCACGCAGGCGCGCTCTACGACTACGTCTACGCGGACCAGACACCGGATTTCCCACTGCCTTTCACCTATCCGCCGTTTGCCGCGGTGGTGTTTTACCCACTGCATCTGTTGCCGTTCGGATTGGTGGCGTTCTGCTGGCAGATCGGCATCATCGCCGCGCTGTACGGCGTGGTGCGGGTCAGTCAACTGTTGCTCGGCGGCCCGGCCTCCCGGCGTCTTGCGATGTTGTGGACCGCCGTCGGCATCTGGACCGAACCGCTGCGCAGCACGTTCGACTACGGCCAGGTCAATGTGGTCCTGGTGTTGGCGGTGCTCTACGCCGTGTACAGCAATCGTTGGTGGCTGTCGGGGTTGTTGGTCGGGCTGGCCGCCGGAGTGAAGCTCACGCCCGCGGTGTCGGGGCTGTATTTCGTCGGCGCTCGCCGCTGGGGCGCCGCGGTGTTCTCTGCGGTGGTGTTCTTCGGGACAGTCGCCCTGTCGGTCCTCGTGATCGGTGACGAGGCGCGTCGGTACTTCACCGAATTGCTGGGTGATGCAGATCGGATCGGACCGATCGGGACGTCGTTCAACCAATCATGGCGCGGCGGGATCTCGCGCATCCTCGGCCACGACGCCGGATACGGCCCGGCCGTGTTGCTGGGCATCGCCGTCACCGCGGTCCTCGCGGTGTTGGCGTGGCGGGCGATCGGCGGCAGTGCTGACCGGCTCGGCGCCATCGTGATCGTGAGTCTGTTCGGTTTGCTGCTCTCACCGATTTCGTGGACCCACCACTGGGTCTGGCTGATCCCGCTGATGATCTGGTTGTTGCACGGGCCGCTGGCCGACCGGCTGGGCGCACGTGTCTTGGGGTGGGGCTGGCTGGCGCTGACGCTGGTCGGTGTGCCGTGGCTGCTCAGTTTCGCCCAGCCGACGATCTGGGTGATCGGCCGGCCCTGGTATCTGGCCTGGGCCGGGCTGGTCTACATCGTTGCGACACTGGCGACGCTGGCCTGGATCGCGACTAGCCGGGCTGGTCGGACAGAATCCGGTTGATCTCCCTGGCCATCTGGATGTCCTTGTCGGTGATCCCGCCCGCTGAGTGCGTCACGAGAGCAAAAGTGACTGTGCGCCAACGGATATCGATGTCTGGGTGATGATCTTTCTCCTCGGCGAACTCCGCTACGCGGCGCACCGCGTCGATACCGTCGAGGAATGTCGGGAATTTGGTGGATCTGCGCAGGGCGCCCGCCGCGCGTTCCCAGCCCGGCAGATCGGGCAGTGCGGCGTCGACCTGATCGTTCGATAACACGGTCATACCCGACGGTATACCGTCGGGCGCGATGGATGCGCAGATCGTCGTGGCCGGTGCCCTGTTCTCGTCGGCTCGGCTGTTGGTCGCCCAACGGCAGCGGCCCCCGGAATTGGCGGGGCTGTGGGAATTGCCGGGCGGCAAGGTGGCAGTCGGGGAAAGTGACGCGGACGCGCTGACCCGTGAACTGCGGGAGGAACTCGGCGTCGAGGTGACCGTCGGTTCCCGTCTGGGTGTGGACGTCGCGCTGAAGCCGGGGATGACGTTGCGTGCCTACCGGGTGACGCTCACCTCGGGCAGTCCGCGGCCGCATGACCACCGCGCGTTGCGCTGGGTGACGGTCGACGAACTCGACCAGCTGCCGTGGGTACCCGCCGACCGGGCCTGGCTTCCGGAACTGACCGAAGCGCTTTCTCCGCAGAGCAGGCGCGAAAATACCTGAAGCGACGCGATTTCGGGCACTTTCGCCTCAGCTCACCCAGTAGGGCGACGGCACAACAGGATTTATTTCGACATATGGATGTTGCGGATTACATTTCCGTGAAACCGCCTGCAACGTTTCCGGGAAAATGACGCGACCGCGCCGAACATGATGTTTTGCTGTTGTGGTGACCACGGCAAGTGCGCCGTACCAGGGCCAAGGGCAGAGCATGAACCTCTTGCTGGCCACCTGGGTCTCGGCCATCAATTTCTGGGCCTGGAACATGATCGGCCCGCTGTCCACCACTTACGCCGGCGACATGAGGTTGAGCAGCACCCAGGCCTCGATGCTTGTCGCCACTCCGATATTGGTCGGCTCGCTCGGCCGAATTGCCGTGGGCGCGCTGACCGACAGGTACGGCGGCCGCACGATGTTCCTCGCGGTGACGCTGGCTTCGATCGTGCCGGTGTTGGCCGTCGGGGCGGCCGGCGAGGCCAGGTCGTACCCGATGTTGTTGGTGTGCGGATTCTTCCTGGGGATCGCGGGCACAATCTTCGCAGTCGGAATTCCGTTCGCCAATAATTGGTACGAGCCCTCTCGGCGAGGTTATGCCACCGGTGTGTTCGGTATGGGCATGGTCGGTACTGCGTTGTCCGCATTCTTCACGCCGAGATTCGTGCGGTGGTTCGGGTTATTCCCCACGCATCTGATCATCGCGGTCGCCCTGGCGCTGACTGCGGTGCTGTGTTTGGTGGTGATGCGCAATTCGCCGGCGTTCGAGCCGAATACCGATCCGGTGATGCCCAAGCTCAAATCGGCGCTGAAGCTGCCCGTGACGTGGGAGATGTCGTTCCTCTACGCGGTGGTCTTCGGCGGCTTCGTGGCGTTCAGCAACTACCTGCCCACCTACATCAAGAACGTGTACGAATTCTCCGCCGTCCAAGCCGGAAGCCGTACAGCGGGATTCGCCTTGGCCGCGGTGCTGGCCCGGCCGATCGGTGGTGCGCTCTCCGACCGCATCCCACCCAAGTACGTGGTGCTCACCTCCTTCGCCGGTACGGCCGTGCTCGCCTTCATCGCGGTGTTCCAGCCACCGCCGGATGTGTGGTCCGCCGCGACGTTCATCGCGTTGGCGATCTTCCTGGGCATCGGCACCGGCGGCGTGTTCGCCTGGGTGGCGCGGCGTTCCCCGGCCAAGGAGGTCGGCTCGGTCACCGGCATCGTCGCCGCCGCAGGCGGTTTGGGCGGATACTTCCCGCCCTTGGTGATGGGTGCGACGTATGACTCGGTGAACCACAACTACACCGTGGGGCTTCTGCTTCTCGTGGCGACGGCACTGCTGGCATTCGGCTACACGGCTCTGCGATTGCACGCCCGCGAACCTGAGCCCAAGGAGGCGCGTCAATGACCAAGCCCCACATCGGCGGATCGCTCGAGGAGCTGCTGGAGCGCAGTGGGAGGTTCTTCACCGCCGGTGAGTTCTCCGGTGATCTGCGTACGGTCACGCGGCAGGGGGGCCGTCAGGGCGATGTGTTCTACCGTGATCGGTGGAGCCACGACAAGGTGGTCCGTTCCACCCACGGGGTCAACTGCACCGGATCGTGTTCCTGGAAGATCTATGTCAAGGACGGGATCATCACCTGGGAAACCCAGGAGACCGACTACCCGTCCGTGGGTGCCGACCGTCCCGAGTACGAGCCGCGCGGGTGTCCGCGCGGTGCGGCGTTCTCGTGGTACACCTATTCGCCGACGCGGGTGCGGTATCCGTACGCACGCGGCGTGCTGGTCGAGATGTATCGGGAAGCCAAGGCGCGCTTGAAGGATCCGGTGCTGGCGTGGGCCGACATCCAGGGTGATCCCGTCCGCCGCAAGCGGTATCACCAGGCCCGCGGCAAGGGCGGCCTGGTCCGCGTCAGCTGGGCCGAGGCGACCGAGATGATTGCCGCCGCGCACGTCTACACCATCAAGACCTACGGCCCGGATAGAGTCGCCGGATTCTCGCCGATCCCGGCGATGTCGATGGTGTCGTTCGCCGCGGGTTCACGATTTATCGAGCTGCTCGGCGGGGTGATGACGTCGTTCTACGACTGGTACGCCGATCTGCCGGTGGCCTCTCCGCAGGTGTTCGGCGACCAGACCGATGTGCCGGAGTCCGGGGACTGGTGGGACGCGTCGTATCTGATGATGTGGGGTTCCAACGTCCCGGTCACCCGCACACCGGATGCGCATTGGATGGCCGAAGTCCGTTACCGGGGCACGAAAGTGGTGACGGTCAGCCCGGATTACGCCGACAACACCAAGTTCGCCGACGAATGGATGCCGTGTGCGGCGGGCACCGACGGTGCGCTGGCCATGGCGATGGGTCATGTGATCCTCGACGAATGCTTTGTGCGGAAACGGATTCCGTTCTTCGTCGACTATGTCCGGCGTTTCACCGATCTGCCGTTTCTGGTCAAGCTCGAAGAGCGTGACCAGATGTTGGTCCCCGGCAAGAATCTCACCGCCGCCGATCTGGGCGGCCCAGTGGCCGAACAGGAGAATGCGGCGTTCAAGCCGGTGCTGCTCGACGGTGCCAGCGACAGTGTCGCGGTGCCGCAGGGCTCGTTGGGGTTCCGATATGGCGCTGACGGTGTGGGCAAATGGAATCTCGATCTGGAGGACTTGGTTCCTGCCCTGACGGTGCTGGGGGACAGCTTGGAGACCGCCGAGATCACGCTGCCGCGATTTGACACCGTCGACGGCAGCGGCGCGACCATGCAGCGCGGCGTACCGGTGCGGCGGGTCGGCGAACACCTGGTGTGCACGGTGTTCGACCTGATGCTGGCCCAGTACGGCGTGCACCGGCCGGGCCTGCCCGGCGAGTGGCCCACCGGCTACGACGACGCCACCCAGCCCTACACCCCGGCTTGGCAGGAGCAGATCACCGGGGTATCGGCGGGCCAGGCGATCCGGGTTGCGCGCGAATTCGCCCGCAACGCCGAGGAATCCGGTGGCCGGTCCATGATCATCATGGGTGCGGGCATCTGCCAGTGGTTTCACGGTGACGCCACCTATCGGGCCGTCCTGGCCCTGCTGCTGCTCACCGGTTCGATGGGACGCAACGGTGGCGGCTGGGCGCATTACGTGGGCCAGGAGAAATGCCGGCCGGTCACCGGATGGGCCGCGATGGCGATGGGCACCGACTGGTCGCGCCCGCCGCGGCAAATGGCGGGCACGTCGTACTGGTACGCCCATACCGATCAGTGGCGGTACGACGGCTACCGCGCCGACGCACTGTCCAGTCCGGTGGGCCGAGGCCGCTTCCGCGACAAGCACACCATGGATGTGATGAGTTCCGCGGTGGCGATGGGGTGGACGCCGTTTTACCCGCAGTTCGACCGGTCCAGCCTAGACGTGGTGGACGAGGCGAAGGCGGCCGGCCGCGAGGTGCCTGAGTACGTGGCCGAGCAATTGGCAAGCGGCGGGCTGAAACTCGCGGTCACCGATCCGGACAATCCGGCGAACTGGCCACGCGTGCTCAACGTCTGGCGGGCCAACCTGCTGGGTTCCTCCAGCAAGGGCAACGAATACTTCCTGCGTCACCTGCTGGGCACCACCTCGAACGTGCAGGCCGAGCCCACCGGGGAGGAGTTGCGGCCCAAAGACGTGGCGTGGAGCGAGGACATTCCCGAGGGCAAGCTCGACCTGCTGATGTCGATCGACTTCCGGATGACCTCGACGACGCTGCTCTCGGATGTGGTCCTGCCTGCGGCGACGTGGTACGAGAAGGCCGACCTGTCCAGTACCGACATGCACCCGTACATCCACGCTTTCAGCCCGGCGGTGGATCCACCCTGGGAGACCCGTTCGGACTTCGAGGCTTTCGGGGCGATCGCGCGCACCTTCAGCACCCTGGCCGCCAGGCACCTGGGCACCCGCACCGACGTGGTGATGGGTACGCTGCAGCATGACACCCCCGGCGCGATGGCCTACCCCGCCGGCACCGAACATGATTGGCGGACCACCGGCGAGACCCCGGTGCCGGGCAAGACCATGGGCCCACTGTTGGTGGTCGAGCGCGACTACACGGCGATCGCCCAGAAATGGTCAACGCTTGGCCCGCTGGTGGAGAGCCTGGGGCTGACCACCAAGGGCATCACCACCCACCCCGACCAGGAGGTCGCCGAACTCGCCGCGAAGTTCGGTGTGATGGATTCCGGTGCCGGCCAGGGCCGCCCGGCGATCACCACGGCCGAACGGATGTCCGATGTGATCCTGGCGCTGTCCGGCACGTCCAACGGCCGGCTGGCAGTGGAAGGTTTCCGAGAGCTCGAACGGCGCACCGGCCGTAAGCTGATCCACCTGGCCATCGGCAACGAGGAGCGCCGGATCACCTACGCCGACACCCAGGCCCGACCGGTGCCGGTGATCACCAGCCCGGAATGGTCGGGCAGTGAGACCGGCGGCCGCCGCTACGCACCGTTCACGGTGAACATCGAGGAGCTCAAGCCTTTTCACACCCTCACCGGGCGCATGCACTTCTACGTCGACCATGACTGGCTGGAGGAACTCGGCGAGCAACTGCCGATCTACCGGCCGCCGCTGGACATGGCGCGGCTGTTCGGCGAATCCAAACTGGGCCGCGACGGCATCGGGCTGACCGTGCGGTATCTGACCCCGCATTCCAAGTGGTCGATCCACTCGGAGTATCAGGACAACTTGTTCATGTTGTCGCTGTCACGTGGCGGTCCGACCATGTGGATGAGCCCGTTGGACGCGGCGAGGATCGAAGTGAAAGACAACGATTGGATCGAGGCCGTGAACCGCAACGGCGTGCTGGTGTGCCGCGCCGTGGTCAGCCACCGGATGCCCGAGGGTGTGGTGTACGTCTACCACGCACAAGAGCGGACCATCGACGTACCGCTGAGCGAAACCACCGGTACCCGTGGCGGTATTCACAACTCACTGACCCGGCTGCTGGTCAAGCCCAGCCACCTGGCCGGCGGGTATGCCCAACACTCGTTTGCCTGGAACTATCTCGGCCCCACCGGAAATCAGCGTGACGAGGTGACGGTGGTTCGCCGCCGCTCACAGGAGGTGAAGTACCAGTGAAGGTCATGGCCCAGATGGCGATGGTGATGAACCTCGACAAGTGCATCGGGTGTCAAACCTGTTCGGTGACCTGCAAGCAGGCGTGGACCAACCGGGCCGGCACCGAATACGTTTGGTTCAACAACGTCGAAACGCGTCCGGGGCAAGGGTATCCGCGCACCTACCAGGATCAGGAAAAGTGGCGTGGGGGCTGGAAGCTGGACCGTCGCGGCCGGCTGCGGCTTCGTGACGGCGGCCGCCTGGCCAAGCTGGCCCGGATCTTTGCCAACCCGAAGCTGCCGTCCATCGACGACTACTACGAGCCGTGGACCTACGACTACGAGAACCTGACCTCGGCACCTCTGGGTGAGCACATCCCCACAGCGGCGCCGCGCAGCTTGATCACCGGTAAACCCATGAAGGTGTCGTGGTCGGCCAACTGGGACGACGATTTGGCCGGGTCGCCCGAGATCGTGCCGGGAGACCCGGTGCTCAAACAGGTCAGTGAGCAGATCCAGCTGGAGCTCGAGCAGACCTTCATGTTCTATCTGCCCCGAATCTGTGAGCACTGCCTGAACCCGGCGTGTGTGGCGTCCTGCCCATCGGGCGCAATGTACAAACGCTCCGAGGACGGCATCGTGCTGGTCGATCAGGACCGCTGCCGCGGCTGGCGCATGTGCGTGTCCGGATGTCCCTACAAGAAGGTGTATTTCAACCACAAGACCGGTAAGGCCGAGAAGTGCACCCTGTGCTACCCACGCATCGAGGTCGGGCTGCCGACGGTGTGCTCGGAAACCTGCGTGGGGCGGTTGCGCTACCTCGGGCTGGTGCTCTACGACGTCGACCGCGTGCTGGAAGCGGCATCGGTACCCGACGACAAGGATCTCTACGAAGCGCAGCGGCAGATCCTGCTCGACCCGACCGACCCGGAGGTGATCGCCGGGGCCCGGGCCGAGGGCATCTCCGATGAATGGATAGAAGCCGCCCAACGCTCTCCGGTGTACAAGCTCATCCATACCTACGGTGTTGCGCTGCCGCTGCATCCGGAGTTCCGGACGGTGCCGATGGTGTGGTACATCCCGCCGCTGTCTCCGGTGGTCGACGCCGTCAGCCGTGACGGACATGACGGCGAGGACATCGGGAATCTCTTCGGGGCGCTGGAGGCGCTGCGTATCCCGATCGAGTATCTGGCGGGGCTGTTCACCGCCGGTGACACCGCCGTCGTCGAAGGTGTGTTGCGCCGGCTGGCCGCGATGCGGTCATACATGCGCGACATCAATCTCGGCCGTGAGACCCAACCGCACATCCCCGCCGCGGTCGGCATGACCGAGGAACAGACCTACGAGATGTACCGGCTGCTGGCGCTCGCGAAATACGAGGAGCGCTACGTCATTCCGACGGCCTACAGCACGGAGGGGATACCGGGAGCTGAGGAGCCCGGCTGCTCACTGTCCTTCGAAGGCGGCCCCGGAATGTATGAGTCGGGTCCGTTCGGTGAGGCCAGCGGGGGTCCGGTGCCGGTGGCGGTGGAGACCTTCCACGCCCTGCAGCACCGGCAGACCAGCGGTGGCATGGCTGCCAACGCGGATCGGCCGTCGCGGGTGAATCTGCTCAACTGGGACGGCAGGGGCGTTCCGTCGGGCATGTTTCCGGGGGATCGATGAGCATGCGCAGACGCCGCGACAACACGATGCAGCACCGTCTGGTGTGGCAGGCCGCGTCGCTGATGCTCGCCTACCCGGACGAGGGCCATACCGACCGGCTGCAGAGCGCGGCACGCCTGCTGGACCACGTCACCGGCGAACCCAGGGCGCTGCTCGGCGAAACCGTTGTCGGATTGAGTCTGCGCCCCACCATGGAGCTACAGCAGGACTACGTCGACACCTTCGACCTGCACAAGCGGTGCACCATGCTGCTGACGTACTGGACGTCGGGGGACACCCGGAACCGCGGCGCCGACATGGTCGAATTCACCCAGACCTACCGTGCCGCAGGCGTCGCGATCCCGAAAGGCGAGGCGCCCGACCATCTTCCGGTGGTCTTGGAGTTCGCCGCCACCGTCGACCCGGACGCCGGCCGGCGACTGCTCGCCAAGTATCGGGTGCCGATCGGCGTGGTGGCGGAAGCCTTGGCCGAGCGGCGCTCGCCCTACGCGCCGGCCGTTGCGGCCGTGAACGCAACCCTGCCGGCCCTGGCTTCGGTCGACGATGTGTCGCGGTTGATGATGTCTGGCCCGCCGGCTGAATCTGTTGGCTTGCAACCCTTTCAACTGACAGTGCCGCCGCGAAGGGCGTAAGGAGGCCGGGGAGATGGACTGGGAGATCTTCTGGGACGTGGTGCCCTACGTGACGCTGGCAATCGTCGCCGTCGGCACCTGGTGGCGCTACCGCTACGACAAGTTCGGCTGGACCACACGCTCGTCGCAACTCTACGAGTCGCGGCTGCTGCGCATCGCCAGCCCGATGTTCCATTTCGGCATGCTCGTGGTGTTCATCGGACACGTCATCGGCCTGTTCATCCCCGAGTCGTGGATGGATCTGGTGATGAGCGACCACGTGTATCACCTGCAGGCGGTGATCCTCGGTGGCATCGCCGGCATCGCGGCCCTGGTCGGCATCGCACTGCTCATCTACCGGCGCCGCGCCACCGGACCGGTCTTCATGGCGACCACGGTCAATGACAAGACCATGTACGTGGTGCTGGTGGCCGCGATGGTGGCCGGGTTCGCCTGTACCGCCATCGGCGCCACGCCCGGCGGCGCCGAGCACGACTACCGCGAAACCGTGTCGCCGTGGTTCCGGTCGATCTGGATCCTGCAGCCCCGCGGCGACCTGATGGCGCAGGCGCCGGTGTACTTCCACATCCACGTGATGATCGCGCTCGTCCTGTTCTGCCTGTGGCCGTTCACCCGGCTGGTGCACGTGTTCAGTGCGCCGATCGGCTACCTGTTCCGGCCCTATGTGGTGTACCGCAGCCGCGATGTCGCCGAGCGCAGCGAGCTGGTCGGATCACGGCCGCAGCGGCGGGGCTGGTGAGCGATTCGAGCCGTGGGCAATAGGGGACCTTTGGCCCTGCCCACGCAGCGGCAGGAGGAGGACGATTGCCTTATGGAGCAGTTGACCGCCCTGGATGCAGGGTTTCTGGAAGCCGAGGACTCCGACCGGCACGCGAGCTTGGCGATCGGCGCGATTGCTGTGTTGGACGGGCCGATGCCGAGCCCCGAGGCCGTCGCGGACGCCCTGTCCGAGCGGGTGCTGACCGCGCCCCGCCTGCACCAACTGCTTCACACCCAGCCGCTCGACCTCGGTGCACCGCAGTGGGTCGAAGACCCCAATTTCGATGCTGCGCACCATATCCGGTATGCGGCGCTACCCTGTCCCGGCGACGATGGCGCGCTGTACCGGTGGGCCGCCGACATCATGGAACGCCGCCTGGATCGAGACAGGCCGCTGTGGGAGTGCTGGATCGTCAACGGCCTCGAAGGCGGCCGGTGGGCTCTGCTGCTGAAGGTCCACCACTGCATCGCCGATGGGATCGCGGCGACGCGATTGTTGAGCCGCCTGTGTGACGACGGCGCCATGAACGCTTCAGGCCGCACCCGGCAAGCATCAATGGTGTTCAGCCCGGTCGGCTGGCTCGGTGACGCATGGCGCATCTCGACCGGGCTACCCGCGGCCACCGTTCAGGCCGTCCGTGGGGCACTCGGCATCGTCACCGGCCTGCTGCGTCCGGCGGCCGCCAGCTCGTTGACCGGACCGGTGACGAGCATGCGGCGCTACGCCACGGCTGAGGTGGCACTCGACGATGTTGCCACGGTGTGCCGGGAATTCGGTGTGACCGTCAACGACGTCGCCCTCGCCGCAATCACCGACAGCTTTCGCAACACGCTGATCCGCCGGGGTGAGAAGCCGAGTAGGGACGCGCTGCGCACCCTGATCCCGGTTTCGGTGCGAGCCGACGATGCGCATGACCGCACCGACAATCGGGTTTCCGTGATGCTGCCCTACCTTCCCGTCGACCAAGCCGATCCTGTGCAGCAGTTGCGCGCAGTACATTCCCGGCTGTCGAGAGCCAAGGCCAGTGGACAGCGCGAGGCGGGCAACTTCCTGGTTTCGGCTGCGAAAGCGATTCCTTTCCCGCTCACCGCGTGGACGGTACGGGCGCTGACCCGGTTGCCGCAACGCGGCGTCGTCACCGTTGCCACCAATGTCCCCGGCCCGCGGAAACGGTTGCGCCTCATGGGCTGCGACATCGTCAGGCTGCTTCCGATTCCGCCGCTGGCGATGCAGCTGAGAACCGGTATCGCCATCATGAGTTACGCCGACCGCCTGGTCTTCGGTGTTATCGGCGACTATGACACGGCTCCTGACGTGGATGAACTGGCGCGCGGCATCGACCGTGCCGTTGCTCGTCTGGTCGACATCAGCGTCGGCCACTGGCGCTCCACCCCGGTGGGGACTCTGCAACTCGTACAGGGAGGTTGACCGATGAAGGGACAAGAACTCGGCGTGCTCACCCGCAGGCAGTGCCTGGATCTTCTGGAGCGCGTGCGCGTCGGACGATTGGTGTTCACCGAGGACGCCCTGCCGGCCGTGCAGCCGGTCAACTTCCGGTTGTGGCATGACGATGTGGTGATCCGGGTGGCCGGCGGGCCCAAACTGACCGCGGCCATCGAACATCAGGTGGTGGCGTTTCAGGCCGATGAGCTTGACGCTGACCTGCGGACGGGCTGGAGCGTGACCGTTGTCGGACATGCCGAACCGATCACCGATGTGGACGAACAGGTGCAGATCGCCGGGACGTTCGTGCACCCTTGGGCCGAGGGGCGTCGCGATCACTTCGTACGGATCCGCACCGAGAAGGTCACCGGGCGCGTACTCCGGGACCATGCCACGCCGCATTACCAGGGCAACAACACGACTGGCGAGTTTCAGGATTCGGCCCGCCAAGCTCATATGTAAGTCATAGAGTTTGGGCACGATCGTCCCGCTCCATTGCTCGAGAACGGGAGATGGATTCGTGGGGGGCCCATGCGCAATCAGCCTGTCGGCACCGGGATCAGACACGTTGCCCGAGTAGGCGCCATGGCAGCCGTTCTCGGACTTGGCTCCGCGATGGCCTCTCCTGTCGGGGTGGCATGGGCCGACGAGGCCGCCTCAACGGCGTCATCGGAATCGCCGTCGTCGGAAGCGAATAGCGCTACGACGGATCCGGGGCCGGCCGCGCCTCCCCAGCCGAAACCGGCAGGTTCGACCAGCTCACCCGCCGGCGAGCCCGGGCCGACCGGTAAACAGCCGGCATCGAAGACATTGAAGTCGAAGAGGTTCAGGTCGAGGCAATCAATTGTCACATTCGGCGACGGAGTGGTGATCCGGAGCTCGGGCGGGGCCCACACGTCGGGTGCCGCGAAGGACACCCCGCCCAAGGACGTCGAAGCGACCGAAGAAGTCGACGATGCCGAAATGCCCGAATTGCCGGACCTCCTCGATCGCCCGGCAGGTGTCGTCGAGCCGAAGCCGCAGCAGCTGACACCGGCCGATGAGCCCGTCGTACCCGACACCGACACGGTGAGTTCGTTGAATCGGCCTACCAGCGAGCTGGATTCGAAGAACCGCACACTCGAGCCGCAGTTGAGGCAGGCGGAACTCACCGACCGGACGACATTTCTCGGTGCCATACGGGCCAAGATCGATGCGCTCGACACGGCGTCGTCGCCGACTCTGCAAACCCGGTCACAGGAAAAGGCGACGATCACCATCCCGCCGCTGCCACTTCCAGGGCCGGATTCACCCGAGCCGGTGCAGAAGGCGTGGGGTTGCTTCTGCAACGTCTTCACCACGGTGGCTCCCATCGCCCAGAAGCTCGGCGGGGTGATCAACAAGTACATCGCGCCCCTGCTGGCGGGGTCCGCGCCTGGAGAGACGCCGGACTCGCCGGCGTTGTGGGCCGTGCTCGGTTGGGTTCGCCGACAGGCGGACCAAATCCTTTCCTCCCCGCCGATTTCCGATGTCACCGAAGCGGTCACGGCCTGGGGTGCCTTGACTCTTCAGCAGGTGACCCAGTCGTGCGGGGAGCCCACGCAGGGACTGCCGGAGGAGCTCGAACGCACCGTGATCGTCTCGGGGCTGTCGGAGCCGGTGGATTTCCGGTTCCTGCCCGACGATCCGGACAACCCGGACGACGGTGGCATCCTGATCGCCGAAAAGGGCGGCGCGATCAAGCTTTACCAGGAGGGCCGGGGGACGACGACACTGGTGGTACTGCCGACCCAGACCGACTTCGAGAGCGGCATCGGCGGCATCGAAGTAGACCCGAACTTTGCCGAAAACCACTACCTCTACGTGTCATACACCAACGGCAACGACACCGATGTGCTGTCGCGCTTCACGCTGTCCGGTGACCAAGCCGCCATCCTGGCCTCCGAGCAGGTGCTGATCGCATCGGACCAGACGGCCGGTCCGATCCACCACGGCGGTGAGATCTACTACGAGGACAATCCCGGCGACAGTGCCGATTACATCTACTGGGCCAAGGGTGACAACTCGGTCAGCACCAACGCGCAGGATCTCACCAACATCCACGGCAAGATCATGCGGATCCACCCGGACGGAACGATCCCGACGGACAATCCCTTCTACAACACGCCGGGTGCCCGCAAGGAGATCTGGGCCTACGGTCTGCGCAACCCGTTCCGGTTCGACGTTGCACCGAACGGCCAGCTTCTCGTCGGGGATGTCGGGGACACCTCCTGGGAAGAGCTCAACGTCGTGACGAAGGGGGCCAACTACGGCTGGCCCGGGGCCGAAGGCGTGTGCGTGGGCTGCGGCTACGTCAATCCGATCTACTCCTACGACCACAACACGCCCGCCGGAACCGCGTCGATCACCTCTGTCCTGGTGTACACCGGTGACACCTTCCCCGAGGAGTACCGGGGCAAAGTCTTCGTCGCCGACTACACGCTCGGCTGGATCAAGGTGCTGACCCTCGATGAGAACTACGCCAGCTACGTCAGCGAGCAGCCTTTCGATGGCCAGGCGGGCACTCCGGTGCGGCTCATACAGGGGCCGGACGGCAACATCTACCAACTCAACATCTATCCCGGTGAGCTGTCGATGATCGCGCCGTCGGGCGGCAACCGGGCACCGACCGCCGTCGCGACGGCGACGCCGAGCGACGGGTATTCGCCTCTGGAGGTGCACTTCTCATCGCAGGGCTCCAGCGACCCCGATCCGGACACCACCCTCACGTATCACTGGGATTTCGGTGACGGCACGACCTCGACACAGGCCAACCCGACCAAGACCTACGACACCAACGGCACCTACAACGTGACGTTGACCGTCAGCGATGGGGAGAAGGCGGGCCAGGACACACAGTCGATCACCGTCGGCAGTACGGCGCCGCACGACCTGACGATCACCACGCCGCTGGGCGCCCCGCTCGACAACACGAAATACAATGCCGGCGATACCATTTCGTTCACCGGGGCGGCGTTGGATCAGGATGAAACACTGCCTGACAGTGCCTACAACTGGACCGTGGTGTTCCATCACGCCGACCACATCCATCCGGTCACCAGCAACGTCGTCGGCAAGACCGGCAGTATCACGGTCCCAACCGACCCGCACAACTCGGCGGACACCTGGTACGAGGTCAGGCTGACCGTCACCGACAGCACGGGCCTGTCGACGACCACCTCGGCCATGGTCTACCCGAACACCGTCACGCAGACGTTCACCGCGAGCGACCCGGACGCCGTCTTCACCATCGACGGCAAGCCCTACACCGGTTCGCATACGGAGACGTCGGTCGTGGGCGTGGAGCGAGTCCTCGGCGTGCCGTCACCGCAATTCGTCGAGGACGGTCAACTGGTGTTCGTCAGCTGGTCCGACGGCGGAGCCCAGACTCACACGATCGTCACACCCGGCACGGACACCACCTACACCGTCACCTTCGACAACGTTCCGTCTGTCTTGTGACGTCTCGACAGTGTCAGTAGCGCAATCGGTCGTTGACGACCCGCACGGCGTGGCCCGGGTGCTGCGTCGCATACAGCGGGTGCAGCAGCATCGGGTGGCGGCAGTGCGCGCAGGAGGCCTGCGGCTGGTTCGCCGACGCGAAGGTGAGGTGGTGGCATTCGCTGCACCGGACCATGTAGCAGGCCCCGATCCAGTTGGCCATGCCCACATAGATCGCGACCGTGGTCCCCGCAGCGAGCACCATGATCAAAGCGACCGTGAGCGCTTCATAAACCGTCATCCTGGCACCTCCAAGCACGCCCATCGCACGTGACGGATACCTAAAACGGTACGCCCGAACGTCAGGATTTCCTCGCCCGTTTGAAGACCTTGTCCAGTTCTTTGCCGCTCACCCCGTGGCGTTCGGCCTTGCGGACCTTGTGCAGCACCAGAGGGCAGCGTTTGCAGCGCGGCTTGCTCCGGCAGCACTTTTTCTTGGGTTTCAGGCGGGCGATCTTCGCGGACTTCAACGTGACGGGGCTCTCTCGTTTTCGTGATCGACCGGCGTGCCTGCGAGAATGTCGGTGTGGATTCACGCCCGAGCTTTCGCAATGTCGCCATCGTCGCCCACGTCGACCACGGCAAGACGACCCTAGTCGACGCGATGCTGCGACAGTCCGGTGCCTTGACGCACCGCGGCGACGACGCGGTCGAGCGCCTGATGGACTCCGGTGACCTTGAGAAGGAAAAGGGCATCACCATCCTGGCCAAGAACACCGCGGTGCACCGGCACCATGCGGACGGCTCGATGACGGTGATCAACGTCATCGACACTCCAGGTCACGCCGACTTCGGTGGTGAGGTGGAGCGCGGCCTGTCCATGGTCGACGGTGTGGTGCTGCTGGTCGACGCCTCTGAGGGGCCGCTGCCGCAGACCCGGTTCGTGCTGCGCAAGGCCCTGGCCGCGCACCTTCCGGTGATCCTGGTGGTCAACAAGACCGACCGGCCCGACGCCCGCATCGCCGAGGTGGTCGAGGAAAGCCACGACCTGCTGCTCGACGTTGCCTCCGACCTCGACGAGGAAGCGCAGGCGGCCGCCGAGAAGGCGCTGGATCTGCCCACGCTGTACGCCTCGGGCCGGGCCGGCATCGCGTCGACCACACAGCCCGCCAACGGCGAAAACCCCGACGGGGAGAACCTGGACCCGTTGTTCGACGTGCTGATGGAGCACATCCCGCCGCCCTCCGGTGACCCGGAGGCGCCGCTGCAGGCGCTGGTCACCAACCTCGACGCGTCGGCCTTCCTCGGCCGCCTCGCGCTGATCCGTATCTACAACGGCCGGCTCAAGAAGGGGCAGCAGGTCGCCTGGATGCGTGAGGTCGACGGGGCGCCGGTGATCACCAACGCCAAGATCACCGAGCTGTTGGCCACCGAGGGCGTCAACCGTAACCCCACAGAAGAGGCCGTCGCCGGCGACATCGTCGCCGTCGCGGGTATCCCCGAGATCATGATCGGCGACACCCTGGCCGACCCCGAGCACGCGCACGCGCTGCCGCGCATCACCGTCGACGAGCCCGCCATCTCGGTGACCATCGGCACCAACACCTCGCCGCTGGCGGGACGGGTGTCCGGGCACAAGCTGACCGCCCGCATGGTCAAGAACCGCCTCGACACCGAGTTGATCGGCAACGTGTCGATCCGGGTCGTCGACATCGGCCGCCCCGACGCCTGGGAGGTGCAGGGCCGCGGCGAGCTGGCGCTGGCCATCCTGGTCGAGCAGATGCGCCGCGAGGGCTTCGAACTGACCGTCGGCAAGCCGCAGGTGGTCACCAAGAACATCGACGGCAAGCTGCACGAGCCGTTCGAAGAGCTGACCATCGACTGCCCCGAGGAGTTCGTCGGAGCCATCACCCAGCTGATGGCCAACCGCAAGGGCCGCATGGAGCAGATGACCAACCACGCGGCCGGTTGGGTGCGGATGGACTTCGTGGTGCCCAGCCGCGGCCTCATCGGCTTCCGCACGGACTTCCTGACCGAGACCCGTGGCACCGGTATCGCCAACGCGGTGTTCGAGGGCTACCGGCCGTGGGCCGGGGAGATCCGCGCCCGCCACACCGGCTCGCTGGTTTCGGACCGGTCCGGTTCGATCACCCCGTTCGCGATGATCCAGCTGTCCGACCGTGGCCAGTTCTTCGTCGAGCCGGGCCAGGATACGTATGAGGGCCAGGTCGTCGGGATCAACCCGCGCGCCGAGGATCTCGACATCAACATCACCCGCGAGAAGAAGCTGACCAACATGCGGTCGTCGACCGCTGACGTCATGGAGACTTTGGCGCGGCCACTGGATCTGGGCCTGGAGCAGGCCATGGAGTTCTGCGCCGAGGACGAGTGCGTGGAGGTGACCCCCGAGGTCGTGCGCGTGCGCAAGGTGGAGCTGACGGCCTCATTGCGGGCACGCGCGAAGGCCCGGGCCAAGGCTCGCGGCTAGTTCTTCGTTTTCTTGGTTTGACTATGCGTCCAGGGCGCGAAGGTGCGAGGAGCAGGTGTCCTGAACGCAGAGTCGATGTCGTTTGCCGCCGGAATGCGGTTGATTCGCAGTGCCGGTGCGCAGCGCCGGCGTCGGGAGAGGCTCGATACCCTGAGTAGCGTGCCGACACCGCTGAGCCGCGCCCGTCTGATGATCGGAGCGCTCGTTTCGGTGCCGGTGCTTCTGTTCAGCGGTTGTACGGTCAGCCCGCCACCGGCCCCGCAGAGCACCGAGACCACTGAGACAACGCCACCGCCTCCGGTCAAGGCGACGCAGATCATCATGGCCATCGATTCGATCGGGCCAGGGTTCAACCCGCACCTGCTGTCGGACCAGTCTCCGGTGAATGCGGCCGTCGCCTCGATGGTGCTGCCGAGCTCGTTCCGCCCGGTGCCCGACCCGAAGTCTCCGACAGGTTCGCGCTGGGAGCTCGATCCGACGCTGCTCGAATCGGCCGAGGTCACCAGTGAGAACCCGTTCACGGTCACCTACAAGATCCGTCCGGAAGCGCAGTGGACCGACAACGCACCCATCGCCGCCGATGACTACTGGTATCTGTGGCAACAAATGGTCAGTCAGCCAGGCGTTGTGGACCCGGGCGGCTATGACCTGATCACCGGTGTGCAATCGGTCGAGGGCGGCAAGCAGGCGGTGGTGACGTTCTCGCAGCCCTACCCGGCGTGGCGGGAGCTGTTCAACGACATCCTGCCGGCCCATATCGTCAAGGACATTCCCGGCGGCTTCGGCGCTGGCCTGGCCCGCGCTATGCCGGTGACCGGCGGGCAGTTCCGGGTGGAAAGCATTGACCCGCAACGTGATGAGATCCTGCTCGCCCGCAACGACCGGTACTGGAGTGCGCCGGCAAAACCTGATCTGGTGCTGTTCCGGCGCGGTGGCGCGCCGGCCGCACTCGCCGACTCCATTCGCAACGGCGACACCCAAGTCGCCCAGGTGCACGGTGGCGCAGCCACTTTCGCGCAGTTGAGTGCGATCCCCGATGTTCGCACCGCCCGGATCGTGACGCCTCGGGTGATGCAGCTGACCCTGCGGGGACAACAACCCACCTTGGAGCAGGCACAGGTGCGCAAGGCGATCCTGGGTCTCATCGATGTCGATCTGCTGGCATCGGTGGGTGCCGGCGACGACAACACGGTGACGCTGGCCCAGGCTCAGGTTCGCTCTCCGTCAGACCCTGGCTATGTGCCGACGGCCCCGCCGGCCATGTCGCGGGCGGCCGCCCTGGATCTCTTGCGCGGTGCCGGCTACGTGATCGAACCGGCGGCCGAGCCGGGCGCGCCGGGTGCGCCTCCGTCCCCCGACAACGGCAGGCAGCGCATCACCAAAGACGGCAACCCGCTGTTGTTGGTGCTGGGTGTGGCATCCAATGATCCGACGTCGGTCGCGGTGGCCAACACCGCGGCCGATCAACTGCGGAATGTCGGGATCGACGCCTCGGTGCTGGCTTTGGACCCTGTTGCGCTCTACGGCGATGCGCTGACCAACAACCGTGTCGACGCCGTCGTCGGGTGGCGTCAGGCCGGGGGAGACCTGGCCACCAGCCTTGCCTCGCGCTACGGCTGCCGCGCGCTGGAAGCGACCGCTGTCTCCACGACGGTTCCCGGTGTCCCGACGTCACCGTCACCGTCGCCGAAGCCGACGACGAGTGCCGCGCCCGCACCGACCACCACCGCAACCTCGACCCAGCCCATCCCGGCTCCCGACTCGGGTGAGTTGGTGCAGGCGCCCAGCAACATCACCGGCATCTGCGACCACAGCATCCAGTCGAAAATCGATGCGGCACTGGATGGTTCACAGAACATCGCCGAGGTGATCCAGGCGGTCGAGCCCAAACTTTGGAACATGGCCACGGTGCTGCCGATCTTGCAGGACACCACGATCGTCGCGGCCGGGCCCAGCGTTCAGAACGTCAGCTTGACCGGTGCGGTTCCCGTCGGCATCGTCGGCGACGCGGGCAGCTGGACCAAGGGCAGGTAGGCAGACAGTGGGCCCCCTCGTGCGAGGAGGCCCACTGCTTGGCGGTGAATCAGGCTGCGCCGCTTGAGCTGCTCGAGCCTGACGAGGACGAGCCGCCGCTGGACTTGGCGTGCTTTCCGGCCTTGGTGCTCTTGCCACCGAGACCCGCTGCGGCCTTCTTCAGTCCGTCGGTGACGCTCTTGACCGCTCCCTGAACGTCCTCGCGGACCTGCTTGGCCGAAGCGGACCGCTTGGTGGACAGGGTCTTACCGGGCTCTGCCTTGAGGCTGTCCCTCACCACCGGGGCGGTGGCTTTGGAAGGTACGTCCTCATCCGCCGCCTGCGCCGCCGCTGCCGGCGCAGGCGCCGTTTCTGCGCTTTCGGCGCTTTCGTGCACCGCTGCCGGTGCAGGCAGTGCCTTCTCGGCGGTGGGCGCGACGTCGAGCGTCACGACTTTGGCTGGCGATCTCGACGTGGTGTCCGTTGCCGAGACTGCTGCCTCGGTTGCGGGCGGACTGATTGCCGCAGCGATCATCTCGCGCGCCTGCCGCAGGGTACCCAGCAGGCCGAGGTTGGGACCGAACACACCGCCGCCGAGCTCGTCACCGTTGAGGAACGCGTCCGCGATGACGGCGGGGCTACTGAACATCGTGCTGACGGCGCCGAGCGGATCACCTGCGGTGGCAGAGTCGAGGATCTCCTGGCCGACGTTGCCTGCGACAGTGATCGTCCGATATGCGACGTTGAGCGCCCCGAGCAGCGGCATCACCACGGCCAGTTGGGTGTCCACGACATTGAGCACGTTTTGTATCGGCTGCCGGATGGCAGCTGTGATCGGTTCCAGCAGGGGCAGGCCGACTCCTACGACCGGGGTGAGGAATGCGCTCCAGGCATTGGCAACCGCACCGTTGATGTCGCCGCTGAGGAGGTCTGAAAGCGCCGACTGCAACAAGGACGGGATGCTGTAAGGATTCGACGGGTCGAGTGCGTTGCCGAGTGCCACCGCGGAATCCTGCAGTGCCGACCCGAGCGAGACTGCGGTGGCGATCTGGTTGTCGATCACCTGCCGCAGGATCGGAGCGGGGTCGGCCAACTCGTCACCGATCAGCGTCGACACATTGGTGACGGTGTTGGTGAAGAGCTGCATGTAGGCCTGGATCGGATCGGTTGCTGCCGACAGGCTCACCTCAGCCGAAGAGACCGCTGGAACCGTGATGTCCGGCATCGGCGGCGCGACCGGACTTATCGCGATTGCGCTGGCGCCGACCAACGCGACACCAGCGGCGAGATAGGGATGGCCTGCGACTTGCATTGCTTCTCCTCTAGATCAATCCGATCCCCGACGAGGCTGAAGCTACCTGAGGGTAACTTTACAAATTTCCGTTTTTGAAAAGTTGCATTCAATGCTCGGCACACGGCTAATGAGGTTGTGAGCAAAGTGAACTAGCTGGTAATGCAGGGTAGTTAGGTGTGCTTCGATATTTTTCTGCAACCCAATGCGGGGAGCGCCTCGCCGGCCCGCGAGGCGTCGGCGCTGAAGGCCGATTGTTCGCTCGATGGGCACGCGCTCGGGGAAACACGGGTGAACATGGGTGCTCGGGCAAGCGGGATGTTTTGCACCGGAAGGCTCCCCGCGGGTGCCACGCGTCGACCTCGGTCCGGCCGCATCGGGTGTGGCGTGTGACCGCGAACGACTCGCGACGGTGCGTTGTCCAGAAGTTGCTGTGTCGTTGTGATGGCAACCAAATGTCGTAGGTTGCCACATTGGCGCAACACGGTGGCACGCGAACCCTTCGGGCCGCGGAACTGAGTGCAGGCTGAGAACTTCCAAAGAAGCCGCAGGCCCTCTCCATCGCATCGATGGAGAGGGCCTGGCGGGGTGCGATGGGTTACTTGTCGGAGCTCTTGGCCGAGCCGTTCGAGGTCTTCTTCTCGGCCTTCTTCTCGGCCTTCTTCTGGGTGGCGGGCTTGTCCTTCTTCAGGCCGCCGGTCAGCTTCTTGACCGCTGACTTGACCTGAGTGCGGACGGCTTTGGCGGAATTGGCCTTTGACAGCCCCTGGGTGGCTTTCGGTGATGCCTTGGTCGACAGCTTGGTGGCGGCCTTGGGGGTGCTGTCGCTGTCGGCCTTGGCGTCGGCGTCGGCGGAAGGAGTGTCCTCTGACACCGCGTCTTCCACCGCCACCGCGTATTCCACCGCCGCCGCGGGCTCATCTGCCGCCGCGGGCTCGTGGGCCACCGAAATGGCCTGTGAAGCAGCAGGTGTCGAGCTGCTCTCCTTGTCCGGCGCGACGTCGAGCGTCACAGTCTTGGCTGCTGGGGCGAGTGCCGACTGCACCGCCACCGTCTCCGAGGCAGCGTCGAGGGCCGGCAGGTTGCCGAACAGGTTGCCTCGGTCGGCGCCGGGGGTGGCCAGCGAGTCGGCGATCTGGGAGACCGTGTCCAGAAGCGTCGAGATGGTGCCTCCCGGGTAGAACCCGTCCCGCGCGCTCAACAGCCCGGTGAACACCGTAGGTGGCATGCCGTCGCCGTTGTCGATCTCGAATCCGTTGAGCAGGGCACCGGTGATCGTGGCCGGAGCATTCACCAAGGTCCCGACGAACTCGGCAGCATCGCCGGCCGTCGCGGCAGCGGCCAGGTTCTCGAGCACGTACCCGTTGGCTACCGCGGTTGCGGTCAGCGGGGTCAGGATGCCGTTGAGCAGCAGTGCCGGTGCGCCCTCGGGCAGTTTCGTCACCAGGCTCGCCAGGTTGGTGAACGGCTGAGCGATCACCGACCAGGCTCCGGGTGCCCACTGGTTGCCCACGAAGCTGAGCAGCGGAAGCCCCAGCATGAGGGGACTGGTGGCCAGCGCGGCGAACCCGTTTTGGAGGTCCCCGGCGGCGATCAGATCGAGGCCACCCTGGACGGCCGCCTGGAAGCTCATGAAGTTTTCGGGGTCGAGGGCGTCTTGCATGCCCTCGATGAGTCCCTGGGTCGCGGTACCCAGGACGTTCGCGCTGTGCAGTTGGTTGGCGATCACCTGCCTCAGGATCGGCGCCGGGTCGGCTGCCACCTGCTCGCCCAAGCCGCCCACGTTCTCGAAGGCGGTCCCGATCACGTCGGCCCACAGTTGCAGGGGATTGGCTGCGGCGGTGAGGTTTACCGCGGCCGATGAGGCGTCGATCGCGGGCAGGTGTACATCCGGAGCGGGCGGTGCCAGCGGGCTGACGGCGATGGCGCCGGCGCCGACGAGTGCCACACCTGCGGCCAGGTAGGACCGAGAAACGAGCTGCATTGGATCTCCTTACGGGACTTGAGCGGCAGGCCCCCGGTCTGGTGGAGGGGCCCTGCCGGTGGTGCGGTGGGTTAGTTGTTGTCGGCGCCCTTGGCGGAACCGCGGGACGACTCGGCCTTCTTGGGGGTGCTGGGCTTGTCCTTCTTGAGGCCGTCGGTCAGCTTCTTGACCGTGGACTTGACCTGGGCGCGGACTGTCTTGGCAGAGTTCGCCTTCGACTGCCCCTTGGCGGCCTTGGGGGAGGCTTTCATCGACAGCTTGGTCGAGGCTTTGGTGTTGGCGGTGGCATCCGAAGCGTCGGCTTCCGGTGCGGTGGCAGTCCCGGTTTCGACGCCAGAAGCAGTGTCGGCGTTGCTCACTGGAGTCGATTCGGGTTGCTCGGCCTTCGGCGCCGCGACTTCGATCGCAGCGGGGGCCGGGGCGGCCAGCGCCTTGGCAGTCGGGATGGTGACATCCGGTGGGGTGAACGGCTTGGGCTTGAGTTGTTTGAGGGCGTCGACGAAGGTGTCCTCGATGTAGTTGCCCATCGAGATCGTCGCATCGGTTTGACGGATCACGCTCGTGGCGAAGTCGGCGATGCCGTGCTGCACGGCATTGACGACCTTGGTCGGATCGCCGGTGGCGACGGCGTTCGCGACGTCCTGGGCCCCGACGAGTGCCTGCTTCAGAATGGCTCTCGGCTCACCGTCCAGGTCATACCCGACGCCGACCGTTGCGGCAGCCAGTCCGATCACCAACCCGAGTGTGCTCTCCGATACAGCGTTGATGAGCGGCTGCGGGACGTTGAGTACGTGCCCGATGGCGTTGATCTCGGGGGACACCGCGAAGATCAAGATGTTGATGATGGGCTGCATCCCGTCCAGCACGAGGCCGTCGAGGGCGCCACCGGCGTCACCGGCGGCGATCTTGGCAGCCGCCGCCTCGAGGCCGGCCGGCAGGCCGGCGGCCAACTCGCTCAGCGCTTCACTGAGAGCAGTCCCGGCCGCAGACGTGGTTTCCCCGAGCGCGGCCAGGTTGGGGCCGAACTCCTGGGCCGTGATGACCACTCCCGCGAGGGCCTGCGCAATGGCATAAACCGGGGGTGTGGTCAGGAACGCCTGGTATCCGCCGACCGCGTTGTCGACGAGCTGCCGCGGGATCGGGGCAGGGTTGGTGGTCTGGCGTTCGATGATGTTGCTGATCAGCGTCTGCGTCGCGGCGGCCACTGGCTCGAATACGGTCACCGGGTTGTCGATGGCCGCCGTGAGAGCCACCGGTACGTGCACCTCCGGGACGGTTGGCGCCATGGGGCTGACTGCGATGGCGCTGGCACCGACGAGTGCCACCCCCGCGGCCAGGTATGACCGAGCGACGAGTTGCATGGGATCTCCTTACGGCGACGTAACTAAGGTCGGCGCAGAAGTTACCCCAAAGTAAGTTCGGTTGTCTGCAAAGTTTCTTAACTAGTTTTCAGGTCGCAGTAACCCGCAGCCTGCTCCGCAAATGAACTCTGGGTATCTGCGATATTGCTGGTAGTACGTATTTTACTAGGTGAGACCCATTGGTTGCGAGACCCGTGGTAGCGATATTGGGCGCTGTGATAGGTCGGCTGTAGCAAATATTTGACTGGAGGTGTCAGTTGATTGCCAGCGAAGGCGTCGGGGGCAAACGCGGCTGGGTTACCCAGCGGTAATGTTCCGGTGATACCGGCACGGGAGTTAGCGCGCGCACACTGGACACGTGGGTGTGATCTGTAAAACAACCAGCGCGGGGATGAGGCGCCGACCACTAATGAGACCGGTGGTCCCGGTATTCGCACCGTGCTTGCGTTGGCAACTAAGTGGCAGCCTCGGTCAGTTCCGAAAACTACGGATTTCGTTGCCCGCGGTTTGCCCTGGTGTCGCTCATTCGACCATCACCTCGTCGCGCCGCTCCGCTACCGATTGCAGCCCGTGAGCGGCCAGTGCGGCGGCAAGGAATGGCAGCAACACCCACAGCGGCGGCCGCGCCAACTCCCACACGAACAACGCGGCCCATATCGGGGCGCGCTGCGTCACCGCAAGCACTCCGGCCGCACAGGTCAGTGAGACCGCAGCGACGCTGACAGGTCGAATGTCCAAGGTGTTGATCGACAGAGCGATGAGCGATCCCAGCGCTGCGCCGGTCGCCAACGCCGGCGTGAGCATGCCGCCCACCGCGCCGGCTCGCAGGAACAGTGCCGTGAGGACGGGCTTCAAGAGCAGGATCACCGCGGCAGATCCGAGCGTCATACCGCTGGCGAGACTGACCGTCAGGATGCTCTTGCCATTGCCCGGCAGCTCTGGCCACCACACCGAACCGATACCGACGAGCAGACCGGCCGCGGCAATGCCCGGAATGATCAGCCATGACGTGGGGGCGACCGCGGGTCGCGCCGACGCCATGATCCGGTCGAAAGCCGTGCCCACCGCGAACGCCAGCGGCGCCAGTGCCAACGCGAAACCGGTCAGAAAATACGACAGGCTGGGGTCCGGCCACTCCAGCGGAGCCCGAACATGTGTCACGGGTGCCGCGACCGCGACCGCCAACGCCGAAGTGATCAACGCGGCCCCGACGGCCCGTGGGTGCCAGGTGTGCATCATGATCCGGATCGCGAACAAGGCCCCGCCGATCGGCACGCTGTACACCGCACCCAGGCCGGCCCCCGCGGCGCAGGCGAGCAGAATCTCGCGGTCGTGGGGTGTGAGTGCCCACCGCGAGGTGCCGACGTCCCCGAGTACCGCGGCAACTTGGCGGGGTGCGCCCTCACGACCCAGGGATGCGCCGGAACCCACCACCAGAACCTGTAGCGCCGCGTCGAGCGTCATCGAAACCCGGGGGATGGCACGGTGATTCGAGATGGTCGAGGCCAACGCAGGCACCTCATGGTGACGTCGCAGAATCCACCAGCCGAACCCGGCCAGCGCGCCGCCGATCATCGGGCCGACGGCCCGGCGCACCGGGCTGCTGCCGGTGACCCCGTCGAGCAGTGAGCCGAACGTGAACGCGTAGGTGAGGTGTTCGATGAAATGCAGGAGAACTGTCGTCGCCATGCCTGCCAGGCCCGCCAACAACCCGACGATGACGATGCTGCAGCCGAACTCAAGCTCACGGCGGGTCACGGTGTGAATGTATGCGCGATACCCGGATTCGTCAGCGTTGTGCGTCAAAGCCGGTGACGTAGGTCTTCTCGCGCCACCGTCGGTCCCCGGCTATCGTCGGTCACGATGCCCAGCGAAACGCCCCGTCTGCTATTCGTCCACGCCCATCCGGACGACGAAACCCTCACGACCGGTGCCACGATCGCGCATTACGCCGCGCTGGGCGCCGATGTGCACGTGGTGACGTGCACCCTCGGTGAAGAGGGAGAGGTCATCGGGGACCGCTACGCGCGGTTGGCCGTAGACCATGCCGATCAACTCGGCGGGTATCGGATCAGCGAACTGACGAAGGCGTTGAGCGCGCTCGGTATCGGTGCGCCGCAGTTCCTCGGCGGGCCCGGCCGCTGGCGCGACTCGGGCATGGAAGGTTCACCGCAGCGCAAGCAACAACGATTCATCGATGCCGATTTCGACGAGGCGGTCGGCGAACTGGTGCAGATCATCGAGAAGCTACGACCGCACGTCGTGGTCACCTACGACCCCGACGGCGGGTACGGGCATCCTGACCACAAACAGGCTCACCGCGTCACCACTGCGGCCGTCGCGGCGGCCGGCTGGAAAGTCCCGAAGTTCTATTGGACGGTGATGGCGAGTTCTGCGATGCGCGCCGGCCTGCAGGGCCTGCGGGACGTTCCCGAGGACTGGATCCGGATCGACGTGGGCGATGTCCCGTTCGGGTACGCCGACGACAAGATCGATGCTGTCGTCGACGCCGCCGCCCAGCTGCCGGCCAAGGTTGCGGCGATGCGCGCGCACGCCACCCAGGTCACCGTGGATCCGGACGGCACCGCATTCGCGCTGTCGAACAATCTCGCCCTGCCGCTGCTCGGTGAGGAGCACTACGTGCTTGTCTCGGGCGACGCGGGGGAGCGCGACCAGCGTGGCTGGGAAACCGACCTGCTGACCGGACTGAATCTGCAATAGCCGAAACTGGACGCGGTAAGCTCCGGTGAATCAGAGGCGTCGAAGGGACATTCATGGACCCCGATCTGGATCCGAACCTGCAGCACTGGCAGGACCGCGCGGACAACTTCCAGTGGGTGGTGGGTTCGCTTGTCGGTCTGCTCGACAGCATCCCGACCTGACCCCGCCCTCGGACCTCGTGCTGGGTCGCATCGTCCTGGCACTGCTCGCGGTTGACGGCGTCATTTCGGCCGTCGTAGGTGCGCTCCTGCTGCCGTCATATATCGGATCGATCCCATTTCCGGTGAGCGCACTGGCTGCCGGAGCACTCAACACCGCTCTCGTGTGGGCTGCCACGTACTGGACCGATTCCATACGGATAGCGGCGCTGCCGCTGTGGACTTGGCTGGCGGCCGTCGTTGCGATGACATTCGGTGGGCCGGGCAGCGACCTCATCTTCGCCGGCCCTGGGCTGATGGCGTATGGCTCGCTGATATTCATCGCCGCCGGCGCGTTACCACCGGCGGCGATGCTGCGACGGCATTACCGTCGCTGACCTACTTCTTGTCTTTCTTGGTGCCCTTCTTGGCGCTGCCCGACTTGCCCTTGTCTGCCGACTGGCTCCCGGCGGCCGTAGATGCCTTCTCGTTGGCCTTGGGCGTGGCCTTGGTCTTGGGCTTCGGGGTCAGATTCCGCACTGTGTTCCTGACCGCGTCGCGCGTGTCATCACTGGCCTTCTTCGATGCGGTGACCGCGTCTTCGACCCCTGCCTGCACCCGTGTCCGCACTCGGGCCGCACGGTCTTTCGCGCGGTCCTGCGCGGCACCTGCGACAGTGTCGACATCCTCGGCCGGCGTCTCTGCCGGAGTCTCGGCCGGCGCGGGCGTGGACACCAACGACGCACGCGCCGACGGCGGAACGCTCGTCACCTCCTTGGTGTCGGTGTCGGTGGCCAGGCGGCCGGGGGTGAAGTAGTCGATCTGATTGTCGACGTACTCACCGACCGCATTGAGCGCGTTGCTGCCGTGGCTGGTGATGCTGTTGCCGACGAAGCGGGCTTCGGTGCCGAGCGCCTCGAGAATCCCCTGGTTCTGGGTCAGCACGTCATTGAGGTAGCGATCCGGAACCTGCATCAGATCGGTGGTCAGGTCGACGCCCTGCTGGGACAGCGCGCTGATCAGTGTGTAGTTGATGTCGATCTGCCTGCTGATGAAGTTCAGGCGCAGCGCATCCAACGCGTTCTCGGCGCCGCCCACGACGAAGTCGGCCGCGTTGTGGACGACGTTGTAGGCACCGTCGACCGTGTTCACCGCGACGTTGGTGATGAGGTCTGCCGGCGGCAGCACGACATCGCCGACCAACTCGCGCACACCCGGGAACAGGGCGCCCGGCGCGGCGGCCAACGTCTGAGTGGTGGCCAGCGTGGGGAATGGTGGCGGCAGCGGCGGGAAGATCCAGCCGAAGAAGTAATTGAATTCTTCGACGCCGAAGTTGACGGCTTCGGCGACCGAGGATCCGATCGCGCTGCCGATGCCGTTGATCCAAACCCCGAGATTCAGCGGATTGTTGACGATGGGAACGATCGCGTCGTAGAACACGGCGTTGGCGATCGGCTCAATCAGGTAGTTGTAGAAGATGCCGATCTGGTCGCCGATCAAACCGGCGAACGGCACCCCCCAGCCGCCCAGCCAGTAGGCAATGTCCTGTGCGTATTCCACGCCCCAGTCGACCCAGGCCTGGATGAACTGGTAGCCCGAGGTCAACCAATCGCTCGCCGCGTTCTGGACGCCGACCTCGCCCGTCGTCGCGGCGGCGGGCGCAAATCCCAGCGCGGGTGCCGCACCGGTCTGGTCGGGAACCTTGGGTGTCACCGCGGCCGTCATCCGGCTGGCCGCGGCGAGCAGATCGATCATCGCCTGGGTCAGCTGGGGCTCGGCGGAAGTCGGGTGGGCGGGGACGGCGATATCGGCCGGGGCTGCCTGAACGGGGGTGAGGGCGATGGCCGTGGCGGTGGCCGCGGCAGCACCTGCCACTAGATACGAACGAACACTTGTGGACATCGCAACTCCTTCGGTATCCCCTTTCCCGACGGGATCAACTTACGCGGTCGGCGAGGCGATCGTCGCACCTTTAAGTTGTGTGTCCACTAAGGGCGCCGCACTGCGGAAACCCACTGGGGTTACTGTGGCCGGTATGCCGGGCGGATTGGTTTCAGAATGTGAGACGCGTGGATGATCGTGCACAACGACGGGGTTACACGAAAGTGGCTCTAAACCCCCAGCACGGCGCTGATCTGCCCACCCCGGCCGTCCCACCGAGATCCACGGCGCCCAGCACGCCGACCAGTTCGGCGGCCCTGCGGCGCGTGCTGCGCCGGGCCCGTGACGGCGTGACGCTCAATGTCGACGAGGCCGCCATCGCCCTGACCGCCCGTGGCGCAGATTTGACTGATCTGTGTTCCAGCGCCGCCCGGGTGCGGGACGCGGGTCTGGAATCGGCCGGCCGGCGTGGTTCCGCCGGCCGGTTGCCGGTCAGCTACTCGCGCAAGGTGTTCATCCCGGTGACGCATCTGTGCCGCGACACTTGCCACTACTGCACGTTCGTCACCGTGCCCGGCAAGCTGCGCGCACAGGGCATGGGCATGTATATGGAGCCCGACGAGATCCTCGACGTGGCGCGCCAAGGTGCCGAGCTGGGTTGTAAGGAGGCTCTGTTCACCCTTGGCGACCGCCCTGAGGAGCGCTGGGACGATGCCCGCCGATGGCTCGATGAGCGGGGCTATGACTCCACGCTGGACTACGTGCGGGCCATGGCGATCCGGGTGCTCGAAGAGACCGGTCTGCTGCCGCACCTGAACCCAGGCGTGATGAGCTGGTCGGAGCTCTCCCGGCTCAAGCCTGTCGCTCCTTCGATGGGCATGATGCTGGAGACCACGTCACGGCGTCTGTTCGAGGTCAAGGGCGAGGCCCATTACGGCAGCCCGGACAAGGATCCGGCGGTTCGGTTGCGCACCCTGGACGACGCCGGCCGTTTGTCGATCCCGTTCACCACGGGACTGCTGGTCGGTATCGGCGAGACGCTGACCGAGCGTGCCGAGACGATGCACGCAATCCGTAAGTCTCACAAGGAGTTCGGGCACGTTCAGGAAGTTATCGTGCAGAACTTCCGGGCCAAGGATCACACCGCGATGGCGTCGAGCCCGGATGCCGGGATCGACGATTTCATCGCGACGATCGCGGTGACGCGCCTGGTGCTGGGGCCCAAGATGCGTATTCAGGCGCCGCCGAACCTGGTGTCGCGGCAGGAATGCCTGGCCCTGATCGGTGCCGGTGTCGACGATTGGGGCGGGGTGTCACCGCTGACCCCCGATCACGTCAACCCGGAGCGGCCGTGGCCGGCACTGGACGATCTGGCCGACGTCACCGCGCAGGCCGGCTACGACCTGGTGCAGCGGCTGACCGCTCAACCGCAGTACGTGCAAGCCGGCGCTGCCTGGATCGATCCGCGGGTGCGCGGGCACGTCGATGCGCTGGCCGACCCTGACACGGGGTTCGCGCTCGACGTCATCCCGGTCGGGCGGCCGTGGCAGGAACCCGACGAAGCATCAGAATCGTTGGGCCGCATCGATCTGCACACCGCGATCGACTCGGAGGGCCGGCTCACCGATACCCGTAGCGACCTCGACAGTGCGTTCGGGGACTGGGAGTCGATTCGCGCCAAGGTGCACGAGCTCGCCGCCCGGGCCCCCGAACGCATCGACACCGATGTGCTGGCCGCGCTGCGCTCGGCCGAACGCGATCCGGGTGGCTGCAGCGACGACGAGTACCTCGCGTTGGCCACTGCCGACGGTCCGGCGCTGGAAGCTGTTGCCGCCCTGGCGGATTCGTTGCGTCGCGATACCGTCGGCGACGACGTCACGTTCGTCGTCAATCGCAACATCAACTTCACCAACATCTGCTACACCGGCTGCCGGTTCTGCGCCTTCGCGCAGCGCAAGGGCGACGCCGACGCCTACTCGCTGTCCACCGACGAGGTCGCCGACCGGGCCTGGGAGGCCCACGTCGCCGGTGCCACCGAAGTGTGCATGCAGGGCGGCATCGACCCGGAGCTTCCCGTCACCGGCTATGCCGATCTGGTCCGGGCGGTCAAGGCGCGGGTGCCGTCGATGCACGTGCATGCCTTCAGCCCCATGGAGATCGCCAATGGTGTCACCCGCAGCGGGCTGTCGGTTCGGGAGTGGTTGACCAGCCTGCGTGAGGCCGGCCTGGACACCATCCCGGGTACGGCCGCCGAGATCCTCGACGACGAGGTCCGCTGGGTCCTGACCAAGGGCAAGCTGCCGACCTCGGAATGGATCAACGTGGTCACCACCGCGCACGAGGTGGGGCTGCGCTCGTCGTCGACGATGATGTACGGCCACGTCGACACCCCCAAGCACTGGGTCGGGCACTTGAACGTGTTGCGCGGAATCCAGGACCGCACGGGCGGTTTCACCGAGTTCGTGCCGCTGCCGTTCGTGCATCAGTCCTCACCGCTCTATCTGGCCGGCGGCGCGCGTCCCGGACCGACACACCGCGACAACCGTGCCGTGCACGCATTGGCCCGGATCATGTTGCACGGCAGGATCCCGTCGATCCAGACGTCCTGGGTGAAGCTCGGCGTGGAGCGCACGCAGGTGATGCTGCGCGGCGGCGCCAATGACCTGGGCGGCACGTTGATGGAGGAGACCATCTCCCGGATGGCCGGCTCGGAGAACGGCTCAGCCAAGACCGTGGCCGAACTTGTCGCGATCGCCGAAGGTATCGGCCGCCCGGCCCGTCAGCGCACCACGGACTACTCGCCACTCGCGGCTTGAGCAGGCACCGCGAGCGTAACGAGAGTGCGTTTACGCGCGTCAGGCAGTTCACATCGTGCCCGTCGCCGGCCATGCCCTAATCCATCAACCGACCGCTGAGAATCTCGCATGACAGGCTCGCGGCATCGCCGATGACCGGATCGGCTCCGATCATCTGGTCGCCGACACCGGAACTGAACAACGTCGCTTTGCCACCGCAGTGCGACCCGGTTTGCAGGGTGCCCGCAGAACCGGATGGTGCGGTGATGTCGATGCAGTTGGCGCCGGTCCAGATGACCACGGTGGTGTAGTCGCTGCCGGAAGCCGAGCCTGCGCCGGAAACTGAGCCGCCTCCGGTCTCGCAGGCGACCCCGTCGCCGTCGCGGTCGAGTTTCGAGCTGTACCCGGGCTGCCCGGCGTAGATGGGCGCGGCACCCGCGGCGCGGGCCGCAGCGCAATTCGGGTAGGCGCCGGCGACGGGCGCCGCGAGTAGTGAGCTTGTTGCTGCGGCAGACGTCAGGATGAGGGCGAGTAGGCGCATACCAGCGGTTTCCCATCTTGTAATTGACTGCAACGAAAATTGCTGATCCCAGCATGATGCGCCGCCGGTTTCAAGATCGAGAAGAAATTCGCGAGAAATCGGGAATTCAATCGGACCACGGTCCGGTTAGTGCTTGGTGAAGGTGCCGGACCGCCCGGCGCTCGAACCAAGGAGAGACACCATGACCGTCGCAGTAGCCACCGACCTGACCGCGGGTACCTGGGCCATCGACCCCGTGCATTCCTCGATCAACTTTTCGGTCCGTCACCTGATGGTGAGCAAGGTCCGTGGCAGCTTCGAGACGTTCAGCGGCGCCGTCGTCGTTGCCGAGGACGGAACCCCCTCGGTCAGCGCCACCATCGACGTCACCTCGATCGACACCCGCAACGAGCAGCGCGACGCCCACGTGCGCTCCGCAGACTTCTTCGACGCCGAGAACTACCCGTCCGCCACCTTCGTGTCGACCGGCGTGCATCCCGACGGTGACGACTACATCGTCGACGGCGACTTCACCCTCAAGGGCGTGACCAAGCCGGTTTCACTCAAGCTCGAGTTCAACGGTGTCAACCCGGGCATGGGCCAGGGCCCGGTGGCCGGCTTCGAAGCCTCGGTTGTGTTGAACCGCAAGGATTTCGGCATCGACATCGACATGCCGCTGGAGACCGGCGGCACCGTCGTGGGCGACAAGGTCACCATCACGCTCGAGATCGAGGCCGTCAAGCAGGCCTGACTCACCCCACCCGTGACATGGAGGAGTGGCGCCGGGCCGCCGGCGCCACTCCTGCGTGACGGCGGTGCGCTCTGTTTCCGGGCCACCGTGAACAGGCGGCCCCGTCGGCTCGAGGTCTGAACCGGCGAGACCTGGGCGACGGCCATGGTCGACCATGGCCGTCGCCTGCTACACCAGATTGCCCCTCCAAATCAGCCATAAACGTCCGCCCGAAACGTCGTGTGGAACCCGGCGTCGGCGGGCATCCTGGCAAGCATGGTGGAGCTACCGCGCCACGAGTTGGCCGTGCGCATGGCAGACCTCGCGCGCGCACTCGCGGCTCCGCGCACTGTCGAGGAGATACTCGCCGACGTCACCAAGGCGGCCACCGAGCTCATCCCGGGCGTGGACACCGCGGGGATCTTGCTCGTCGGTGACGGCGGTAGGTGGGACTCGCTCGCGGGCACCAGCGAGCTGCCGTATCGGCTCGACGAACTGCAGGTGACCTACCAGGAAGGCCCGTGCATGGAGGCAGCCCTCGGCGACACCGTGGTCCGCACCGACGATTTCCGTGAGGAACCCCGTTGGCCGAGGTATTCGAAGATCGCAGCCGAGATCGGTGTGCTGAGCGGGTTGTCGTTCAAGCTGTATACGGCTGAACGGACGGCCGGTGCGCTGAACCTGTTCGGTTTCCAGCCGAGGGCCTGGGACAGTGAAGCCGAGACCATCGGCACGGTACTGGCGGCGCACGCCGCGGCGGCGCTGTTGGCAAGTAGACATTCCGACCAGCTGACGTCGGCGCTGACCACACGGGACCGGATCGGCCAGGCCAAGGGCATCATCATGGAGCGCTACCACGTCGACGACGTGCAAGCCTTCGAGATGCTCAGGCGGTTGTCACAGGACAGCAACACGAAGCTTGTCGAAATCGCCCGGCAGGTGATCGACTCTCGCGGCTAGTTTGCGCCTACAGGCGCGCGGCCAACTCCGTGCCCTGCTTGATCGCACGTTTGGCATCGAGTTCGGCTGCTATGGCAGCACCACCGATGATGTGCGGCTCGATCCCGGCGCCGTGCAGGGCATCTTCGAGATCGCGCACAGATTCCTGCCCGGCGCAGATCACCACGTTGTCGACGGGAAGAACTCGCCGATCACGGTGCTCGGAACCGAAGCTGATGTGCAGACCGTCGTCATCGATGAGTTCGTAGTTGACTCCGGAAAGCTGATGTACGCCTTTGGCTTTCAGTGATGCTCGGTGCACCCAGCCGCTGGTCTTGCCGAGGTTGCGGCCCTGCGCACCCTTGGTGCGCTGCAGCAGGTACACCTCGCGGACGGCCGGGGCGGGCAGCGCAGTGGTGAGTGCGCCGCGTGCTTCCTGCGGGTCGGCGGCACCCCATTCGGCCTTCCACTCCTTGAGGTTGAGTGTCGGTGATTGGTCAGTCGTCAGGAACTCGCTGACGTCAAAACCGATTCCGCCGGCACCGATCACCGCCACAGAGTTGCCCACAGGCGCACCCGTGATGGCCTGGGCATAGGTGAGGACCTTCGGATGGTCGATCCCCGGGATGGCAGGCAGTCGCGGCGTGACCCCGCTGGCCAGCACCACATCGTCGAAGCTGGTCAGGTCGTCGACCCCGGCCCGGACGCCCAACCGCACGTCGACCCCGAGCTTGTCGAGCATGGTGGTGTAGTACCGGATGGTCTCGTTGAACTCTTCCTTACCGGGAATCCTTCTGGCCAAGTCGAATTGACCGCCGATTACCGATCCGGCCTCGAACATGGTCACCCGGTGCCCACGCTGCGCGGCGCTGACCGCTGCCGCCAACCCGGCGGGCCCGGCCCCGACGACGGCGACCGAGCGGGCGCGGCGGGTGGGGCTCAGGACCAGGGAGGTCTCGCGTCCGGCGCGCGGGTTGAGCAGGCACGACACCTTCTTGTGTACGAAAGCGTGGTCGAGGCAGGCCTGGTTGCAGGCGATGCAGGTGTTGATCTCGTCGACGCGTTCCTCCGCTGCTTTGCGAACCCAGTCCGGGTCACTGAGGAAAGGCCGGGCCATCGAGATCAACTGCACATGCGTATCGGCCAGGGTCTGCTCGGCGGTCTGCGGCATGTTGATCCGGTTGGACGCCACCACCGGGATGGCGAGGTGCTCGGCCACCGCGCTGCTGATGTCGACGAACGCGCTGTTGGGCACCGAGGTGACGATCGTGGGCACCCGGGCCTCGTGCCAGCCGAAGCCCGAGTTGATGATCGTCGCTCCGGCGGCCTCCACTTCCGTTGCCAGTGCGACGATTTCGTCCCAGCTCTGGCCGTCCTCGACGTAGTCGGCCATCGACATCCGGTAGCAGATGATGAAGTCGGAGCCCACCGCCTCGCGCACCCGGCGCACGATCTCGACCGGGAATCGGCGGCGCTTCTCGGGGGTGCCGCCCCACGCGTCGGTGCGTTTGTTGGTGCGCGGCGCCAGGAACTGGTTGAGCAGATAGCCCTCGCTGCCCATGATCTCGACACCGTCATAGCCCGCCTCGCGAGCCAGCAGTGCACAGCGGACGAAATCGTTGATGGTGCCTTTCACGTCGCGCAACGCGCGGGGCCGGAAGGGGTTGATGGGAGCCTTGATCGCGGATGCGCTGACCGAAAGTGGGTGGTAGGCATAGCGTCCGGCGTGCAAGATCTGCAGCAGGATCTTGCCGTTTGCCTCGTGTACGGCGCCGGTGATGCGGCGATGGCGGCGGGCCTCGGACGAGGACACGAGTTGGGATGCGAACGGCAGCAGCCAACCGGTCTTGTTCGGTGCATAGCCGCCGGTGATGATGAGCCCGACGCCGCCGCGGGCCCGTTCGGCGAAGTACTCGGCCAGCTTCGCCGTGTCACCGGCGCGATCCTCCAGGCCGGTGTGCATCGAGCCCATCACCACACGGTTGCGCAGTGTGGTGAACCCGAGGTCCATCGGTGATAGAAGGTTCGGATACGCCAGCCCCATGTCGGCAGAGTAGGTGGGACCGACGGTCCTATGCAACTAGTTGAGTGGCGTTGGCGGGGTGCAAGTAATCGGCCGTGGCGACTAGGCGAGGTGTATCTGCGACGTTTAGTATCAGTTACTACGCGCCACCCTTAAATGGGTGGTGCGTCAAGTTAGGGCACACTGAGACGAACGTCCAAGTATGGGCAACGCATACTGTGACGTCGACTCATCAGAGTCCCCGAACACCGAGCCCAGCAGCCCACTGGACAGGAGAGACATCAGTGACGTACGTCATTGCCGAACCCTGCGTCGACGTCAAAGACAAGGCATGTATCGAGGAGTGCCCGGTCGATTGCATCTACGAGGGTGCACGCATGCTGTACATCCACCCCGACGAGTGTGTGGACTGCGGCGCATGCGAGCCGGTCTGCCCGGTCGAGGCCATCTACTACGAAGATGACGTCCCCGACCAGTGGAGCAGCTACGCGCAGGCCAATGCTGACTTCTTCTCCGAGCTGGGCTCACCCGGCGGTGCCTCCAAGGTGGGCCAGACCGACAATGACCCGCAGGCCATCAAGGACCTGCCGGCCAAGGCCGAGGACTGAGCGCGGTCGAAGCCGGCTTCGAGACTGACGTGGTGCGACAGCGTCGTTCAGCGGTACTGCCAGAGTTCCCCTGGGACACCCTGGCCGACGTCACCGCTCTGGCCCGTTCGCACCCCGACGGAATCGTCGACCTTTCGGTAGGCACTCCGGTTGATCCGGTGGCGCCGGTGATCCGCGACGCGCTGGCCGCCGCCAGCTCGTCTCCGGGCTATCCGACGACCGCCGGCACCCCGGCCCTTCGTGCCTCCGCCGAAGCCGCACTGCGGCGCCGGTACGGCATCACCGACCTGGCGCCGGATGCGGTACTGCCGGTGGTCGGCACCAAGGAGCTGATCGCCTGGCTGCCGACCCTGTTGGCGATCGGAGCCGGCGATACCGTCGTCGTCCCCGAACTGGCCTACCCCACCTACGAGGTGGGCGCCCTGCTTGCCGGGGCACAGGTGTTGCGGGCCGATTCGCTGACCCAGCTCGGGCCGCAGCGGCCCGAGCTGATCTACCTGAACTCACCCAGCAACCCGACGGGCCGCGTGCTCGGGGTCGACCACCTGCGCAAGGTGGTGGGCTGGGCCCGGGACCGGGGCGTACTGATCGCGTCGGACGAGTGCTATCTGGGTCTGAGCTGGGAAGCCGAGCCGCTCAGCGTGCTGCACCCGTCGGTGTGCGACGGTGACCACACCGGGCTGCTGGCCGTGCACTCCCTGTCCAAGACCTCTTCACTGGCGGGCTATCGCGCCGGGTTCGTCGCCGGTGATCCTGCTGTGGTGGCCGAGTTGCTCGCGGTGCGCAAGCACGCCGGGATGATGGTGCCTACGCCGGTGCAGGCCGCGATGGTGGCCGCCCTCGACGACGACGAGCACGAGGCCGTCCAACGGGAGCGCTACGCGCAGCGCCGCGCAGCGCTGCTGCCCGCCATGCGGGCGGCCGGGTTCACCGTGGAGCACTCCGAGGCAGGGCTGTACCTGTGGGCCACCCGCGGCGAGCCGTGCCGCGACACCGTCAAGTGGTTGGCCGAGCGGGGGATCCTGGCGGCCCCCGGCGAGTTCTACGGGCCGGCCGGCGCACGGCATGTCCGGGTCGCGCTGACCGCGACGGACGAGCGTATCGCCGCCGCCGTCGCGCGGCTGGCCTCGTAGCCCTCGCGGAGAAGCGCTACCCCAGCAGTCCCAGCGACATGGCTTTGGTGACCGCCGCGGTGCGGTCGGACACCCCGAGTTTGTGGAATGCGCGCAGCAGGTGCGTCTTCACCGTGGCCTCGCTGATGTGCAGGGCGCGTCCGATATCGGCATTGGTGGCGCCCGTGCCCACCAGGGCCAGCACCTCGGCCTCACGCGTCGACAGCGCCACCGACGGTGAGCGCACCGCGTTCACCAGTCGATCGGCGACCCCGGGGGCGAGCACGGTCTTGCCGCGCGCCGCATCGCGCACTGCCCGGGCCAACTCAACGCGGGACGCATCCTTGAGCAGGTATCCGGTCGCCCCGGCCTCGACCGCGCGCAGGATGTCGGTGTCGCTTTCGTAGGTGGTGACGACGACGATGTGCGTCGACGGATTGTCGGCCAGGATGCGTGCCGTGGCGGTCACGCCATCGATGCCGGGCATCCGCAGATCCATCAGGATGACGTCGGGTCGCAGCGTGTGGGCCAGGCTGATCGCCTCGGCCCCGGACCCGGCCTCACCGATCACGCTGAGATCGTCCTCGGCGTCGATCATGCCGCGCAGCCCCTCGCGAACCACGGGGTGGTCATCGACCAACAACACGGTCGTCATGCCGGCACCGCCACGACGACCCGCACCCCGCCGCCTTCGGGCCTGGACAGCGTCAACGTACCGCCGACCTGGTCCAGCCGTGCCCGCATCCCGCGCAGGCCAAACCCCTCGACGTGATCGGCGGGCAGGCCGATACCGTTGTCGGACAAGCAAAGTCGGACACCATCCGGCGCCGTCTGCAGCCGCACGTGCAGCTCGGTCGCGCAGGCATGCCGGCGCACGTTCGTCATCGCCTCCTGCGCGCTGCGCAGCAGCACCACGCCGGTGGCCATCGCGAGCGGCGGTAGATCGTCGTCGATCCGGACGTCGACGGCGATACCGGTCTCGGCCGCCAGACCCTTGGCCTGCCGACGCAACGCGGCCGACAGGGAGCCCTCTTCCAGGGCGGCGGGGGTCAGCCGGGTCACCATCGTGCGGGCCTCGGTCAGGTTGTCGCGCGCGGTGGTTCGGATGAGTTCGACATGGCGGGCGGCGGCGGCCGGATCGCTGTCGCTCTCGGCCTGCACGGCCTGGGCCAGTGCCACGATGCTGGTGAACCCCTGAGCCAGCGTGTCGTGGATTTCGCGGGCCAGCCGCTCCCGCTCCGCGGCCACCCCGGCCTCGCGGGACAGCTGAGCGGTCTGTGCCCGGCTCGCCGCCAGCTCGGCGACGGTGTCGGTCAACCGTTGCCGCTGCCGCAGGGTCGTCATGATCGTCGTACCGATGACCGGCGCCGCCACCGCGCCCACCAGCGTCACCGCCGCCACCGCGGGCAGACTCGGCCATCCCGCTCCGTGGGCGGCCACGGCGACGCCCAGCGGGGCCAGGGTCACCAGGAAGGTCAGTGTCAGAGCCGCCGCCAGCGGCAGGGTGGCGAATACCAACGGGTAGAGCGCCGGAATCGCCGCGACGGCCGGTGGTGCTGCCAGCAGCGCGACGAGCCACAGCCCGATCATCACCGCCACGAACGCCGCCGTCCGTACCCGGACCGGACCGGTGATGGGATCCGCAGCGCGAATGACGTTGCGCCCGAAGACCAGAACGACCACCACCATCGCGGTGAGCGCACCACAGGCGACCAGCAGATTGCCGCCGAACGTGTGCCGCAGCAGCACGACCGCGAGGATCGCCGCGACGCACAACCCGCAGACGTAGCTCTCCCACATCCAATGCCAGTCCGACGGTTCGCCTCTGACGCGGCGCGGTGTCGTAGGTGGACCGGTTTCGGTCATCTGCCGATGCTAGCGGCCGGACGGTACGTCGGTGGCCACCCAATTGCCGTGGAAGCCGTGCGGAACCCGAACCGGAATATGCACGGTGGCAACGGGTGCCAGGGTGGCGGCATCCAGCAGTACGAGATCGCTGCGGTTCTCGGCACGGTCGTAGACGAATCCCATCACCACGCCGTCGTTCTCGTCGGCTTCGGGTCCGGACGGGACGAAAACGAACTCGCCGGGTTCGCGCCCGGGCCCGAAGTCGACCCGGTCGGTGGTGCCGTCGCGCAGGTCGTGGCGAAGGAGGGCGGACGGTGCCGCACCCGCTTCGGACGGAAAACCGACGGTGTAGCCGTACCGGTGCGGCCGCCCGGTGAGTCGATCATCGATCCGGGGGAACTCCTGGGCATCGTCATCGAGTCGCTGCTCCTGCACCCGGCCGGTGCGGAGGTCAATGGTCCAGCGGTCCAACGTGATCGAGTCGGTGAACAGTCGGTCCCCGGTGGTGAACACCGCCGGGTGCCGCACGACATCGAGCACGATCTGCTCGCCGTCCGGCCCGGTCTGGTCGTAACCGTTGAGGGCGTGGAAGACGTAGCACGGCGCCACGTCGAACCACCGGATGTCGGCGGCCGCACCCTCGCGCGGCAGCACCCCGATGCGGGCACCGTGCTCGGGGGCCCACCGATACGGCATCGACGTAGTCGGAAGCGTGGCGCGCTCGGAACCGCGCATCGCCGCACGCAACACGAAGTCCGGTGCCGCATGCCGGGCGGCGAACCCGGTCAGCAGCCGCGCCGCTGCCCGCGCCGGAGCGCTCTTGACCATGGTCGTCAGGTCCAGCACCACCGGCAGGTCGTAGATCACCACGTACTTTTCGGTGAGGGTGAAGTCGTGCATCATCGTGTGCGCCGGCAAGGCGATATCGACGGTGCGCCGGACCCGGCCGTCCACCCCGGTGACGGTGTAGCTCACCAGGTTGCCGCGCAACGGATTGTATGAAACAGCGTGCAGCTCACCAGTTTTCGGATCGTGCTTGGGATGTGCGGTGAATCCGCCGAACAGGGTGCCGCAGAAATCGGACGGGCCCACCGTGTCGAGTTCCTCGGTGAGCTCGTAGGGCCGCACCCCGGCCTCGGTGAGCACCAGGGTCTTGCCGGCGTGGCCGATGATGTTGGTATTGGCCGGGAAATCGAAGCCGCCCGCGTGCGCCCCGCCGGCCCACTTCACGCCGAGCTGGCGCGTCATCGAGGACGACCGCACCCAGCGGTTGCGGTACCAGGTTGCCGCGCCGTCGCGCAGCCGGATCCCGTGCGCCATGCCGTCACCCAGGAACCAGTGGTGACGCCGCGGATCGGGAGCTCGCAGCGGGTTGGGGCCGGTGCGCAGATAGCGCCCGTCGAGATAGTCCGGGATGGTCCCGGTGACCGTGAGGTCGGTGATCGTGACCTCGTCATGCACCGGTGCGAAGTTCCCGCTCAGAAACGGATGTTCGGATTCCTGCTGAATCGCTTCGGTAGTCATACCCCTACGGTGCCGCTTCGGACGCTTCAGCGGGACGACTTCACGGCTGATTCGTTTGTCAACCGAACGATGGACAGGGCAGTGGCGTTGTCACAACGGCGGGCGGGCCATGGAGCATTCGGTGGGCTGCTGCGATTTTCCCAGGGACTGCAGGCCGCCGTGGTAGTACAACAGCATGTCGTGGTGCTTGGGCAGCGTGCGGTCCCGAACCCACATGTTCTCCGTCGGGGTGTTGGGCTGGCCGCCGGACCTGCGCACCGCGTCCTTGACGAACTCGATCTCGACCTCCAGCCCGTCGGCAAGTGCCTGCACTTCTTGGTGATTGGCGATCATGCCGTTGTCCCACTTGATGGTCTGATTGAAACGCGGCCGGACCTGCGTCTCACATCGTTGCCGTGCTGCGGCATAGAGGTCGGATTGCTGCTGCTTGGCCCCCTCATCGCTCTTCTCGCCGAAATACTGCCCGATGCAGGCGATGCCCACGACCACAGCCACGACGGCCCCGATGATCCGCCCCACACCGTTGACCGCGACGTAGGTGTCCGACGGCTCGGTCTCTCCGCGGAACTTCCAGCCTTCATCGAGGTAGAAGGCGAGCTTGGGGCGCGTCGCGAAGAACACCAACGCGGCGGCAAGCAGGAAACACAGTATGCCCAGCCCCAGCATCGCGAACTCCTTGTTCGAACCCGTCGCATCAGTTCTCGATGCCATTCTCAGGGACGAACGGCGGGCCTGAACGCACCAGATTCGACCCGGCACCGATTCTCGGGCTCACGCCGTGGCCCGCAAGCCCAACGAAAGCAGCAGCCGCACGTCGGCATCGTTGAGCGAAGCCCCCAACAGCTGCTCGACCCGGCGGATCCGGTAGCGCACCGTGTTGGGGTGCACATGCAGATGCTGGGCCGCCGCCGCCACATCGCCGAAGCAGTCCAGGTACACGCCCAAGGTCTCGGCGAGCACCGGCTCGTCGGCGCGCAGGGTGCGCACCCGCGGGTCGATCAGCCGCTCATCGGCGGCGATCGCGGTGACGATCTCGTCGAGCAGCACCGTGGTGCGCGCCTCGGCCAGTGAGGTGACCGCGGCCAGCGTGCCGGGATGACGCTCAGCGGTGTCGAGCACCCGGTCCACATCGGCGCGGGCGTCGGCAGCACCGGCCAACCCGGGCACCGGGCTCGCGATCACGGCGTGCAACTGCAGGCCCAACTCGGGGCGCAGGGCGGCCACGGTGCCCCGTACCCACGACGCCACCGCCTTGCCGGTGCTGGGGAACAACACATAGACGCGCGAACCGACCGAAGCCATCTGTGCGTCATGGCGAAAAGCGCTGGCGCTCAGGGCAAGGACATCGGCGAGCCGGGTGCTCGCGGTGCCGCCGGTGTCGGTAGCCCCGGCCCAGCCGCTGAAGCCGATGACAGCCGCGCGGCCGCCGGGGGCCACGCCCAGTTCCCTGGCGATCAACTCGACTTCGACGGGCGCGTCTGTCTCGCCCAATCCCAGCACTTCCTGCACCCGCACCGCATGGGTGGACGGGGCGGCAGCCAACCGCGCCATGATGCGCGCGGCCAGTACCGCGGCGCCCCGCAGGGTGTCTTCGGCATCGTCGGCGAGCGGGCGGCTGCCCTGCTGCACCCAGATGGTGCCGATGAAGGCCGGGGCCCGGCGCTCGTCGACGGCCGGAGCGAAGATGCCGATCGCCAGCCGGGGGCGCAATCCGAGTTCGGGACGCTCGGCCACTCGCACCGCGTCCGGCCGGGAACGCAGCGCGTCGAAGATGCCCCACTGGGCGATCCAGGCCAGATGCTCCGGGGGGCCGGCCCGACCGAGAATCGACAGCCGCCGCAACTCGTCGGCCTCGTCGCTGGACGCCGAATAGGCCAGCACGTGCGACTGGGCGTCCTCGATGCTGACCATGCCGTGCGTGCGTTCTGCCACCGATTGGGCGAGGCTGAACAGGTCGGTGCCCGAATCATGCAGCGCGCCGTCACCGTGGTGTTCGAAGACGTGGTTGACCAACCGGTAGAGGCGCTCCCAGCGGGCGCGTGGATCGACGGCGACCACGGCGGTGCCTGCGGCTGCAGCCCGGCTGACCAACGCCGCCGACGGTTCCTTCATGAAGATCGCCGTCGGCGCGCGGCGCGCGCTCTGCTGCTCGACCCACCGCAGCGCGTCGTTCTCGGAGACACCGAGCAGGAAGAACAGGTCGGCGGCCCCAGCGGACGGCGCCAGACCCAGGCGCACGTCATCGGAATCGATCAACGCGGCCGAGGCCACCGGCAGATCCAACCCGCGTGGGGCCTGCACCAGCCGGACCAGCGTGGCGTCCAGCGCCAACAGCAGCTGGCCCAAGCTGACACCCGTGGTCCGCATGTTGTCCGATTCTACTGATCAACGAGGTAAAGCTTGTCTGATCAGACAAGTGTTACGTGGGTCACGTCGAGGATTCTGGAGACATGGATGCCATCACCAACGTGCCGTTGCCGGCCAACGAGCCGGTCCATGACTACGCACCGGGCTCAGCCGAACGGACCCGCCTCAGCACCGCGCTCGGCGAACTCGCCGGGGCACCGATCGACCTGCCGCACGTCATCGGCGGCAAACACACGATGGGCAGCGGCGCACGCATCGACGTGGTGCAGCCGCACTGCCACAGCGCGCGGCTGGGCACCCTGACCAACGCCGAACACTCCGACGCCACCGCGGCCATCGAGGCCGCCCTGGCCGCCAAGCGCGACTGGGCCGCGCTGCCGTTCGACGAACGCGCCGCGGTGTTCCTGCGGGCGGCCGACCTCCTGTCCGGGCCGTGGCGGGAGAAGATCGCCGCGGCCACCATGCTCGGTCAGTCCAAGTCCGCCTACCAGGCCGAGATCGATGCGCCCTGCGAACTGATCGACTTCTGGCGGTTCAACGTCGCATTCGCCCGCCAGATCCTGGCCCAGCAGCCGATCAGCAGCCCTGGCGTGTGGAACCGCACCGACCACCGGCCGCTGGAAGGCTTCGTCTATGCCATCACGCCGTTCAATTTCAGCGCGATCGCGGGCAACTTGCCCACTGCACCTGCGTTGATGGGCAACACCGTGGTGTGGAAACCCTCACCCACACAGACTTTCGCGGCCTACCTGATCATGCAGCTGTTGGAGGCCGCTGGGCTGCCGCCCGGTGTGATCAACCTGCTGACGGGGGACGGGATCGCGGTCTCGGATGTGGCACTGGCCGATCCGCGCCTGGCCGGCATCCATTTCACCGGGTCCACCGCCACCTTCCAGCACCTGTGGCGTGAAGTCGGCGCGAACATCGACCGCTACCACACCTACCCGCGGCTGGTCGGCGAGACCGGCGGCAAGGACTTCGTCCTCGCCCATGCCTCGGCCCGCCCGGATGTGCTGCGCACGGCCCTGATTCGCGGTGCCTTCGACTACCAGGGGCAGAAATGCTCAGCGGCCTCCCGGGCCTTCATCCCGCGTTCGGTCTGGAACCACATGGGCGACGATTTCCTGTCGGCCACAGTGGACCTCAAGTGCGGAGATGTCACCGACCTGACCAACTACGGCGGCGCCGTGATCGACGACCGCGCCTTCGCGAAGAACGTCGCGGCGATCGAGCGGGCCAAGGGTGCCGCGGGCGTCACCATCGCGGCTGGAGGCGAATACGACGACACTGAAGGCTATTTCGTGCGGCCCACCGTGCTGCTCTCCGACGATCCGACCGACGAGGCCTTCTCCACCGAGTTCTTCGGTCCGATCCTGGCCGTACACGTCTACCCGGACGCGGAATACGAACGGATCCTCGACGTCGTCGACACCGGTGCCCGTTACGCGCTGACCGGGGCGGTGATCGCCGACGATCGCACCGCGGTGCTCACCGCCGCCGAACGGCTGCGGAACGCCGCGGGCAACTTCTACGTCAACGACAAGCCGACCGGCGCGGTCGTCGGCCAGCAGCCGTTCGGCGGATCACGGGCCTCGGGCACCAACGACAAGGCCGGCTCCGCGCTGAACCTGTTGCGCTGGACCTCGGCCCGATCCATCAAGGAGACGTTCGTACCGCCGACCAATCACACTTACCCCCACATGGAGGTCTGAGATGGGAGTGTTTCAGCGGGTTGCGCGCCCGACGATCCTGGCCGCGTCGCGCTCGCCGCGGCTACGCCACACGGCTGAGCGCCTCCCGATCACCCGCAAGGTGGTCGACCGTTTCGTCGCGGGCGAGACGGTACCCGACGCGCTTGACACCGTTGGGGCGCTGCGGGATTCGGGTCGCTTTGTCACCGTCGACTACCTCGGTGAGGACACCACGAGCAGCGAGGACGCCGAGCGTACCGTGCAGGCCTATCTGACCCTGCTCGAAGGGCTGGCTCGTCGCGGCGACGTCGAGGCGGCAGCGCAGCCGCTCGAAGTGTCGCTCAAGCTATCGGCGCTCGGCCAGGCGTTGCCGCGTGATGGCGAAAAGATCGCCTACGAGAATGCGCACACGATCTGCGCCAAGGCCCGCGAGGTGGGCGCCTGGGTGACCGTGGACGCCGAAGACCACACCACCACCGACTCGACGCTGTCGATCGTGCGTGACCTTCGTACCGAATTCGACTGGCTGGGCACGGTTCTGCAGGCCTACCTGCGCCGCACCGAGGCGGATTGCCGCGAGTTCGCCGCAGCCGGAGCCCGGATCAGGCTCTGCAAGGGCGCTTACGACGAACCCGCCTCGGTGGCCTACCGCGACGCAGGCGAGGTCACCGACTCCTACCTGCGGTGCCTGCGGGTGCTCATGGCCGGTTCGGGCTACCCGATGGTGGCCTCACACGACCCGGTGATCATCGACGCGGTGCCCGCCCTGGCTGACGAATTCGGCCGAGGCGTGGACGGTTTCGAGTACCAGATGCTCTATAACATTCGCGACGCTGAACAACGTCGGCTGGCCGAGGCGGGCAACCATGTGCGGGTGTACGTTCCGTTCGGCAACGAATGGTACGGCTACTTCGTGCGGCGGTTGGCCGAGCGCCCGGCCAACCTGATGTTCTTCCTGCGGGCACTGGCCGAGCGCCACTGAGCCGACGTCAGCCGGGACTCAGGTCGTAGGCGAGCTTGAACTTGTCCAGCAGATAAGGCCCCGACACCACGGGCTCGTACCGTGGCGGATTGTCCGCCGTCGCGCAGGTGGGGATGCACTCGATCAGGGCGTCGTAATTGGGCTGGTGGAAGAACGGCAGGCTGAACCGTTCAGCACCGGCGCCCGTGCTCACCACGCGGTGCACGGTGCTGACCCACCGGTCGTTGGTCCACCGGGCCAACAGGTCACCGATGTTGATGACGAACGATCCCGGGACCACCGGAACGTCGAGCCACTCGCCGCGAACGCCCCGAACCTGGAGTCCGCTCTGGGATTCGTCCTGCAGCAGGATGGTGAGGTTGCCCCAGTCGCTGTGCCGGCTCAGCCGGACGTGTCCGGCCGGCTGACGATCAGCCGGGTAGTGGTTGGCCATCAGGTTGGAGTGGTGCCGGTCGATCAAGCCATCGAACCAGTCTTCGCGTAGTCCGAGGGCCAGGGCGAACAGCCGCGACAACTCGGTCGCAAGCACGGCCATCTCGTCGTAGTAGCGCTGGTAGGCCGTACGGAATCCCGGCACGTCGGGCCAGGTGGGCCGGTCGCAGCCTTCGGTGTTGCCCAGCGGGAAGTACACGAATTTCTCGACACTGTCCGGTGATTCATGCTCGGCTTCGGGGTCGGCTCCGTCATTGGTGGCCGCGAGCTTGCCCGCACTGCTGAACCCGCGGGCCAGCGGATCGGCGGGGTCCGCCCTGATCTGCTCCTTCGCGGCCTGAGGCAGCGAGAAGAACTCGCGCAGAGCGCGATTGACATCGTCGATCACCGCATCGGGGACCCCGTGTCCAGCGAGCAGGAGAAACCCACTGGTCTCGCAGCACCGGCCGATGGCATCGGCCACCACCTGACGCTGACGCGCGTCGCCAGTGCGCGCGCTGCTGATATCGATCAACGGGACGAAGCCGTCGCGCAGGACAACTTGGTCGACTACCACCTCTGATTGGCTCACACGGTCGACGCTAGAACCTCAACCTAAGTTGATGTCAACGCTGAATTCGGCTCTCGCGCAACAGCAGAAATGTCAGCGCGGCGATCGACTGGGCATCGGTGACCTCGCCGTCCCGGATCATGCGGTCCAGTTCGGCGCGGGAGAACCACGCGCTGTGCATGTCCTGTTCCTCGTGCTCGCGTTCGTGTTCGCCCTCGGTGAGGCCCGTCGCCAGAAATACCCACCCGCGCTGGCTGCTCATCCCGGCGGCCACGTCCAGCTGACCGAGTCGTTCCATGGTCTGGGCCCGCAGCCCGGTCTCCTCGCGAAGTTCGCGGTGGGCCAGGGTTTCCGGATCGAGGTGATGCTGGTCGGGTGCGGTGCCCTGCGGGAACTCCCAGCGGCGCAGCCCCAGCGGGTAGCGGAACTGCTCGACGAGATGGAACCGATCCTGATCGGCGTCATACGGGATCACCAGGGCATAGGTGGGTTTGTCCACCACGGCGTAGATGCCGGCGCTGCCGTCGGGACGGACGATGTCGTCCTCGCGCAGCGTCAGCCAGTTGTTGCGGTACACCTCGCGCGTCGCCGTCCGGCGGATCGTGGCCCTCAGACCGGTGCGCAGCCGCACCGGCGCGATGTCGCCGGCGTTCTCGACGTCACCGGCCAGGGCATCGGCATAGGCGACCAGGCCGGCCACGTCGACGCCATAGGGCGCCGGTCGGTCGACAAGTGACAGCCGCGTCGATGCCCGCCGCAGCAGGGCGGCCGCACCGGCCCGGTTGCCGCGCTGCACATGGGTGATACCCACGGCCAGCTGGGCCAATCCCTGCCAGAGCGCACGCTCGTGCTCCGGGCCGTTCTTCCATGCCGCCTCGAGGACTTCGTGCGCACTGAACGCCTGACCGCGGTCGAGCAGATCCTGGGCGTAGGCGAGCGTTTCGGCCGGCGAGAGCTCCAGGTCGTCGGGGATCCGGGGCACGCCCTCACTGCCGTAGGGCAACGGCCGGCCGAGTGCGTCACGCGGACGGGTGTTGCGCGGCCGGCCCGCATCGTCGCGGCCGCGTCCAGCTGCTGTGCCCATGGCACCCGACGGTAGCCTCACAAGAGTGTTGCTGGCCTCTTTGAACCCTGCAGCGGTCGCCGCGGGCGCCGAACTCGTCGACGCTGTCTCCATCGACGGGACGGTGCTGAGCCGGAGTGATCTCGTCGGCGCCGCCACCTCGGTGGCCGAGCGGGTGGCCGTTGCGCAGCGCGTCGCTGTGCTGGCGACCCCAACCCCGACGACGGTCCTCGCCATCATCGGATGCTTGATCGCCGGCGTGCCCGTGGTCCCGGTACCGGCCGACGTCGGCACGGCCGAACGTCGGCACATCCTCGCCGACTCCGGCGCCCAGGCCTGGCTGGGGGAGCAGCCTGAGGAGGCCGAGGGGCTGCCGCACGTCCCGGTGCGGCTGCACGCCCGGTCCTGGCACCGCTATCCCGAACCGGCCCCGAACTCGACCGCGATCATCATGTACACCTCCGGGACCACCGGAGCGCCCAAGGGCGTCCCGATCAGCCGCCAGGCCATCGCCGACGACATCGACGCACTGGCCGCCGCGTGGCAATGGACGGCCGACGACACCCTGGTACACGGGCTGCCCCTCTTCCACGTGCACGGTCTGGTGCTGGGGCTGCTGGGCTCGCTGCGGATCGGAAACCGCTTCGTACACACCGGGAAACCGACCCCGGCCGCGTACGCGCAAGCCCAGGGCACGCTGTATTTCGGGGTACCGACGGTGTGGTCGCGCGTGGTCAAGGATCTCGATTCGGCCCTGGCCCTGTCCACGGCCAGGCTGCTGGTGTCCGGTAGCGCGCCGCTGCCCGTTCCGGTGTTCGACGAGTTGGTGCGATTGACCGGGCATGCGCCGGTGGAGCGTTACGGCAGCACCGAATCGCTGATCACGCTGAGCACCCGCGTCGACGGTGAGCGCAGGCCCGGTTGGGTCGGGCTGCCGCTGGCCGGGGTGCAGACCCGGCTCGTCGACGACGACGGCGCACCGGTGCCGCACGACGGCGAAACCATCGGACGGCTCCAGATAAAGGGCCCCATGGTGTTCGGCGGCTACCTCAACCGGCCCGAGGCCACTGCCGAGGCCTTCGATTCCGACGGCTGGTACCGCACCGGCGACGTCGCGGTCATCGATGCCGACGGTATGCACCGCATCGTCGGGCGCGAGTCGGTGGATCTGATCAAATCGGGCGGTTACCGCATCGGTGCAGGTGAGATCGAGACGGTGCTGCTCGGTCATGACGGTGTCGACGAGGCGGCTGTGGTCGGGGTGCCCGACGACGACCTGGGGCAGCGGATCGTCGCGTTCGTCGTCGGCAATGCCGCGCCCGAGGTTCTGATCGAATTTGTCGCTCAACAACTTTCAGCGCACAAACGCCCCCGCGAAGTTCGACTTGTCGACAGCCTGCCACGCAACGCCATGGGCAAGGTGATGAAAAAGGAACTGGCGCAATCGGGCTGAGGTTCTCCGCGGTCTGCATCGACGCACACGACCCCGCAGCCGATCCTCACCCCGCACCTCGTTCAGGAACCGTGCCGGGGAACAACGTGGTCAGGAATCGTCTGCATCCGGACTTCATCCCGGACGATCAGCAGGCCGAGGTGGACCTGATCGCCGCGTTCGCCCTGAAATAGCCGACCCCGTCAGCGCGTTAACAAAAAGCGTAGCGTGGGCGATAGAGGGGTTAGAAAGTGCACGTCAACCTGCCGATGTTTGGAGGCCACACGTGAATCTCAAAAAGATCGCGGGAACAGCAATGATCGCCGGTGCGCTCGGTGCCGGATCCCTCGGGCTCGGCACGGCCTCAGCGCAGGCTGACCCTGGCCCCCGTATTCCGTGGGTTCCGGGCCCCGGCTGGGTGGATTGGAACCCGGGCCCCAACCTGCCGCCTGGGCAGATCAAGAAGTGGTGCCCCGGAAACAACCCGCCTGGTCACTGGATCGGTGGCCCACACGGGATTCCCTGCACCTAAAGCGGCGTGAGCCAGCTCGAACGTCGGCTTGTGTTTCAGTCCTTCGCGGAAGTGTGAAACACAAGCCCACGCTCGGCCGGACGGAAATCTAGTTGGCGTGTAGCGCGTCGTTGAGCGTGATGCCGGTGCCGTCACGCTTGACCACCTCAACCGCACCGGAAAGCGAGTTGCGGCGGAACAGCAGGTTGTTGGCCCCCGACAGCTCGACAGCCTTGGTGGTTTGGCCGTCTGCGGTTGTCACTTTGGTACCGCCGGTGACATAGAGCCCGGCCTCGACCACACAGTCGTCGCCCAAAGAAATTCCCAGACCCGAGTTGGCGCCCAGCAGGCAACGCTTGCCCACCTTGATCACCTCTTTGCCGCCGCCGGACAGCGTGCCCATGATGGACGCCCCGCCACCGATGTCGGAGCCGTCGTCCACCACCACACCGGCCGAGATCCGGCCCTCGACCATCGAGGTGCCCAGGGTGCCGGCGTTGAAGTTCACGAAACCTTCGTGCATGACCGTGGTGCCCGCGGCAAGGTGGGCACCCAGCCGCACGCGGTCGGCGTCGGCGATCCGCACGCCTGACGGGGTCACGTAGTCGACCATGCGGGGGAACTTGTCGATGCCGTACACGGCCACTGCGCCCCGACGCCGCAACCGGGCCCGCGCCGTCTCGAAACCCTCGACCGCGCACGGACCGAAATTGGTCCACACCACGTTGGCCAGCAGGCCGAAGACGCCGTCCATATTGGCGCCATGCGGGGCTACGAGCCGGTGCGAGAGCAGGTGCAGCCGCAGCCAGACGTCGTGCGTGTCGGCGGGTTTGTCCGCGAGGTCGGCGATCGTGGTGCGTACCGCCACCACCTCGACACCGCGGTCGGCGTCGGGGCCGGTCAGGCCCGCGAATTCGGCGGGCACATCGTCGCCCGTGAGCTTCACCGTGCCGGCGTCGCCGGAGGCGCTCAGCTCAGGGGCGGGAAACCAGGTGTCAAGGACGGTCCCGTCGGCGGTGATGGTGGCCAGGCCGACGCCAGATGCTGCAGTCACGCTGGCCAAGGTTACTGGACTAATGTCGAGGACCGTGGCGCACTCTTCGGCTCTTCGCGCGAGCGGCTCATCGCTGGATTTGACTGCCGATCCGATCGCGCTGACCGCTGCCTTGGTGGACATACCCAGCGAATCCCGCCATGAGCAGCTGATCGCCGACGAGATCGAAGCTGCGCTACGCGCACAGGCGCCGTGGTTCGAGGTGGTCCGCAACGGTGACGCGGTCCTGGCCCGCACCAACCTGGGCCGCCCGTCGCGGGTGCTGCTGGCTGGTCACATCGACACCGTTCCCGTGGCGGACAACCTGCCCAGCCACATCAAGAACGGTGAGATGTGGGGTTGCGGCACCTCGGACATGAAGTCCGGCGACGCGGTGTTCCTGCACCTGGCGGCCACCATCGCCGAGCCGAGCCACGACATCACCCTGGTGATGTACGACTGTGAGGAAATCGAGTCCAGCGCCAACGGGCTGGGTCGTATCGAACGCGAGCTGCCGGACTGGCTACGGGCCGACGTCGCGATCCTCGGCGAACCGTCCGGCGGCTTCATCGAGGCGGGCTGCCAGGGCACCATCCGCGTCGTCGTCAGTGCCAACGGCACTCGCGCGCATTCCGCGCGATCCTGGCTGGGCGACAACGCCATTCACAAACTCGGCGCCGTGCTGGACCGGTTGACGGCGTACCAGCCCCGCGACGTCGACATCGATGGTTGCGTGTACCGAGAAGGGCTGTCCGCGGTGCGCATCGACGGCGGCATCGCCGGCAACGTCATCCCCGATGCCGCATCGGTGACGGTGAACTTCCGGTTCGCTCCCGACCGCAGTGTCGAGCAGGCCGTCGGCCACGTCCATGAGGTGTTCGACGGGCTCGACGTCACCATCGACCTCACCGACGCCGCCGCGGGCGCCCTGCCGGGGCTGGCCAAACCGGCGGCTGCCGCGCTGGTGGCCGCGGCCGGGGGACAGGTCCGCGCCAAGTACGGCTGGACGGATGTGTCCCGCTTCGCCGCGCTCGGCATCCCCGCCGTCAACTATGGGCCGGGCGACCCCAACCTGGCTCACAAGGTCGACGAGCGGGTAGAGGTCGCGCAGATCACCACCGTCACCGACATGCTGCGGCGCTATCTGACATGAGTTCCGTTCGCGTCGACAGCTGGATCTGGGCCGTGCGGATCACCAAGACCCGGTCCGCGGCGGCGGCCGCCTGCCGCGGCGGCCACGTCCGGGTCAACAACGTGCCCGCCAAACCAGCGCAGCACGTGAGCCCCGGTGACGAAGTGCGGGTCCGGCTGGACGGGCGGGAACGGATCGTCGAGGTCATCCGGCCCATCGCCAAACGTGTGGGAGCGGCGGTCGCGTCGGAATGCCTGATCGACCGCAGCCCGCCACCGCCGCCCAAGGAGATGGTGGCCGCCGTTCCGGTCCGTGATCGAGGAGCCGGTCGGCCCACGAAACGGGAACGGCGACAACTTGATCGGCTGCGCGGGACGTTCTGAAATGACTTTCCGATGACGTCAGCGGCCATTTTGCTGCCCGGCGCCACGGAGTCTGCAGCAAATTCAACACGAATTTAGCCGGACTACCAGCGAACTTGGAATCATTTGCGCTATAGCCCGTGAAATGACTCCAAAATGGGGTTATGGTGACTGCACGGCTTGGCTGCAGGGGCTCCCGGGAAAATTTCCCCTGGCGCGTTGATTGCCGTATGACGTGCCGTTTTCGGCAGACGGTCTGGGTCGTGTCCGATAACTCGACAAAGGAGAAGACCAGTGTCATCCGCCAACCTGGCGATCGATTTCGAGGGCGGAGTGTCCGAGGCCTGGACCTCGATAGCAACCTTCGTGCCGAAACTCCTCGCCTTTCTAGCAATCCTTGTCATCGGCTGGATCATCGCCAAAATCGTTGCCCGGATCGTCAAGGCGATTCTCGGTCGCATCGGCTTCGACCGCGTCGTGGAACGAGGCGGGCTCAAAGATCTGCTGGCCCGGAGCAATTACGATGCATCGGGCATCCTCGCCAAACTCGCCTACTACGCGATCCTGCTGATCACTTTGCAAATGGGTTTCGGAGTGTGGGGCCCCAATCCGGTCAGTGAGTTGCTTGCCGGCGTAGTGGCATGGCTGCCCAAGCTTTTCATCGCTCTGGTGATCATCGTGATCATCGGTGCTATTGCCAAGGGCGTGAAAACGGTGATCGGCGACGTGCTCGGTGGGTTGTCCTACGGCAACTTGTTGGGCACCGTGGCGTCGTTGTTCGTCTGGGGCATCGGCATCATCGCGGCGCTGAACCAGATCGGTGTCGCCACCACCGTCACCACGCCGGTACTCATCGCGGTTCTCGCCACCATCGGCGGCGTGGCCGTCGTGGGTGTCGGCGGTGGTCTGGTCCGACCGATGCAGGAACGTTGGGATCGCTGGCTCGGCAATATCGAGGCCGAGATTCCGGCCATGCGCAGCCAGGCCGAGGCGAACCGTCCCCATCAACCTTCCTACGCAGGTGCCACACAAACCCATGCAGCCCAACCGAATCCGGACTACCCGGCCGGAGCGCAGCAGCTGCGGCGCGTCGAGCCCCCGGATGGGCGCGCCTGATCCACGCCACCCTGACGATCGGTATCCACCGCAGCGTTAGGGCCAGCCGTCGTGGTCGGTGAGCCCATCGGGCCGCCGACCACGACGCCGTGATAATCGATTGCGCGCGTGCGTACTATGGGTAACGCATCTGCTGTCAACCGAGGTGGGCCGAAAACATGCTGGGAGAAGACATCTCCGGGTGATCCCGAGAGTCGATTCATTCCTGTCCATCTGTGCGGTGCCTTCTGCCCGCAGCGCCTTGGAGTCCCAGCATGTCCATTGTCTGTTCCCATTTGTCGTTCTCCTGGCCCGATGACGTCGAGCTGTTCTCGGACCTGTCGTTCTCGATCGGCCCTGGACGCACCGGCCTGGTGGCGCCCAACGGCGCCGGAAAGAGCACGCTGCTCAAGCTGATCGCCGGCGAATACCGTCCCTCTGCAGGCTCGGTGACCGTCGACGGTGCTATCGGTTACCTACCCCAAAGCCTGCCGTTCACCGCCGATCTCACCGTGGCCGCGGTGCTGGGAGTGGCCCCGGTGCTCGACGCATTGGCGGCGCTGGCCGCCGGTGACGCCAGCGAGGAAGTGTTCTCCACCATCGGCGACGACTGGGACATCGAAGAACGCTCGCGTGCCCAGTTGGACCGGCTCGGGCTCGACAACCTGGCGTTGGATCGGCGGCTGGGAACGTTGTCGGGTGGGGAAGTGGTGTCGTTGGGACTGGCGGCCCAACTGCTCAAGCGGCCCAGTGTGCTGCTGCTCGACGAACCCACCAACAACCTGGACAGCGCGGCCCGGCACCGCCTGTACGACGCGCTCGACGGCTACTCCGGCTGCCTGCTGGTGGTCAGCCACGACCGGGTGCTGCTGGACCGCATGGACCAGATTGCCGAGCTCTACGGCGGTGAGATGATCTTCTACGGAGGCAATTTCACCGACTACCAGCAGACCGTGGAGGCGGCACAGGCGGTGGCCGAGGGCAATATCCGCAACGCCGAACAACAGCTCAAGCGCGAGAAGCGACAGATGCAGGAGGCGCGGGAGCGTGCTGCCCGACGCTCGTCGAACGCGGCGCGCAACGTCAAGGACGCCGGGTTGCCGAAGATCGTGGCGGGCAAGCTCAAACGCGATGCGCAGGAATCGGCCGCCCGGGCCGATGATGTGCATGCCAAGCGGGTCGATGACGCGCGCAACCGCCTCGGCGAAGCCGAGCGAATGTTGCGTGACGACAAGGTAATTGCGCTGGACCTGCCCGACACCATGGTGCCGGCCGGCCGGACCGTCTTTGCCGGGGACGGACTGCAGATCAGCCGTGGTGGCCGGAAACTGTTTGTCGACAACGGTATCGGGTTCACCGTGCGCGGCCCGGAGCGTATCGCGTTGACCGGTCCCAACGGAGCAGGAAAGTCGACGCTGCTGCGGCTCATCGACGGCACCCTGGAGCCCGAGTCCGGGACAGTGCAGCGAGCCGACGGGCGCATCGCCTCGCTCTCGCAACGCTTGGACCTGCTGGACGACGACCGCACGGTGGCCGAGAACCTGGCGTCCGCCGCACCGAGTCTGTCGCATACCCGGCGCATGCATCTGTTGGCACAGTTCCTGTTTCGTGGCGACCGCATCCACCTGCCGGTGGTCGCGTTGTCGGGCGGGGAGCGGTTACGGGCGACGCTGGCGTGCGTGCTCTATGCCGAACCGGCACCCCAGCTGCTGCTCCTGGACGAGCCGACGAACAACCTCGATCTGGTCAGCGTGGGACAACTGGAGTCCGCACTGAACGCCTACCGGGGCGCGTTCGTGGTGGTCAGCCACGACGAACGGTTCCTGAAGGCCATCGGTATCGACCGCTGGCTGCGCCTGGACGGTGGAGAGTTGAGCGCTACTGCTGCCGCGGGTTGATGTTGTGAATCTGGGTCGGCACCGTGCTGACGCCGAAGCCGTCCTCCACTGCCGCACCGGCGGCGGCCCCTGCCTCGGCCACGGGGGCGCGAGCGCCCTCGGTGCTGTCGTGCCGGGCGCCGTCCAACCTGTCGTCTCTGCCCTCGTGCTTGGCATCGTCCTTACCGTCGTGCTTGGCATCGGACTGGTCGGCGGGTCCACCGGCGCCGTCGGCGCCGGGTCCCTGGTGGTCGGCGGCTTTGATGGCGTTCTCGGCTCCCGCACCACTGACATCGGATGCCATCGCGGCAGCCTCGCCGCCTCCGCCGGCACCCTGCATGGCAGCTTCGACAATGCCCTGCACACCCTGCATGGCCTGTTGTGGCACCTGCGTCATCGCCTGGGTCAGCCCCTGCAGCGGCTGGGTGACCGACTGCATCATCTGGCCGGCCATCTGGCTGAACTGGCCCATCATCTGGCCCGCACCGCCCGCTCCCGAGCTCGCGTCACCGGAACCACCTGAGCCACCGCCCGCCGCAGACGCAGAGGACTTTCCTCCATCGAGCGCATCGGCCTGGGCCTTGAGCCGCTCGGCGGCATCCATGTCACCGCGGGCGTATGCCTGCGAGGCCTTGCCGAGCAATTCGGACATCCTGCCCGCGGCGACCTGGGTGGCGCCCAAAGCGCCGTCACGGGCAGACGACGCACCATCGAAGGCGTTCTGCATCGGGAAACCTATGGCGCCGTGGCTGGACGCGAGGTCTGACGGGCCGGCGAACGAATTCTTGAAGCTGCTGATGTCTTCACTGACCCCGCCGACGATGCCTTGCAGGCCGGTGATCGCGCCTGTGTTGGCGACGAGCTGGTTCATCGAGCCCCCTCGAGGTCGTGCGGTCTAACTGGGCATTTTACCGTCGGCGGGCCTCGTGCCGATGCGGGAACTCAACTCGCGCACGCCTGACGGGTGGCATCCCCAGCGGCCGCAAGCATCCCGATGTCGCGGTATTGAGTCGCCACGTTGCGTAATGCGGCATGATCCCCGGCCGCCAGCGCCCGAGCGTGCTCCAGTGTCAGTTGCCCGAACACGCAATCCAGGTCCACGCGCAGCAACGCATCGACCGCGCGGGTGTCGCCCAGTCTCACGCCGTCGTGCAAGGCTCGCAGCATCACCGCGTATTGTCCGCCACGCTCGGCGGCTTTGGCGGCCTCGCGAGCGGCGGTCACCGCGCTCACCGAATCCTTGCGGGCAGAACACATCCAGGCTCGGGCCAGCGCCAACTCCGGCGCGAACAACATCGACTTGAGCCCGTGCCGGGATTCCGCCCGGGACAACGCTTTTCCGGCCTCGACCGGCATGCCGCGTTGGCCGACGGCCTGTGCCAAGAGCATCCAGGCCAGGGGTCCCCAGGAATACCCGGTCGGCGCCAGCGCGGCGGTCGCCTTGCGCAACAACGCAATCGCCTCATCGCAGTCACCGCGGACCAGCAGCACGTCAGCCATCAGCACCTCGCCGATGGAGCGGCCGGGCTGCAGCAGCTGGGTGAAATCGGTGATGCCCTTGGCCATTTCCTGGGCCCGGTCCAGCTGCCCGGTCATCAGCAGCGCCGTGGTTTGGCCGAACCCGCTCGTGAACCGCAGCAGGCCCGGATGCCCGGCTGCCAGCGCACGCTGTGCCATCGCATCCACCCGGTCGAACTGGCCAAGCCGGGCGCAACTCAGCGCCGCCGTCGAACCCGCCCAGCCGATGGCGGTGTCATCGGCGGCCGGGGAGTCCAGCACCTCCATGGCCAGACCCAAAGCCCGTTGGGGTGTACCGGCATTCATCGCGAAAGTGGCCGCCAGTGCGTCGAGCGTGGACTGGGCCTGCGGCGTCGACACCTGCCGGCGGGTGGAACGCAGGAATGCGGTCGCGCGTTCGGGTTCCGAGAGCATCCAGAACTGATTGGCCGCCTGTGGCAACGCCCACGCCATCAGCTGGTCCTCGGACAGGCCGGCCGGATCGATCTGTCCCAGAACGGCATCAGCCTCACGGCCACGTCCCTGCCAGGCCAACGCGTACGCGAGAGTGAGCAGGCCCGTGAAATCGGAGGACGCCGCAGTCGCGGCCCGCGCCAGGCGCTCGCTCAGTTCCAGGTCGCCCAGCCGCAGCGCCTCGCTTGCGGCCCCCACGAGTTCGTCCACTGGCGGGCGGACGTCGCTGTCGAGCGCGAGTACCGCCACCCGCAGCCGGTCCACCACACCGGGCCGCGACGTCGCGGACAAGCGCTCGACCAGCGTGCTGCGCAATCGCCTCAGCCCCGGCCCGCCGATGGTCGCGCGCATGCCGCTGAGAAACAGCGGATGCACACAGCGCGCCATCGCGTCCTCGACGCGCACCACGCCGCATTCTTGTGCCTCTTGTACGGCCCCGGCGCTGGTCAGTGCCGTCAGATCGGCCAGCGGGAGTGGATCGTGCACCGACAATTGCCGTAGCACGGAGAGCGCACCGTCTGGCAGATCGGCGAGAAACGTGGCGACCTGATCGGCCAGGCGGGCGTCGTCGTGGCCCGGCGGTGCCATCTCGACCCGATTCACCAAGCCGTCATCCCACAGCGCCGCGACGTCGTCGGGTGCGTCGGCCGCGGATGCGGTGACGATGAGTTTGGCCGCCCCACTGACCGCGAGCTGGTACACCAGGGCTGCGGACAAGCGGTCCAGCAGATGTGCGTCGTCGACGACCAGCAACAGCTCGGTCCCGAGCGTCTCACGTGCGGACCGGAGCACGTCGGCGGTCTTGCCCGCCGGAGGAATGTCGATCAGGTGCGCCACCGCCGCGAACGGAACGGCCGCAGCCGATTCGGTCCCGGTTATCCACACCACGCGACGGAAATCGCTTGCCAGATGTTCGGCGGCGGTGCGAATCAGCGAGGTTTTGCCCACGCCGGAAGGGCCGAGGAGGGCCGCGCCGCAGCTCTCCTGCAGGCCGGCCTCGAGGCCATCGAGTGCGCGGTCACGCGGTGCGATCACCCAGTCGACAGCCATCCATCGAATCCTATGGGGGGCGGTGGCCGTTCAACGCCGAATTGAGGTCCGGGTGCGCCGACACCGCATCGTCCATGCCGCATTCGGTGATGATTCGCAGGATGCTCGGCTGACGAAGTACCACCCTCAACGTGACCGCCTGTGCGCGGCAGTCGACGGTCATTTTGGCCAGGGCGAGTAGCGCCCCGCAGTTCATGAAGTCCAGGGATCCCGCATCGACGACGAGCGTCGAGGATTCGGGTGCCGCGGCGGCCGATTCGTGGAGCATGCGCTGCCAGTCGGATTCATTGTGGGCATCGGCTTGTCCGAAGACCTGCACGATGAGGCCTTCGGGGATGGTGCGAACTGTCCAGTGCAGCTCGTGATCCTGCTTGCTCGATTCCACGATGAAACCGAGCATAACCGCCGAAGTTTACGTTGTAAACACGGGTGATCATGGTCCCGATCAGGGATTGGGCAGCCAGGTCTCGATGCGGTCGAGCATGGCCTCCAGTGCTTCCTCGAACTCGTCGGCGCTGTGGTCCTCGGCCAGCATCGGTTGCAGCCGACGCAGGTTCGGGTAGTCGTCCAGCGTCGTGTCGGGACGCGGCTCATCGTCGAGAACGGCCTCGTCGGGGCTGAGGGTTACCCCGCGCGCGGATACCTCCAGCAGCAGTTGACCCACCAGAAACGTGGTGTACGTCCGGTACGCGGCCACTGCGGCGTTGTCGCTGAACCCGTAGGACAGCAGTGTTTCCAGAAAAGTCTCCATCCAGCGCAGGCTGCGCAGTGGTGGCCGCACCCACGGTGCCTCGGGGGCTTCCGTCGCCACGAGCGGGAACACATCGGGATGGTCGATGGCGATCTGGCGCACGCCGTGGCCGAGCCGGAGCAGAAAGTCCTGCCAGCCGTCCTCTTGCCGGCGTGCGGCGAGCTGATCGGCGTAGAGGCGGTCCACGATGTGGTTGACGACACCGGTCAGCAGATCGCCCCGGCTGTGCACATAACGGTAGAGCGCCATGGCCTCGACGCCGCAGGCCGCACCCAGCCGCCGCATGGTCAGTTTCGTCAGACCATCGCGATCGATCAGCTCGATCGCGGTATCCAAGATGAACTCGCGGCTCAGCCTTACCGGCTGGTCGGCATCGTCAGTCACCAGGATCGTCCCTCCGCGTTCAGTTCAGTCTCCCCGCGAGCCGCGGTCGCGTCCATCGCCCACCCGTCATCGCTGGTTCACCAGCACCCTTTAGTTTGGGTACGTGTCCGGTGAAACTGACCGCGAGTTTGCGGTATGTGTCTATTGCGCTTCGGGGCCCACCCATCCCGAGCTGCTGGCTTTGGCCAGTGAGGTCGGGGTGGCCATCGCCAAGCGCGGATGGACGTTGGTCTCCGGCGGCGGCAACGTCTCGGCGATGGGCGCGGTCGCGCGGGCCGCGCGTTCGTCCAACGGCCGCACGGTCGGCGTGATCCCCAAGGCCCTCGTACACCGTGAGCTCGCCGACGTGGACGCGGCGGAACTCGTGGTCACCGACACCATGCGGGAACGCAAGAAGGAGATGGAGGACCGCTCCGACGCCTTCATCGCCCTGCCGGGCGGCATCGGCACATTGGAAGAGTTCTTCGAGGCATGGACCGCGGGTTATCTGGGCATGCACGATAAGCCCGTGGTGCTGCTCGATCCGTTCGGTCACTACGACGGGTTGTTGACCTGGCTGCGTGGGCTGGCCGACTCCGGCTACGTCAGCAGCCAGGCGCTGGATCGGTTGATCGTCGTCGACGAGGTCGCCGCAGCGCTCGACGTGTGCGCAGCGCTTACGTAGAACCGGCGGTAACGGCGGTCACCAGCGCGGTTATGGTGTTGCCCACACGAGAGCCATCTCGAGACCCATAACAACATGCAGGGGGAGACCGCATGACCGACCAGAAATCGGGCACCAGAAGCAGCGTCGGCCTACTCGACCTCGCCAGCCAGGTACCCGGTCTGCTGATGGATGCGCCGGTCATCGCACGGGGCGTGCTCACCGGAATGATGGCCCGGCCGACGGCCAAGACGTCGATCGGCAAGGTGTTCCAGGAGCGGGCAGCCCAATACGCCGACCGGGTTTTCCTCAAGTTCGAAGACCAGCGTGTCACTTACCGCGAGGCCAACGAGACGGTCAACCGCTACGCGGCCGTGCTTGCCGCCAAGGGCGTCGGGCACGGTGACGTGGTCGGGGTGATGCTGCGCAACTCGCCCGACGCGGTGCTGTTGATGCTGGCGATCGTGAAATGCGGCGCCGTCGCGGGCATGCTCAACTACCACCAGCGCGGCAAGGTGCTGGCTCACAGCATCGGGCTGCTCAACGCGGCCGCCGTGGTGGCCGAGTCCGATCTGATCGAGCACATCACCGAGTGCGGGGCTGAGGCCAACGGCCTGGTCACGGTCGAGGAGCTGCGCCGCCTGGCGTCCACCGCGCCGACCACCAATCCCGCCAGCACATCGGCTGTCCTGGCCAAGGACAAGGCCTTCTACATCTTCACCTCGGGCACCACCGGCATGCCCAAGGCCAGCGTCATGACCCACTACCGCTGGCTGCGCGCGCTGGCCGGGTTCGGCGGCTTGGGCCTGCGGCTGCACAGCGATGACACCCTGTACTGCTGCTTGCCGCTCTATCACAACAACGCCCTGACCGTCTCGGTCGGATCGGCGCTGAACTCGGGTGCCGCTCTCGCCCTGGGCAAGTCGTTTTCGGCATCTCGGTTCTGGGACGAGGTCATCGACTATCAGGCGACCGCGTTCGTCTACATCGGTGAGATCTGCGGCTACCTGCTCAACCAGCCGCCCAAGCCGACGGACCGCGCACACAAGGTCCGCGTGATCGTCGGCAACGGGTTGCGTCCGGCCATCTGGGACGAGTTCACCCAGCGATTCGGCATCCCGCGCGTCTGCGAGTTCTATGCCGCCAGTGAGGGCAACACCGCGTTCGTCAACGTCTTCAACGTCTCGAAGTCCACCGGCATCTGCCCGAGCCCGGTCGCCTTCGTCGAATACGACGCCGACAGCGGCGAACCCGCGCGTGGCGCCGACGGCCGGCTGCGCAAGGTCAAGCGCGGCGAGCCAGGCCTGATGTTGTCCAAGGTCAACGCCCTGCAGCCGTTCGACGGCTACACCGACAAGGCTGCCAGCGAGAAGAAGCTGGTGCGCAACGCCTTCAAGAAGGGCGACGTCTGGTTCAACACCGGCGACCTGATGCGGTCCCAGGGGCTCGGCCACGCGGCGTTCGCCGACCGCCTTGGCGACACCTTCCGCTGGAAGGGCGAGAACGTGGCGACCACCGAGGTCGAGGCTGCCGTGGCCAGCAATCCGCTGATCGAGGAGTGCACCGTGTTCGGCGTCGAGGTGCCCGGTGCCGGTGGGCGGGCCGGCATGGCCGCGGTGCAGCTCAAGGACGGCAAGGAGTTCGACGGCAAGGAATTGGCCGACGCGTTCTACGGCCACCTGCCGGGCTACGCCGTCCCGCTGTTCATCCGCGTCGTCGGCGAACTGGCCCACACCTCGACGTTCAAGAGCCAGAAGGTCGACCTGCGAAAGCAGGGCTACGGCTCCGACATCGAGGATCCGCTGTATGTGCTGGCCGGCCGGGACGAGGGCTATGTGCCGTTCTACCCGGAATACCCCGACGAGGTGACGGCAGGTAAGCGGCCCAAGTAGGCAGGTGTGCCGCTTTCTGCACCAGTGTCGTGGCCAGCGTCGGATCGCCACCCTGAGGTAGAAACGGCGGCGGATCAGTCACCAGGCACTATGGAGGCGTGTTGACGACGCGCAATGGCCAGTTCTGCGGACGCCCGGTCGCGGCTGACCGTGCGCTGATCATGGCGATCGTCAACCGGACGCCGGACTCGTTCTATGACCGCGGCGCGACGTTCACCGACGACGCCGCGAAGTCCGCGGCGGCACGGGTGATCGACGAGGGCGCCGATGTGATCGACGTGGGCGGGGTCAAAGCCGGCCCGGGCAGCGCCGTCGACGCCGACGAGGAGATCGCCCGCGTGGTGCCGTTCATCGAATGGCTGCGCACCACCTACCCCGATCAGCTGATCAGCGTCGACACCTGGCGCGCGGCGGTGGCCAAGCAGGCCTGCGCGGCCGGCGCCGACCTGATCAACGACACCTGGGCGGGTGCGGACCCCGGTCTGCCGGAGGTCGCCGCCGAGTTCGGCGCCGGCCTGGTGTGCTCACACACCGGCGGCGCAGTGCCGCGCACCCGGCCGTTCCGGGTGACCTACGGAATCACCGAACGCGGCGTTGTCGACGACGTAATCGCCGAGGTGACCGCCGCCGCCGAGCGGGCGGTAGCAACGGGTGTCCCGCGGGACCGAATCCTGATCGACCCGACCCACGATTTCGGTAAAAACACTCATCACGGTCTTAGTTTGTTGCGCCACGTAAAAGATCTTGTTAAGACCGGATGGCCAGTCCTGATGGCGCTGAGCAACAAGGATTTTGTCGGGGAGACTCTGGGTGTGGATCTGACCGAGCGCCTGGAGGGCACGCTGGCCGCGACGGCACTGGCCGCCGCGGATGGAGCGGCCATGTTCCGGGTACACGAGGTCGGACCCACACGGCGCGTGCTGGAAATGGTCGCGTCGATCCAGGGAGTGCGGGCACCCGCACGAACAGTGAGGGGGCTCGCGTGACTGCAATACCTGAACTGGACGTCACCGACGGAGTCGTCGGACATCGTTGGTTGACCGACCACAGCTGGAACCGGCCGAGTTGGACCGTCGCCGAGTTGGAGGCGGCCAAGGCCGGCCGCACAGTCTCGGTCGTGCTGCCTGCCCTCAACGAGGAGGAAACGGTCGCCTCCGTCGTCCAGACCATCACCCCGCTGTTGGGCGGCCTGGTCGATGAGCTGATCGTGCTCGATTCGGGGTCCACCGACGACACCGAGATCCGTGCGCTCGCCGCCGGGGCCCGGGTGATCAGCCGCGAGGTCGCGCTGCCTGAACTGGCACCGCAGCCGGGCAAGGGTGAGGTGCTGTGGCGGTCCTTGGCCGCCACGACGGGTGACATCATCGCCTTCGTCGACTCCGACCTGATCGACCCCGACCCGATGTTCGTCCCCAAGCTGCTGGGCCCACTGCTCACCGCCGACGGTGTGCACCTGGTCAAGGGGTTCTATCGGCGGCCGCTCAAGGTCAGCGGCAGCGAGGACGCCAACGGGGGTGGCCGGGTCACCGAGCTGGTGGCGCGCCCGCTGCTGGCCTCGCTGCGCCCCGAGCTGAACTGCGTGCTGCAGCCGCTCGGCGGCGAATACGCGGGCACCCGCGAGCTGCTGACCTCGGTACCCTTCGCGCCCGGTTACGGCGTGGAGATCGGTCTGCTGGTCGACACCTACGACCGCCTGGGTCTCGACGCCATCGCCCAGGTGAACCTCGGGGTGCGAGCCCACCGCAACCGCCCCTTGACCGAGTTGGCCTCGATGAGTCGGCAGGTCATCGCGACCTTGTTGTCGCGGTGCGGCATCGCTGATTCGGGCATGGGGCTGACGCAGTTCTACGCCGACGGTGACGATTTCACCCCGCGGGTGTCGTCGGTGTCCCTGGCCGACCGTCCGCCGATGGTGACCCTGCGCCCGCGCTAGATGTCGCATGCGTGAGGCAGTATCGAGGGCGTGACACTGATACTGCTGTACCTGGTGGTGCTGGTCCTGGTGGCCACGGTGCTGTTTGGTCTGGGCAGCATGATCTTCGGCCGGGGTGAGACGCTGCCACCGTTGCCCCGTGGGACGACCGCCACGGTCCTGCCGGCCTCGGGGGTCACCGGAGCCGACGTCGATGCCGTCAAGTTCGCCCAGGTCATCCGCGGATACAAGACCAGCGAGGTGGACTGGGTACTGGATCGGTTGGGTCGCGAACTGGACGCAGTGCGGGGGGAGCTGGCTGCCGTCCGCGCGGCCTACGGCGTACCCGACGACTTCGACGCGGAGGGCGACGATGACGCGGAGATGTCGGCCACCGCGGGCGAGGTCCGGACCTCGGAGGAGCCGTGACCGACCGGATTGTCGGCACCGCCGACGATGGCCGCATCCGGTGCGGCTGGGCCGTCCAATCGGGCGATCCCCTGTACCGCGACTACCACGACACCGAGTGGGGCCGTCCGCTACGGGATTCGGCCGCTCTGTTCGAGCGAATCAGCCTGGAGGCCTTCCAGAGCGGTCTCAGCTGGCTGGTCATCCTGCGCAAGCGGGAGAATTTCCGGGCTGCGTTCGACGGATTCGATGCCGGTGTGGTCGCGAAGTACACCGACGACGACATCGAGCGGCTGATGGCCGACTCCGGCATCGTGCGCAACCGGGCCAAGATCCTGGCGACGATCGCCAATGCCAAGGCGGTCAACGACCTCGACGTCGACTTGAGTGAGCTGCTGTGGTCATTCGCCCCGCCGGCCCGTCCCCGGCCCGCTGACCTGGACCAAGTCCCCGCGGTGACACCGGAATCGACCGCCATGGCCAAGGAACTCAAGCGCCGCGGCTTCAAGTTCGTCGGCCCCACCACGGCATATGCGTTGATGCAGGCCACCGGGATGGTCGACGATCACGTCGCGGCCTGCTGGGTGCCGGAGGCAGCCCGAAAGTGACATCAGTCGGTATCCGAAGGGTCTTTGCACAACCATCGCGGCGGATAGGGAAGAATAGGGGGAGTTCAGTAGCAGTTCAACGCCGGGTGCCGCCAACGAGTGGGCGGCTTCGGCCCCAACCTGGCCCTGACGCGGGTCGGCGAAGTTGGAGGGAGCACTCGATGGCGGCGATGAAGCCCCGGACTGGTGACGGTCCACTGGAAGCAACCAAAGAGGGGCGAGGGATCGTAATGCGAGTACCGCTGGAAGGCGGTGGGCGCCTCGTTGTCGAACTGACTCCTGACGAGGCCGCTGCGCTGGGTGACGAACTCAAGGCCGTCACCAGCTGATCGACCTCGCAAGGTGTCCGCTCAGGCGGACACCTTGCGGTATATCTCCAGGGTCTGCTCAGCGATGTGCGCCCAGGAGAATTCGGCGATGCACCGCTGGCGTCCGGCCTCACCGTACTTTCTGGCGGTGTCCGGCTCGGCCACCAGTGAGTTGACCGCGTCGGCCAGACGCATCTCGAAGAAGCGCGGGTCGGTGGCGTCGTAGTGCACCAGAAGCCCGGTCTGTCGGTCGGCGACGACCTCTGGGATACCGCCGACATCGGAGGCGACCACCGGCGTCGCACAAGCCATCGCTTCCAGATTCACGATGCCCAACGGCTCGTACACCGAGGGGCAGACGAAAACTGTGGCAGCGGAAAGTATTTCGCGGATCTTGTTGATCGGCAGCATCTCGCGCACCCAGAACACGCCGGTGCGGGCCCGGGCCAGTTCCGCCACTGCCGAGGACACCTCGGCAGCGATCTCGGGGGTGTCGGGGGCGCCGGCACACAACACCAGCTGCACCTCCGGGCTGAACCGGTGGGCCGCGGCCACCAGGTGGGCCACACCTTTCTGACGGGTGATGCGTCCGACGAAAGCCACGATCGGCCGGGTCAGGTCGACACCGAGTTCGGCCAGCACCGAGTCGTGATCGGCGGGCGCTGCCGGATACCAGACGTCGGTGTCGATCCCATTGCGCACCACGTGGACCCGGTTGGGATCGAGCGCTGGATACGTATGCAGCACGTCGTCACGCATACCGGAGCTCACTGCGATCACCGCGTCGGCAGCCTCGATCGCGGTGCGTTCCACCCATGAGGACACCCGGTAGCCCCCACCGAGCTGCTCGGCTTTCCAGGGGCGCAGCGGCTCGAGCGAGTGGGCGGTCAGTACATGGGGGATGCCGTAGAGCAGTCCGGTCAGGTGCCCGGCCATCCCGGCGTACCAGGTATGTGAGTGCACCACCGTGGCCTCCGACGCGGAGTTGACCATGTTGAGGTCCGCGGACAGTGTCGACAGCGCCGCATTGGCGCCGCGCAGCGCGGGGTCGGGCTGCGCCACGAAGGCCCCGTCCCGGGGGGCGCCCATGCAGTGGACGTCGACGTCGCACAGCTGACGCAATTGTGCGACGAGTTCGGTCACGTGCACCCCGGCACCGCCGTACACCTCGGGTGGATATTCCCGAGTCATCATGGCCACCCGCATATCCGAGACGGTAGTAGGTCGGCGAGGGTCCAGCTACACGCCGCACACATCTGTTGCCATTGGCTGGCCGCGTTGCTGGTTGGCGGATAGGTTTGACCCATGAGGGAGTTGCCACATGTGCTGGGCATCGTTCTGGCCGGGGGAGAGGGCAAACGGCTGTATCCGTTGACGGCTGATCGTGCCAAGCCGGCAGTTCCCTTCGGCGGTGCCTACCGGCTGATCGATTTCGTGCTGTCCAACCTGGTGAACGCCCGATATCTACGGATCTGCGTTCTGACGCAATACAAGTCGCATTCGTTGGACCGGCACATCAGCCAGAACTGGCGGCTGTCGGGCCTGGCCGGTGAGTACATCACCCCGGTGCCTGCGCAGCAGCGGCTCGGGCCCCGCTGGTACACCGGATCGGCCGATGCGATCTACCAGTCACTCAATCTGATCTACGACGAAGACCCGGATTACATCATCATCTTCGGCGCCGACCACGTGTACCGCATGGACCCCGAACAGATGCTGCGGTTCCACATCGACAGCGGGGCCGGGGCCACCGTGGCCGGGATCCGGGTACCGCGCGCTGAGGCCAGTGCGTTCGGCTGCATCGACGCCGACGATTCCGGGCGTATCCGAGATTTTGTGGAGAAGCCCGCGGATCCACCGGGCACCCCCGATGATCCCGAACAGACTTTCGTGTCGATGGGCAACTACATCTTCACCACCAAGGTGCTCATCGACGCGATCCGCGCCGATGCCGATGATGACCACTCAGACCACGACATGGGCGGCGACATCATCCCCCGGCTGGTGACCGACGGGATGGCCGCGGTCTACGACTTCAACAACAACGAGGTGCCCGGGGCCACCGAACGCGATCACGGCTACTGGCGCGACGTCGGAACACTCGACGCGTTCTACGACGCGCACATGGATCTGGTGTCGGTGCACCCGGTGTTCAACCTCTACAACAAGCGCTGGCCGATCCGCGGTGAGTCGGAGAACCTGGCACCGGCCAAGTTCGTCAACGGCGGATCGGCACAGGAGTCGGTGGTCGGTGCCGGCAGCATCATTTCGGCTGCCTCGGTGCGCAATTCGGTGTTGTCCTCCAACGTCGTCATCGACGACGGCGCCATCGTGGAGGGCAGCGTTCTGATGCCGGGGGTGCGGATCGGGCGGGGTGCGGTGGTGCGCCACGCCATCCTGGACAAGAACGTGGTGGTGGGCCCGGGCGAGATGGTGGGTGTGGACCTCGACAAGGACCGCGAGCGGTTCGCGATCAGTGCGGGCGGTGTGGTCGCCGTCGGCAAGGGTGTCTGGATCTGACGCATCCGCGCGTCAGTGCGGGGTCATTCCCACGGATCCACCGCGGCGGGTCGGGGCGCCGCACTGGTGCGTGCGTTGACGCCGACCTTGGCCTCGGTCCGTCGCCTGCGCCACCGCCACAACCGGAACGCGCCCCAGAGCAACACGACCAGCGCCACGAGCACCAGGATCGGCAGCAGGATCGCCACGAAAACCAGACCGACACTGGTGACGTCCTCGACGGTGGACAGCACGGGTGCGGCGACCCCGGCGGTGGCGACGTTGGCCGCCGGCCGCACCGTGGACTTGGTCAACGACACCACCAGCGCGGTGACCGCGCCGATCACCACCGGGATCCATTGCCCGGACTGGGCGAAAGCGCCCGGGTCGGTGACGGCCGCGGTCTGCGACGCGGTGCCCGACCCGAACACGATGCCGCCCGCGGTCGGGCGGACGAAGGTCTGGATGGTGTCGTTGACGGAGTCGAGGGCGGGGATCTTGTCGGCGACCACCTCGATGATCAGCAGCACCGCGACGATCGCGATCACCCAGCCGTTCTCCAGCCAGGACCAGCCCGCCGGTAACGACACCAGATGCGTGAAGCGTGACAGCAGGCCGAGCGCCAGCAACGGGATGTAGGCGTTGAGCCCCGCCGCGGTCGCCAGGCCAAAGCCGGTCAACAGTTCCATTACTGCAGTATGCGGCGAACTCGGCCTCGCGCCGGGCAGTTCGCCGTTATCCGCTCCGCGCCGTTCGGCTCACCACACGTAGGGCAGCAGCCGGTAACGGACCTCGCGGGTGTACTGGTCGTAGCCGTCGAGTTCGGCGCGCAACAACTTCTCCTCGTCGACGATGCGCACAGCCAGCAGGGCTACCCCCGGAATGACGAGTACCAGCGCCCAGTACGACCCCAGCCGAACGTACCGGCGGGCGCGAACACGAGGACCGCGAACACAGCGAATCCGACAACGGCGGAGACCGCCGCCTGCAGACCGATCAACATGGGGCTCCCATCACCAGACGTAGGGCAGCAGGCGGTAGCGGACCTTCTGGCTGTACTCGTCATAGCCGCCGAGTTCGGCGCGCAACATCTTCTCCTCGTCGACGATCCGTGCGCCGAAAATCGGGATCGAGACGATCGAAACGAGCAGCGCCCAGTACGAACCAAGCGCCAGCGGCGTGCCGAACATCATCAACACCGCACCGAAGTACATCGGGTGACGGACCAGGCCATAGAGGCCGGTCGATACCAGGGGTTGCTCGTCCTCCACTCGAATGCTGGCGCCGGCGAAGCTGTTCTGGAAGACGACCGCCTGCGCGAGGACAAGGCCGACCGCCACCACGACGTTGCCCAGGACGACGACCGCGATCGGCACGCTCGACCAGCCGAACCGGTGGTCGAGGGCGCTGAGCACGAACACCGCGAAGGCCGAGCCCGTGACTGCCCAGATGATGATCTTCTGCACGATGCGGGTTTCCGCGGTGGGCCCACCGTGCAGCCGTCGTCGCAGGGCGGCGGGGTCCCGGACCGCCAGATAGATGCTGGGCACCAAAGTGGTGAGCATGAATACGACGATGAAAACCCAGGCCTGCCAGTAGCCGAATGTGCCGGCCGGCCAGAACAGTGCCACGACGAAGAGTGCCAGGCCGAATACACCGGATGCGATGGTCTGAAGTGCGAGTTTCATCAGCTACCTCCTATCTGGGTTTCACACCGCGTCGCGGTTGCGATAGATCCAGCCGGCGATGGCCGCCAAAACCGTTGCGACGACGAGCATCACAATCAGCGCCGCAGCCGGGAAGTTACTGGGCACAGTGGTCTGGCCCACGGGCGACAACTCGATCAGCCAGCGTGGCAGGCGCAGCAGCGCCCCGAGGTACAACGCGGTAATCACGAAAGTGACTGTCAGCCAGGCGATCCAGGGTGCGCGCAGAGCCACCGCCAAGGCCGCGATCGCGGCCACTACGGCCAGTGCCGGCAGATACGCCAGTGCGGACACGGTGAGGCGGATGACGGTCGCCGGCTCGCCCAGTGTCAGCCCGGCACCCAGGCCGTTGCCCAGCCCGGCGCACAACATCAGGACCGCTGCCCCGGCCAGGGCGCAGCACACCGCCCCCAACAGCCACCGCCGGCGCGACACCGAACCGGCCAGCACCGGCTCTCCCAGTCCGTTCTGCTCGTCGGCGTACACCCGCAGCACAGCCGAGGCAACGTACCCGCAGGCCGCCGCGGCCAGGAATTGAGTCATGGTGGTGTAGATGCCGTCGTTGCCGGTCGCGGACAGCACCCGGGCGATCAATTCGTTGGTCTCGGCCGCGTCCAGCAGCGCTTTCGTCATCGAACCGAAGACCAGGCCGGCCACGAACAGGCCCGTGGCCCAGCCGATGGTCTGGCCGCGTTGCAACGTCAGGTGCAGCCGCAGCGGGCCGGTGATCGCAGCGGCATCAGGCTTTTCACCCGCCGACGCGATGGTGCCCGCGTCGTATTGGCGACGCCGCTCCAGCACCGCGGCGACCGCCATCAGCGCGACGGCCAGGATTACCAGCAGGCTGAACGGCCACCAACGCAGGCCGGCGAACGGTCGCATCTGTTGTGCCCAGGCGATGGGGGAGAACCAGCTCAGGGCGCTGCCCGAGTTGTCGATGACATCGCCTGCCCCGCGCACCAGCGCGGCCAGCGCAAGTACCGCAAGCGCCGCGCCCGACGCCGTGCGAGCCTGTCGCCAGAGCTGCGCGGTCACCGCGGCGACGGCGCCGAACACCATGGCCACTCCCGTGATGCCCAGACACATGGCGGCGGTGTCGAGTACCGCGAAGCCGGTGGCGGCCATGGCCAGGGTCATGGTGAGTGCGAGAACGGCGTTGAGCCCACCGACCAGGATCAGGGCAGCGGCGGTCCGTGCGTAGCGTCCCACCACCGAGGAGAGCACCAGTTCGGCGATGCCGTTCTCCTCTTCGGCGCGGGTGTGACGAATCACGGTGAGAACCGCCAGGATCGAGGTCGCGATGGTCAGCGTGAGCATCAGTTCGTTGGCCATCATCACGCCGAGGTCGGTCTCGTTGCCGCCGAACATGGGCCCGCCGAGCATCATCCCGGCCGGAGTCTTGAGCAGGTTGACCCTGGCCAGTCGCTGCTCTTCACCGGGGTATGCCAACCGAATCGCGTTGGGCGCGTAAACCATCATCGAGGTGAGTACCGCGAGCCACACGCCGAGCCGTACCCGGTCACGACGCAGCGCCAGGCGCAACAGGATTCCGGTACCGGTGAATGGTGACGTCGCCGTGCGCGCCGGTCCCGCGGGGCGCGCCGGGGCGGTGGCGACTGTCATCGAGTCGCCCCCTGGTACTCACGGAGGAACATGTCCTCCAGGGATGCCGGTGTGACGGTGAGATCTTCGATGCCGAGATCGGTGAGGTGCTCCAGGGCGAACTCGATGTCGTTGCGGTCCACCGAGAAGCTCACTGCACCCTCACGGCTGGCGAAGTCGTGAACATAGGGGGTGTTCTGCAGCGCGCGGCCGTCGGAGCGGGTGCGTGCGACGACCTTGGTGCGCATCAGGTGGCGCAGCTCGGCCAGTGTTCCGGAACGCACCGTGCGTCCGGAGCGGATGATCGTCACGTTGTCGCAGAGCTTTTCCACTTCGGCGAGGATGTGGCTGGACAGCAGGACCGCGGCGCCTTGGCCGGCGACCTCACCGACACATTGTTGAAATGCCTTCTCCATCAACGGGTCCAGTCCTGATGTCGGCTCGTCGAGAATATAGAGCTCGGCGTGGCAGCTGAACGCCGCGACGATGGCGACCTTCTGCCGATTGCCCTTGGAATAGGTGCGGGTCAACTTGAGCGGGTCCAGCTCGAATCGTTCGATGAGGGCGTCTCGGCGCCGAGTGTCGACGCCGTTCCCGCGCAGCCGGCACAAAAAGTCGATGGCCTGCATGCCGGTCAGGTTGGGCCACAATGTGACATCGCCGGGGACGTAGGCGATCCGCCGGTGCAGCGCGACCGCGTCGCGCCAAGGGTCGCCGCCGAGCAGTCGCACGCTTCCCCCGTCGGCCCGCAGCAGTCCCAACAGCACTCGGATCGTGGTGGACTTGCCCGCGCCGTTGGGTCCGAGGAACCCGGTGACGTGGCCGGGGGATACGGTGAGGTTCAGTCCGTCCAGGGCTTTGGTGTGCCCGAAAGACTTTGTCAATCCGCGGATTTCGACGGACTTGTTCACGCTGGCTCCTTGCTCTCGGTGGCTGTGCTGAACGGGATGCCTTGTTCGCGTTGATGCAGGAACGTGTCGTACATGGTCGAGTCGGTCATGAGCCCCTCGGTGTAGAGCTCCAGGGCGGGCAGCATCATTTCTTCGCCGTAATCCCGCAACACCCGGCGCAGATCTGTTGGGTCGTCGTGCATCTGCAGGTACAGCAGAAATCCGCCGCCACTGCACATCGCCATGAACTTCGCCCGGCCCCGCGGGTCGCGGCTGGGTTTGAGCACGCCGGTACGGACACCCTCCTGCAGGTACTCCTCGGCGTTGTCGACCATGGTGCGCCAGAACGCCTTGGCCAGTTCGCTGCCGGACTGCATGCTGCGTACCAGATAGGCCATCAGTGGCGCGTAGGACTCGATCTCGGCCATTTGCGCCATCCAGGTCGAGGGGTCAGCGCTCTGAATGGACTCGGTCTTGGCTTCGCGCACCACCTCGGCCACGTAGGCGTCGCACGCCTTGCGCAGGCCTTCCTTGGAGCCGAAATGGTGGATCACCAAGGCGGCGCTGACGCCCGCGGCCTCGGCGATGCTGCGCAATCCCACGCTGAAGCCGTGTTGCCCGTACTGCTCGATCGCGGCGTCGCGGATCCGGGCGATTGCTGTTCGATCATCGACTGAACGCATGTTTAGTACGCTAAACATGCGTTCAGTCAGCGGTCAAGGGGTTGGCCCGTCAGGAATCCGTAAAGAACAAGTTCGGCCCCACCCCTACAGCCGAGGGGTGAGGCCGGAGGAAGGGTTGAGAGAGTCAGTCGCGGGCGGCGGCCAGCAAGCCGTCGCCCAACGGGATCAGCACCGGGGTGAGCCGTTCGTCCTCGGCGATGAGCCGGGCCGCCTCGCGCACGGCGCTGACCTCGGCATCGTTGGCCCCGGCGTCGCCGGCCCGGCCGCCCAGCGCGGCACGGTGCAACACGATGGCGCCACCGGAACGCAGCAGCCGCACGCCCTCGGTCACGAACTGCGGCTGGTCCATCGGCTCGGCATCGATGAACACCAGGTCGTACGACTCGTCGGCCAGACGGGTCAGCACCTCCTGGGCGCGTCCACTGATCAGCCGCGTGCGTCCGGGGCCGACTCCGGCCTCGTTGAACCCCTGCTTGGCGATGCGCTGGTGCTCGGGTTCGACGTCGATCGTGGTCAGTACGCCGTCGTCGCTCATGCCGGACAACAGCCACAACCCGCTGACGCCGGCGCCGGTGCCGACTTCGACCACCGCGCGCCCCCCGGTGAGCCGCGCGAGCACACTCAGCAACGCCCCCACCGCCGGCGTGACCGCACCCGCGCCGAGTTCGTCGGCCCGCTCGCGCGCAGCCGCGACGATCTCGTCTTCGGAGATCGACCGTTCGGCGTGGGTGACGATCGCCTCGGCGCGATCTGCGTTGGAGCTGACCATGCCCGCAGCGTAAGCCAGACCCCCGGGGCGCCGAGGCGACACGCCCGTGGGTGGCGGTTATCACGGGCTCGAAATTCGCTGGTCCGTGCAGGTAACCCGACGTATCGTCGGCTTTCTCAGGGAAAGTTCAGATTGCTCATATGCCTGCCACACCGGGATCGGGAACGGTATCGGCATGGAACACGGCGCCCGCTGGCGCACTGCCCAGCACAACCAGGACAGTCATCGGAATAACGAAGTCATCAGTCGTGTTGAGCTGAGTGAAATTTGTGATCAGGAGGATCCGACGAGCACGAACACTGTTACCTCGAACCCTGCCACCCAGGCCGCCCCGGTGACCATGGCTCATTTGGAGCAGTTCACCACCGGCGAATGGGTGGAGCCTTCCGACGAGTTGACCGGTACGGCAGTTTTCGACGCCACCGGCGACCAGGCCGCCATGCCGTCGTGGGACGAGCTGGTGCGCCAACATGCCGACCGGGTCTACCGGCTGGCTTACCGGCTATCGGGTAACCAGCACGATGCCGAGGACCTGACCCAGGAGACCTTCATCCGGGTGTTCCGCTCGGTGCAGAACTACCAGCCCGGAACCTTCGAGGGGTGGTTGCACCGCATCACCACCAACCTGTTCCTGGACATGGTCCGCCGACGCGGCCGCATCCGCATGGAAGCGCTGCCCGAGGACTACGACCGGGTGCCCGCCGAGGATCCGAACCCCGAGCAGATCTACCACGACTCCCGGTTGGGGGCCGATCTTCAGGCGGCTCTGGATTCACTTGCCCCGGAGTTCCGCGCTGCGGTGGTCCTGTGCGACATCGAGGGTCTGTCCTATGAGGAAATCGGCGCCACACTGGGCGTGAAGCTCGGCACCGTGCGCAGCCGCATCCACCGCGGTCGGCAGGCGCTGCGCGACTATCTGGCGAAGAACTCGCCGGAAACCGCCAAATCCGCCTAGCGGTGGTTGGTGTTCAGCGCGCCCGGTCGCGCTACATTCGGGTCAGGACATTTGGGCGTGGTGAGAGGAGCTGGGCGATGGTCGACCCGGGACATGTGTTCCGTCGGGCATTCTCCTGGTTGCCTGCGCAGTTCGCCTCGCAGAGCGATGCCCCGGTCGGCGCGCCGCGCCAGTTCGGATCCACCGAGCATCTGTCGATCGAGGCGATCGCGGCATTCGTCGATGGTGAGCTGCGAATGAGCGCCCATCTGCGGGCCGCCCACCATTTGTCCCTGTGCCCGGATTGCGCTGCCGAGGTCGATGCCCAGGGCCAGGCCCGGGCCGCATTGCGGGACTCCTGTCCGATAGCCATCCCGAATTCCCTGCTGGGGCTGTTGTCGCAGATACCGCACCACAGCCCCCAGCCTTCGGCCGACGTCGATGAGCAGCCCCGGTTCGCTGATGACCCGACGCGGAGCCGGCGTAAGCGTCGGTAGGCTGCACACAAGGCGATCAGTGACCGGCGCCGGCCTATCCGGCTGGGGCGGGCGCTCCGATAGAGAGTGATACACCGGTGACCAACCAGGACCAGTCCGACGAGAGCGGTCGTCTGGAACCGCGCCCCGTGGAGCGCCCACCCGTCGATCAGTTGTCGGAGCGCACTTTCGGGCGTCCCGACGGCGTCGAAGGCTCGTTCCTGGGTGCCGAGAAGTACCAGGACCAGGGTGAGTACGCGCCCAAGGACCAACCGCCCGATCCCGTGCTGGCCGAGGCGTTCGGCCGGCCCGGTGGCGCCGCCGACTCGCTGCAGCGCCATCCCACCGACATCGGCGCGATGGAGGCCGAGAAGGCCGTCGGGGACGAAGATTTCGACGATCCCTGGCGCGACCCGGGTGCCATTCCCGCGCTGGGTATGCCGGCGCAGGCGCCGGCCGCGCCGGTGGTGGCGGCCGCTCCGATCGGCAAGCTGGGTGCCCGCGAGGTGCTGTTCGGCGGCCGAGTGTCGTGGCCGTCGCTGTTCATCCTGTTGATCGTCGCCGGGTTGATCGCGTTCGTCGGCGGCTGGGTCGGCCAGAAGACGGCGGGCACCGTGCAGGCCTTCACCACCTCCAAGGTGACGCTGGAGACCGGCGATGCCCCGCCCGCAGACGCCGGGCGGTTCGCCAAGGTCGCCGCCGCGGTCGAGGACTCGGTGGTGACGATCGAGGCCAAGAGCAAGACCGAGGGCTCACAGGGCTCGGGTGTGGTCGTCGACGGCAAGGGTTACATCGTCACCAACAACCACGTGATCTCAGATGCCGCGAGCAAGCCCGCGGACTACAAGATCACCGTCGTGTTCAACGACGGCAGCGAAGTCCCTGCCAACCTCGTCGGTCGTGACCCCAAGACCGACCTGGCGGTGCTGAAGGTCGACAACGTCGACAACCTCGTCGTGGCGCGCATGGGTGATTCCGAGAAGGTGCGCGTCGGTGAGGAAGTCATCGCCGCCGGCGCCCCGCTGGGCCTGCGCAGCACGGTCACCAGCGGCATCATCAGTGCCCTGCACCGCCCCGTGCCGCTTTCGGGTGAGGGCTCCGACACCGACACCGTGATCGACGGGCTCCAGACCGATGCCTCGATCAACCACGGCAACTCCGGCGGCCCGCTGATCAACATGTCCTCCGAGGTGATCGGGATCAACACGGCCGGAAAGTCCTTGTCGGACAGCGCCAGCGGGCTGGGCTTCGCGATTCCGGTCAACGAGGTCAAGCAGGTCGTCGAGAACCTGATCAAGGACGGCAAGGTTGCTCATCCGACGCTGTTGTTGAGCGCCGTCACGGTGAGCAACAGCGTCGCCTCGGGTGCGCAGGTCCGCAACGTCAACGCAGGCGGCCCGGCGGAGAAGGCGGGGATCCTGGAGAACGACGTAGTGGTCAAGGTCGGGGACCGCGAGGTCGCCGACGCCGATGAGATGGTGGTCGCGGTGCGTCAGCTCAAGATCGGGCAGGAAGCCCCGATCGAGGTGCTCCGCGACGGTCGGCCCATGACATTCATGGTCACGCCGATCAGCGACGATCAAAAAGCGCAGTAGCGATGTTCGCGAACATCGGGTGGGGAGAGATGCTGGTCCTGGTGATCGCCGGTCTGGTGATCCTGGGGCCCGAACGCCTGCCCGGTGCCATCCGCTGGACGTCCGGGGCGCTGCGGCAGGCGCGCGACTACGTCAGCGGCGCCACCACCCAGTTGCGTGAGGACTTGGGGCCGGATTTCGACGATCTCCGGCAGCCCCTGGCCGACTTTCAGAAGCTGCGCGGCATGACGCCGCGCGCCGCGATCACCAAGCACCTGCTCGACGGCGACGATTCATTCCTGACCGGGGCCTTCGACGACCACCAGAATCAGCAGCCCTCGGTGCCGGGCGACAAGGCCGTCGGCGACACAGTGGCCAAGCCGGCGGAGAAGCCCACCGGAACGACATTCGACCCCGACGCGACCTAACGGCGGGCGGTATCCAGCCCCAGCGACATCCCGGCCAGCCCACGCTTACGCGCCGACAATCCCTCGGCGATCTTGCGCAGCTCGGCGCCGGCGGGTGAATCCGGGGCCGACAGCACCAGCGGAACACCGGAGTCGCCGGCCGTGACCAGCGCCGGGTCCAGCGGGACCTGGCCCAGCAACGGCACCTCGGCGCCCACCGAGCGAGTCAGCGATTCCGCCACCTGGTGGCCGCCGCCCTCACCGAACAGCTGCATGACGGTGCCATCGGGCATCAGCAGGCCCGACATGTTCTCCACCACGCCCGCGATGCGCTGACGGGTCTGCAGGGCGATCGCACCGGCGCGCTCGGCCACCTCGGCCGCGGCCAGCTGGGGTGTGGTCACGACAAGGATCTCCGCACCGGGGATCAGCTGGGCCACCGAGATCGCCACGTCGCCGGTCCCGGGCGGCAGGTCGAGCAGCAGGACGTCGAGATCGCCCCAGTACACATCGGCCAGGAACTGCTGCAGGGCCCGGTGCAGCATGGGCCCGCGCCACACCACGGGCGTGTTGCCCTGGGTGAACATCGCGATCGAGATGACCTTCACGTCGTGGGCGACGGGCGGCAGGATCATCGAGTCGACCTGTGTGGGTCGGTCGCCGGTGCCCATCATGCGCGGCACCGAATGGCCGTAGATGTCGGCATCCAACAGACCGACGGACAGCCCGCGGGCGGCCATCGCGGCAGCCAGGTTGACCGTCACGCTCGACTTGCCGACCCCGCCCTTGCCCGAGGCCACCGCGTACACCCGGGTCAACGAGTTGGGCTGGGCGAACGGGATCACCGGCTCGCGGGAATCGCCGCGCAGCATCTTGCGCAATTCGGCACGCTGCTCGTCGTTCATCACGTCGAGGCTCACCTTGACGGCGCCGGTGCCGGGAACGTCGGTGACGGCGGCCTTCACCAGGTCGGCGATCTCGTTCTTCTTCGGGCAGGCCGCGGTGGTCAGGTAGATCTCGACATGCACGCCGTGGTCGGCCTCGATCGAGATGTTCTTGACCATGCCGAGTTCGGTGATCGGCTTCCGCAATTCGGGGTCGATCACCTTGGCCAGCGCAGCGCGAACCGCGGATTGCAGCTCAGTGGCAGATTCGGACATCACTGCTGAGTCTACGGCGGTGGCACACGACGCCGGATCCAGGCCAGCGTCAGGCGGGCCCCGGTGCCGGTCCAGGGGCGGGGCCGGCACCCGGTCCCAATGCCGGAATCGGCGGCGCGGCCTCGATCGGCGGGCCGGCCGGCGCAGGTGCGGGGGCCACGGGAGAGATCTGGGCCGGTGCCGGCCCCAGCGGCGGTGCCTGCGGTGCCGGTCCGGGCACGGGCCCTGGCGGCGGGAATTGCGCCGGACCGGGGCCGGGCGGCGGCGGGGCCTGCTCACCCAAGCAGAACACCACGCACGTGGGCTGACGCGGTTGCTCCCACGGCGGCACCCAGGGCGGCGGCGCGGCCGGGGTCTGGGACGGGATGGCCTCTGCCGGACCCGGCAGCGGACCGAGCACCTGCCCCGGTGCGAAGCCCGGAACGTTCTGCGTGCCGGTCTCGTTGCGGTTCAGCAGCGGAATCAGGGCCAGCGGATCGCCTGCGGGCAGGCCGGTGGCGTCGGTGGGTAGGCCCGGGCCGAGGCCCTCCGGGTTGTCCAGGTGGGAATCGCCGATCGGAGGAATGGACCCGGTGATTTCGGGCAGGTCGACGGGCACCACGCCCGTGGCATAGGCCGCGGCCCAGCCCAACACGTTGCGGGCGTAGGCCACCGAGTTGTTGTATCGGAGGATCGCCGTCATGACCTGGGCTTGGTCGCGCAGGTTGAGCCCCCCGCTGCACAGGTAGCGAGCCGCGGCCAGCGCCGAGTCGAACACGTTCTGCACATCGGCTTGGCCGTCACCGTCGCCGTCGGAGGCATACCGGGCCCAGGTGCCGGGCAGGAATTGCATCGGCCCCATGGCCCGCACATATGAGACCCGCCCCGCCTGAACGCTCTGGACGATGATCTCGTTGCCAGGCAAGGTGCCGTCGAGTGCGGGGCCGTAGATCGGACGGACCGCGGTGCCGCTGGCATCGGTGGCGCCGCCGTTGGCGTGCCCCGACTCGATCCGGCCGATGCCGGCCAGCAGGTTCCAGCTGACCCCGCAACTGGGGTAGGCCGCGGCCATCATCCGTTCGGCGTTGCGGTAGGCCTTCAGCGATGTTCCTGGAATGCCAAGGGCGCCAGGGGTATTGACCACGAATGCCGGTGGGGGAGCGGAGAGCGTGGTCATCGGCTTGATGCGGAAGCTCGTCGGAGGTCTGGCCGCGGCGACCACGGCGGGGCCAGACCGGTCGGTCTGGGGGGCGACGGCGGCCAGCGGGGTGACCGCGGTGCCGGAGACCCCGGCGCCAGGGGCGGCCGAACCGGCGCCTGCGACCAACACGATGGGGGCCAGGACGGCGACGCCGAGCGCGGGCGAGCGCACGAGCCGGCTCACATGGCGCCGAGCGGTTGCGATAACCGCTCCTCCCCCTACGCGCACTTACCCGTCCTTAAGTCAGCTTTGGCCATGTTGTGAACCAAGTCACCATACATAGTCGAGGTTTCCGTTGTTACGACAATGGTCGACAGTGATATCAACCACCGCGCTTGGACTTGCGCTCGCCGCCGTCGGCTTTGCTCGGATTGCTCCCGTCGGTGTCGGTTTGCGGGACCAGTTCGGTGATCAGGTCACGCAGTTCCTCCAACTCGCGGCGCAGGTAGTCGCGGGTGGCAACCTCGCCGACCGCCAACCGCAGCGACGCCAGTTCCCTGGCCAGGTATTCGGTGTCGGCCTTGGTCTGTTCGGCCCGGCGCCGGTCTTCCTCGAGGGAGACCCGGTCCCGGTTCTCCTGCCGGTTCTGGGCCAGCAGGATGAGCGGGGCGGCATACGCGGCCTGAGTCGAGAACGCCAGGTTGAGCAGGATGAACGGGTACGGGTCCCATTGGAAGGTGAAGACGCCGATGTTGAGGGCGATCCAGACCAGCACCACGATGGTCTGAATGGCCAGGTAGCGCCCGGTGCCGAGGAAACGCGCGATCGACTCGCTGAACGCGCCCACCGCCTCGATGTCGACGTGCAGCCCGAAGCCGCGGGTCGCGCGCGGGGTGTCCAGCCGCTGACGCGCCGAGGTTTCGCTCATGAGCCCGCCACCGGGAGCTCAGGCTCGTCACGTTCACGCCAGTCGTCGGGCAGCATGTGGTCGAGCACGTCGTCGACCGACACCGCCCCCAAGAGGTGGTTCTCCTCATCGACGACGGGGCCGCACACCAGGTTGTACGCGGCGAAGTAGCGGGTCACCGCGGCCAGTGAATCGGCCGGGCTCAGGCTGGGCAAATCCGTATCGGCGATACCGCTGACCAGGGCCGCCGGCGGTTCTCGTAGCAACCGTTGCAGGTGGACGCAGCCCAGGTACTGCCCGGTAGGGGTGGCGCTGGGTGGCCGCGTGACGAAGACCATCGAGGCCAGTGCCGGGGTCAGATCCGGATCGCGCACCTGTGCCAGCGCTTCGGCGACGGTGGTGTCGGGGGCCAGGACCACCGGTTCGCTGGTCATCAGGCCGCCCGCGGTGTCGGGCGAGTGGGCCAGCAGCCGGCGCACGCCCTCGGAGTCCTCGGGGTCCATCTTGCGCAGGAGTGTTTCGGCGTCGGCCGGGGTCATGGAGCCCAGAACGTCGGCGGCGTCGTCGGGGTCCATCGCTTCCAGCACGTCGGCGGCACGCTCGGTGTTGAGCTGGCGCAGCACTGCGGTCTGCTCGTCCTCGGGAAGTTCCTGTAGCACGTCGGCCAGGCGCTCGTCGTCGAAGGCGCGGTACAACTCGTAGCGCCGTTTGACCGGCAGCTCGCGCAGCGCCTCGGCCACCTCGACCGGGCGTTGCCCCTCGAACTGCTCGAGCAGCGAGGCCACCCCCTGGTCGGGCATTGCCAGTCCCGACGGGGTCAGCCCGTGCACGTTCTGCCACTCCACGACGTGGATGTTGGTGCGCCGCCCCAGACGTCGCTGCGGGCGCACGGCCACCCGCGTCACCACCCAGTCGCGGGTCCGGGTCTGCTCGATACCCAGATCGACTACCACGACGTCGATTCCGGCCAGCTGCTCAAGATCGGGGTCGTCGACCCGTACCCGGGTCTCCAACACCTGGCCCAGCACCAGTACCTCTCCGGGTCGTTGCGCGAAACGGCGCAACGACACACTGCCGGTGGCCAGTGTCACCGAACCCGGCTCGATCGCCGTCACTCGCAGGATGGGAACGAAAATCCTTCGCCGAGTGAGCAATTCGACCACCAGGCCGAGAACGCGCGGTTGCTGACGGACGATGCTGATGCTGATCACCACGTCACGGACCCGGCCGATGGACTCCCCGTCGGGGCCCAACACGACCATCCCCGCGAGCCGGGCCGCGTAGACCCTGTTCACCGCCGCCATGAAACAAAGGGTAGAGACTGTGGTCGTGGAGAACACGTATCGACCCCGTAGAACGTGCCTCTCGGTTCCGGGAAGCAGCCTGAAGATGATCGAGAAGGCCAAGAGCCTGCCCGCTGACGAAGTGTTCCTCGACCTGGAGGATGCGGTCGCTCCCGACGCCAAGGAGTCGGCCCGCGTCCAGGTGGCGGCGGCGCTCGTCGACGACGGTTGGGCCGGCCAGCTGCGCGGGGTTCGGGTCAACGACTGGACCACACCGTGGACCTACGCCGACGTGATCGAGGTGGTGTCCACTGTGGCTTCAGCGGGGGCGATGCTCGACCTGATCGTGCTGCCCAAGGTCACCGAGGCGGCCCACGTGCAGGCGCTCGACCTGTTGCTCACTCAGCTGGAGGCCACCCACGGGTTGACGCCGGGCGGCATCGGCATCGAGGCGCAGATCGAGAACGCGCAGGGGCTCACCAATATCGACGCGATCGCTGCGGCCCCGCGGGTGCAGGCGCTGGTACTCGGTCCGGGCGACATGGCGGCCAGCCTCAACATGCGCACCCTCGAAGTCGGTGGGCAGCCCGACGGCTACGACATCGGCGATGCCCACCACCACGTGCTGATGCGCATTTTGATCGCCGCGCGCAGTCGCGGCATCAACGCCATCGACGGGCCGTACGTGAAGGTGCGCGATGTGGACGGGTTCCGCCGGGTCGCCGGCCGTTCGGCCGCGCTGGGCTATGACGGCAAGTGGGTTCTACACCCCGACCAGATCGATGCGGGTAACGAGATCTTCAGTCCCCGCCAGGCTGACTACGACCACGCCGAGCTGATCCTGGACGCCTACGAATGGCACACCTCGCACGCGGGTGGGGCCAGGGGAGCGGTGATGCTGGGCGACGAGATGATCGACGAGGCCAGCCGCAAGATGGCGCTGGTGATCGCCGGCAAAGGGCGGGCAGCGGGGATGAGTCGACTAGCCGAACCGTTCCGACCGCCGCGCTGATCGCGTCGCGCGGTGCCGCAGCGTAATTCGTGCGGCGGCTACGCGGCGGACAGGGCGGCCAGGAAGAACAGCAGCCAGGCTGCGCCGAACAGCGCGCCGACCCCGCCGATGGCGATGCCGGCGATCGCCAGGCCTCGCCCCGACTGTCCGCTCCGGCTGATCTGGTTGAGCGCGGTGATCCCGAGACCGATTCCGACGAGGGCCGCGAGCAGTCCGACGCCGCACATGGCGAACAGGAACAGCGAAAGGATCGACGCCGCCAGCGATCCGATGGCGACGTTGCTGGTCGTCGCCGACGGCGGCATTCCGTAGCCCGGGGGATATCCGGGATAACCCGGTGGACCATAACCAGGCGGTGGCGGCGGATACCCGGGCACCGGCGGGGGATACGGCGGAGGATAGGACTGCGGATAGTCGGGCGGGATGTCTGCGGGATAGTCGATCGCAGGTGGATACGGCGCAGTGACCTCATAGCCCTGCGGTCCGAACTCGTATGACGGTTGCGCCCCGCCGCTGTGCGGCCGATCCTGGGAATGCTCGATGGAAGGTGCTTCGTAGCCGCTGGACAACGGTTCGGAAGGCTGGGAGCCGGGGTCGGATGGCGGCGTTTCGCCCGCGTGGCCGTCCGGGTTTGTCATGCTGATCAACCTAGCGTACGGATCGCGAGGCCCCGGGCCGCGTGACGTCGGCACCAAATCCGGTGTGAGGGCGTTGCTGTAAGAAGAGCAGCCGCTGATCCGGCGGTGCGGAGGAGAGTGAAGTTCGATATGACGAGCCCATTTCAGTCCGGTCAGACACCGGGTGCCGCGGCCGCCGCGCGCGGCGCGCTGCCGACGCCGCCCAAAGGCTGGCCCATCGGCTCCTACCCGACGTATGCGGAGGCCCAGCGGGCCGTCGACTACCTGTCCGACCAGCAGTTCCCGGTGCAGCAGGTGACGATCGTCGGCGTGGATCTCATGCAGGTCGAGCGCGTCACCGGGCGGCTGAGCTGGCCCAAGGTTCTCGGCGGCGGTGTGCTGTCGGGTGCCTGGCTCGGCCTGTTCATCGGCCTCATCCTGGGCTTCTTCAGCCCCAACCCGTGGAGTGCGCTGCTCACCGGCCTGATCGCGGGTGTCTTCTTCGGCTTGATCACCTCGGCCATTCCGTATGCGATGGCTCGCGGCACAAGAGATTTCAGTTCCACGATGCAGCTGGTGGCCGGCCGCTACGACGTGTTGTGCGATCCGCAGAGTGCCGAACAGGGGCGGGATCTGCTGGCGCGCTTGACGATCTGAGTCCACGGGCGGCCGCACACCGGCCGCAGCGGCAAATGTGCGCAGGTCACGATTGTGACGCGGCACGCCCAAACGGTTGCACATGAGCTAGTAGAGCTCTACGGTTTGCGCGCGGGACCCGCTCCGGCGGCGACATCGAATGCGAACGGGAGGCAGGGCGTGCGCGCTCGGCGGCTATGTGCTGCGGCAGTGGCCGCGTTGACGACGGCCTCGGTGCTTTCGGCGTGTGGTAAGGCCGACAGCGGGATCGTCATCAACTACTACACGCCGGCCAACGAGATGGCGACATTCACCGCCGTCGCCAACCGCTGCAACGCCGAACTCGGCGACCGCTTCACCATCAAGCAGATCAGTTTGCCGAAAGGCGCTGACGATCAACGGTTGCAACTCGCGCGGCGGCTGACCGGCAACGACAGAACGCTCGACATCATGGCGCTCGACGTGGTGTGGACCGCCGAGTTCGCCGAGGCCGGCTGGGCCGTGCCGCTGTCGGAGGATCCGGCGGGAGAGGCGGAGTCCGACGCACAGGCCAATACCCTGCCCGGGCCGTTGGAGACGGCCAGCTGGCAAGGCCGGCTGTATGCCTCGCCGATCACCACCAACACCCAATTGTTGTGGTACCGGGCCGATTTGATGGACGCGCCGCCGGCCACCTGGGACGGGATGGTCTTGGAGGCCAACCGGCTGCACGCGGCGGGCCAGCCCAGTTGGATTGCGGTGCAGGCCAAGCAGTACGAGGGCCTGGTGGTGTGGTTCAACTCCTTACTCGCAAGTGCCGGCGGTCAGGTGCTCTCCGACGACGGCAAGACGGTCACGCTGACCGACACCCCGGAGCACCGTGCGGCGACGGTCAAGGCGCTGCAGATCATCAAATCGGTGGCCACCGCACCCGGCGCCGATCCTTCGGTGACCCAGACCGACGAAGCGACGGCCCGACTCGCGCTCGAGCAGGGCAAGGCCGCGCTCGAGGTCAACTGGCCGTTCGTGCTGCCCTCGTTGCTGGAGAACGCCGTCAAAGGTGGAGTGAACTTTCTTCCGCTCGACCAACGGGCCGATCTGGCCGGGGCCATCAACGATCTGGGCACGTTCTCACCGACCGACGAGCAGTTCGAGGCAGCCTATGAGGCGAGCAAGGACGTGTTCGGGTTCGCCAACTATCCGGGCGTGCGCGAGGGGGAGCCGGCCAGGGTGACCCTCGGCGGGCTCAACCTCGCCGTGGCCAAGACCAGCCGCCACAAGGCCGAGGCCTTCGAAGCCATCCGATGCCTGCGCAACGTCGAGAACCAGCGCTACACCTCGGTCGAGGGTGGATTGCCCGCGGTACGCGAGTCGCTGTACGACGATCCGGCGTTCCAGGCCAAGTACCCGCAGTACGCGATCATCCGCGAGCAGCTGACGAATGCCGCGGTGCGCCCCGCCACGCCGGTGTATCAGGCTGTGTCGACCCGCATTTCGGCCACCCTGGCCCCGATCACCGACATCGATCCGGAGCACACCGCCGATGAGCTGACCGAACAGGTGCAGAAGGCCATCGACGGCAAAGGGCTGATCCCATGACCGACGAGCGCTTGCGCGAGGAGCCGACCAGCACTGGCACCGACAACCGCACCTCGGAACGTAAGTTGGCGTTCGCGCTGATCGCTCCCGCGGTGGTTCTGATGATCGCGGTGACCGCGTACCCGATCGGATATGCGGTGTGGCTGAGCCTGCAGCGCTACAACCTGGCCGCCCCCCACGACACCGCCTTCGTGGGGTTCGCCAACTACCAGACCATCCTCACCGACCGCTACTGGTGGACGGCGTTCGTGGTCACGCTGGCGATCACCGTGGTCTCGGTGGCGATCGAGTTCGTGCTCGGCATGGCGCTGGCGCTGGTCATGCACCGCACCATCTTCGGTAGGGGCGTGGTCCGCACCGCGGTGCTGATCCCCTACGGAATCGTGACCGTGGCCGCCTCCTACAGCTGGTACTACGCCTGGACGCCGGGCACCGGCTACCTGGCCAACCTGCTACCCGAGGGCAGCGCGCCGCTGACCGAACAACTGCCGTCGCTGGCCATCATCGTGCTCGCCGAGGTGTGGAAGACCACTCCGTTCATGGCGTTGTTACTGCTGGCCGGCCTGGCGCTGGTACCGCAGGATCTGCTCAACGCGGCCCAGGTCGACGGGGCTGGATCGTGGACGCGCCTGGTGAAAGTGATCCTGCCGCTGATCAAGCCGGCCATCCTGGTCGCGCTGTTGTTCCGGACCCTCGACGCGTTCCGGATCTTCGACAACATCTATGTGTTGACCGGAGGCGCCAACAGTACTGGCTCGGTGTCGATCCTTGGCTATGACAACCTCTTCAAGGCTTTCAACCTCGGATTGGGTTCGGCCATCAGCGTGTTGATCTTCCTGTCGGTGGCGGTGATCGCCTTCATCTTCATCAAGTTGTTCGGTGCGTCGGCGCCGGGTGCGGACACGGAGGGGCACCGATGAGCGCTTGCGCGAAGAGCGAGGGGCACCGATGAGTCAGCAGCTGAGTGCACGGCGCGCGACCGGGTGGACGGTCGTGAACGTCCTGGTGGTGCTCTACGCGTTGATCCCTGTGCTGTGGATCCTGTCGCTGTCGTTGAAGCCGACGTCGAGCGTCAAGGACGGCAAGCTGATTCCGGCCGAGATCACCTTCGACAACTACAAGGGCATCTTCAGCGGAAACATCTTCACCTCCGCGCTGGTCAACTCGATCGGTATCGGCCTGATCACCACGGTGATCGCGGTGGCGATCGGCGGTATGGCTGCCTATGCGGTGGCGCGCTTGGATTTCCCCGGCAAGAAGTTGTTGGTGGGCGTGGCCCTGCTGATCGCGATGTTCCCGCAGATCTCGTTGGTGACCCCGATCTTCAACCTGTGGCGCACGATCGGACTGTTCGACACCTGGCCCGGGCTGATCATTCCCTACATCACCTTCGCCCTGCCGTTGGCGATCTACACGCTCTCGGCGTTCTTCCGGGAGATCCCATGGGATCTGGAGAAGGCGGCCAAGATGGACGGCGCCACTCCGGCCCAGGCTTTCCGCAAGGTGATCGCACCGCTGGCGGCGCCGGGCATCGTCACCGCGGCCATTCTGGTCTTCATCTTCGCGTGGAACGACCTGCTGCTGGCGCTGTCGCTGACGGCCACGCAGCGGGCGATCACGGCGCCGGTCGCGATCGCGAACTTCACTGGCAGTTCGCAATTCGAGGAGCCGACCGGGTCGATCGCCGCGGGCGCAATGGTGATCACCATCCCGATCATTGTCTTTGTTCTCATCTTCCAGCGACGCATCGTCGCTGGCCTGACATCCGGTGCGGTAAAGGGGTAATTGGATGGCCGAAATCGTGTTGGACCGGGTCACCAAGAGTTACCCCGACGGCGCAGGCGGTAGCAGGGCAGCGGTCAAAGAGTTCTCGATGACCATCGCTGACGGCGAGTTCATCATCTTGGTGGGGCCGTCGGGATGCGGAAAGTCCACCACGCTGAACATGATTGCCGGACTTGAGGACATCTCGTCGGGCGAGTTGCGCATCGGTGGGGAGCGGGTCAACGAGAAGGCGCCCAAGGATCGCGATATCGCGATGGTGTTCCAGTCCTATGCGCTGTACCCGCACATGACGGTCCGCCAGAACATCGCGTTCCCGCTCACCCTGGCCAAGCTGAAAAAGGACGAGATCGCGGCGAAGGTCGAAGAGACGGCCAAGATCCTCGATCTGACCGAACTGCTCGACCGCAAACCGGCCCAGTTGTCGGGCGGGCAGCGTCAGCGGGTGGCTATGGGCCGGGCAATCGTGCGGCGCCCCAAGGCATTTCTGATGGATGAACCGCTGAGCAACCTGGATGCCAAGTTGCGCGTGCAGATGCGCGCCGAGATCGCCCGGCTGCAGAGCCGGCTGGGTACCACCACGGTCTACGTGACGCACGATCAGACCGAGGCGATGACGCTGGGTGATCGAGTTGTGGTGTTGCTGGCGGGCGAGATTCAGCAGATCGGCACGCCCGACGAGCTGTACAACAACCCGGCGAACCTGTTCGTGGCAGGCTTCATCGGGTCACCGGCGATGAATTTCTTCCCGGCGACATTCACCGATGTCGGGGTGCGGTTGCCCTTCGGCGATGTCACGCTGACCCAGCAGGTGCATGACCTGTTGGCCCGTCAACCCAAGCCCGACAACATCATCGTCGGAATCCGCCCCGAGCAGCTCGAGGACGCCTCGCTGCTCGACGGGTATGCCCGTATCCGGGCGCTGACCTTCGGGGTGCGTGCCGACATCGTCGAATCGCTCGGTGCCGACAAGTACGTGCACTTCACGATCGAGGGCGTCGGTGCCGAGGCGGTACAGCTCGCCGAGTTGGCCGCCGATTCCGGTGCGGGTGTCAACGAATTCGTGGCCCGGGTGTCGGCGGAATCCACGGTGGCGGCCGGTCAGCAGATCCAACTGGCGTTCGACACGACGAAACTGGTGATCTTCGACGCGGAAACCGGGGCGAATCTGACCCGCACCGAACCCGCCGTGGCCGAGGAAGCCGATCCAGCCGAGCAACCCGAGCCCGAAGGCGCGACCGAATCGGCCGCAGCGGCCGGAGAACCGACAGAAGAGTGATCGACGTCCTGGCTGCCGTTCGCGCCCACGTCGGCGAGCACTTCGGCGCTGCCGGCATCACCGCGGAACCGGTCAGCGCCAGCGTCACCTTCCTGGGGACCGAGCGCATCGACGTGCTCCGGTTCGGTCCGGACCTGGCCGCCGGCGCTGCCGAGCAGGACCTCTATCACTATGTGACGCTGGGCTGTTCGCGTCATCCCATGTTCGATCCGACCGAGTTGGTATCGGATCCGATCCACGGCCCCCGGGCCGAGGTGGTGTTGTCGCTGCGGGGGCCGACCCCGGGCGGGCTGGCGCGGTCGCTGGCGGTGCTGGCCGCGGCGCCCGCAGTGGAGGGGCTGGTGCTGGAGGCCGACGCGCTCATCGATCTGGAGACCCAGTTGTTCGATTCCGCACCGTTCAGCGCATTCTTGTTGGGCCCCAGCGGCATCGGCGAGGTCGAGCTGCCGGATCCGCTGTCCGCGGTGGCAGTGCTCTCGGCCACCCCGATCACCGCCACCGAGGCGGCCTGGGTGCGGCTCAAAGGGGCCGACGCGATGCGCGAGGCGTGGCGGACCGACGGGGTCGACGTGCTCGATCCGGCCAGACGGGCCGCCAGCCCGAGCTGATCGGGGCTAGGAGTCTGCTGAATTATTTCGGCGTGGTGGCCGGGTTTGTGGCGATGTTCTCGAGATGATGGGCGGGTGCAGGGGCGTTCTGATGATCAGCGTGAGTTGTTGGATGCGGAGTCGGTAGCGGGGCATCTTCTCAAGTCCGACAGCGTGTTTGCGTTTCTGGCAGCTCATCGCCACGAGTTGTTTCCCGAGGAGATGTTCACCGATCTGTTCCCGTCGCGGCGGGGTCGTCCGAGTGTGCCCGCCGAGGTGATGGCCTCGGTGATCACCTTGCAGGCGTTGCACGGCCTGTCCGACAACGAGACCGTTGATGCGGTGACCTTTGATCTGCGGTGGAAAGCCGCCTGTGGGCTGCCGATCACCGCGACGGCGTTTCATTCGACGACGTTGACCTATTGGCGACGCCGACTGGCCGCCTCGGATCGCCCGAACCGGATCTTTGAGGCGGTCAAGGCAGTGGTCGCGGCCACCGGCGTGCTGGCGGGAAAGACGCGGCGGGCGTTGGATTCGACGATCCTTGATGACGCCGTGGCGACCCAAGACACCGTGACCCAATTGATCGGGGCGATCCGCCGGGTCCGCCGCGAAGTGCCCGGTGCTGGCGAGGTGATCGCCGCCCAGTGCCGCGCTCATGACTACGACGACCCGGGTAAACCGTCGATCAGCTGGGATGATGCCGTCGCCCGTGCTGCGTTGGTCGATGCCCTGGTCGGCGACGCCCACCGGGTGCTGGGGCATCTGCCTGAGCAGGAACTTGGCGCCCGCGCCGCTGAAGCGGTGGCGTTGTTGGCGCTGATCGCCGGCCAAGACGTCGAACCGGTGACTGATTCTGATGGCACCGATGGACGCTGGCAGATTGCTCAACGCGTGGCCCCAGACCGGGTGATCTCCACTGTGGATCCCGAGGCTCGCCACGCCCACAAGAGCGTGCATCGGCGCCAGGACGGTTTCAAAGCCCACGTCGCGGTCGAACCCGATACCGGGATCATCACCGACTGCACCCTGACCAAAGCCAGCGGCCCGGGCACCCATGATGCCACCGTGGGGACCCAGCTGCTCACCGCCGAAGACCAACCGGTGACGGTGCTGGGCGATTCGGCCTACGGCAGCGGGGATTTCCGCGCGCATCTGGTCGAGGCCGGGCATGCCGATCGGGTCAAGTCTGCACCACTGCGCCCGGCGGTCGCCGGTGGCTTCACTGTCGATGACTTCGTCGTTGACCACACCGCCAGGACGGTGACCTGCCCCGCCGGGCTGATCCGCGTCATCTCCGCGCGCGGATACGCCACCTTCGGCGGCGCCTGCGCGGGCTGCGCGTTACGAATGCGATGCACCACCAGTGTTGGCGGCAAGAGTCTGAAGATCAAGCCGCACGATGCGCTGCAACGCGCAGCCCGACAAAGATCACAAGAGTCGTTGTGGCTCAACGAGTATCGCCAGCACCGGCCGATGGTGGAACGTACCATTGCCTGGCTTACCCGAGGCAATCGCAAAGTGCGCTACCGCGGCGTCACCCGCAACGACCACTGGCTACACCACCGCGCCGCTGCGGTGAACCTGCGTCAGCTGATCACCCTGGGACTGACCCACACCAATGCTGGCTGGGCCATCGCCTGACCCCAAGCTGGGGCTTGCCTCAGACGAACACTCAATGCGACGCTCAACACGGCGGAATGACCCTCGAATTGTGTCGACCTGCGGGCCTGACTAACACCAACGCGCCACAGAGCGCTCTGAGGCACCCCGCCCCCAACACCACTAATTCAGCAGACTCCTAGAGCCAGTCGTTGTGCCGGAAGGTGCGGTACAGGATGAAGCAGATGGTGGCCATGGCCAGTAGCACGGCGGGATAGCCCCAGGTCCACTGCAATTCGGGCATGTGCTCGAAGTTCATTCCGTAGATGCCTGCCATCGCTGTCGGCACGGCGGCGATCGCCACCCACGCCGAGATCTTGCGCATGTCCACGTTCTGCTGCATGGCGACTTTGCCGAGCGCGGCCTGCACCAGCGAACTGAGCATCTCGTCGTAACTGGTGATCCGGTCTGAGGCTTGCACATTGTGGTCGTGCACGTCGCGCATGTACCTGCGTACCTCGACCGAGATCAGGTCGTTGTGGTCTGTCAGCAGCCGGGCCAGCGCGAGCGTCAACGGCGCCACGGCCCGGCGCATTTCGACGACCTCCCGCTTGAGCAGGTAGATGCTCTCGATGTTGGTGCGGGTGCGGGGGGAGAAGATGTCCTCCTCCATCGTGTCGATGTCGGTTTCCATCAGATCGGTGACGTCGAGGTAGCTGTCCACGACATGGTCGGCGATCGCGTGCATCACGGCGAACGGTCCGAGTTTGAGGATGGCGGGCGAGGATTCGAGGCGTTTGCGCACGCCGGCCAGCCCGCCGTGCTCGCCGTGGCGGACGGTGACCACGAAATCCGGTCCGACGAAGATCATGATCTCGCCGGTCTCGACGATCTCGCGGGCCAGGGCCACCGACTCGTGCTCGACGTAGGTCACGGTCTTGAGCACCAGGAACAAGGTCTTGTCGTAGCGCTCCAGCTTGGGCCGCTGGTGGGCGTGCACGGCGTCCTCGACGGCCAGCTCGTGCAAGCCGAAAACGTCTGCCACCGACTGCATCTGGAATTCGTCGGGCTCGTGCAGACCGATCCAGACGAATGCCTTCTCGCCCGCTGCCTGTAGTTCACGGGCCTTGTTCAGCGCTGCGGCGTGGGTGTATTTGCCGGGTAACCGGTCGCCACCGCTGTAGACCCCGCAATCAACCATGGCCTGAGCCACCGGAACGTGGATCGACTTGGCGTCGGGCTCCGGGGGCCGGGCCTTGGCGGAGGCCCGCAGTGCCGGTGGCAGGGCGCGGAATGAGGGCATGGATTCCGACCTTCCTGCGCGGTGGGCTCGCAACCTGATCAGCACACCGAATGCTACGCGCAGTTACTGTTAAGTAACGCTCACCAGCGGGGAACCCGGCCCGGTGAGAATTGGCATTGAAGTACCCTTGCGCCGTGTCGGAAAGTACAGTCGCCTCCTCGTCCGAGCGCTCGTCCACGGAGCGCACCCCGCAGGTTGTCATCGAAGACGCCGAGATCTTCGATGCCCATGAAGGCGGAAAGCTCTCGGTCGAGTTGAAGGAGCCGCTGGACACCCAGCGTGCGCTGTCGATCGCCTATACCCCCGGCGTTGCTCAGGTGAGCCGCGCGATCGCCACTGATCACACGCTCGCCGCCAAGTACACGTGGGCCAACCGCCTTGTCGCGGTGGTCAGCGACGGCACCGCGGTGCTGGGTCTCGGCGATATCGGTCCGGCGGCCTCGCTGCCGGTCATGGAGGGCAAGAGCGCGCTGTTCAAGTCCTTCGGCGGGCTGAATTCGATCCCGATCGTGCTGGACACCAAGGATCCCGACGAGATCGTCGAAACCCTGATCAGGCTGCGCCCCACATTCGGCGCGGTGAATCTCGAGGACATCTCGGCCCCGCGTTGCTTCGAGATCGAGCGCCGGGTCATCGAGGCGCTGGATTGCCCGGTCATGCACGACGACCAGCACGGCACGGCGATCGTGGTGCTGGCCGCGCTGCTGGGCGCCACCAAGGTGCTCGAGCGTGACATCCATTCGCTGCGTGTGGTGATCTCGGGTGCCGGTGCAGCCGGTGTGGCCTGCGCCAACATCCTGCTGAACAAGGGCATCAGCGATGTCGTCGTGCTCGATTCGCAGGGCATCGTGCACTCGGGTCGGGACAACCTCAACACCTTCAAGGCGGAGTTGGCCGGGCGCACCAACCCGCGCAAGCTCACCGGGGGTGTGGCCGAGGCGCTCGAGGGCGCCGATGTCTTCCTCGGGGTGTCGGCCGGTGTCGTGCCCGAGGAGCTCATCGCGACCATGGCGCCCGACTGCATCGTGTTCGCGCTGTCCAACCCGGATCCCGAGATCCATCCGGACGCCGCCCGCAAGTACGCGGCGGTCGTGGCGACCGGGCGCAGCGACTTCCCGAATCAGATCAACAACGTGCTGGCCTTCCCCGGGGTTTTCCGCGGTGCGCTCGATGCGGGTGCCCGCCGGATCACCGAGAAGATGAAGGTGGCGGCGGCCGAGGCGATCTTCTCGGTCGTCGGCGACGATCTGTCGGTCGACCACATCGTGCCCAGCGCGCTGGATCCGCGGGTGGGCCCCGCGGTTGCGGCTGCGGTCGCAGCGGCGGTTGACCCCGCAGAGTCCTGAGTTCACGGATGCGCCGCATCCTGGCGTTGGTACTGCTGGTGCTGGTGGCGCCGGTATCGGCCGGTTGCGGTGGCCGGTCGGGCCCGCCGGCTCTGGCGGTCGGTGCCGGGCCGGCGCCCGAGTCGGTGCTGCTGGGCCATCTGTATGCGGCGGCACTGCGCTACTACGGAACGCCGACCGTGGTGACCGAGACAGATGGAGTCCCCGGCGTGCTGGATTCGGGTTCGGTGACGGTACAGCCCGGGTTCACCGGCCGGTTTCTGACGGCGCTCGATCCAGACGCCACGGCTCGCGCCGATGAGCAGGTCTACCGGGATCTGGTCTCGGCGCTCCCGGAAGGCGTCGCGGCCGGTGACTACACGATGTCCGCGCAGGACAAGCCCGCCCTGGTGGTCACCGAGGCCACGGCTGCGGGGTGGGGCGGGACTGATCTGAGCGCCCTGCGCCGCAATTGCGACAAGGCCCGACCAGGTGCGGTGGCCGGCACCAAGATGCCTACGGTGGTGGGCCTGTGCACGCTGCCCAACCCTGTCGCCTTTCCCGGTGACGAGGCCCTGTTCGCGGCATTGCGGGCGGGGAAGATCAATGCGGCGTGGTCGACGACAGCCGACCCGGCCATCCCGTCGGACCTGACTGTGCTGGCCGACGAGACGGCGTTGATCCGGGGCGAGAACGTGGTGCCGCTGTACCGCCGCAACACGCTCAACGAGCGGCAGATACTGGCCCTCAACGAGATCGCGGGTGTCCTGGACACCGGATCGCTGGCGGACATGCGCAGACAGGTCGCCGAGGGGAAAGATCCCCGTGGAGTGGCCGACGCGTTCCTCCAGGCCAACCCCCTGGGTCACTAGTCCCTCGGCGCGCCGGCGTCAGCGCGGGAGCATGCGGCCCATCGCGGAGGCGAACAGCTTCTGGTAGCCCGACCCGGTGATCCGCACGATGACGTCAAGGATCTTGGCGTCGGGCCCGACCAGCACGCGCGCCCTGTCCTTGCGCACGGCTTCGAGGATGATCTTGGCGGCGCGCTGCGGGGTGGTGTTGGCGAGCTTGCGGTCGAATGTCTCGGCGAGCGCCTTCTGGTCCAGGCCTTCGGCGGCGGTGGAATTGCGTGCGATGGCCGTCTTGATGCCGCCGGGGTGAACGCACGTCACCTTGACCGGGTGCTTGGCCACGGCCATTTCCTGGCGCAGGGCCTCGGTGAAGCCGCGTACCGCGAACTTGGCCGAGTTGTAGGCGGCCTGGCCCGGAACCGAGAAGATGCCGAACAGGCTGGAGACGTTGACGACGTGTCCGTCGCCGGATTCGATCAGGTGCGGCAGGAAGGCCTTGGTGCCGTTGACGACGCCCCAGAAGTCGACGTCCATCACCCGCTCGATGTCCTTGAACTGGCTGATCTCGACGTCGCCGGTGAACGCGATGCCGGCGTTGTTGTAGATCTGGTTGACCTTGCCGAAGTGCTCCTTGACCGTGTCGGCGTAGAGCAGGAAGGCCTCACGCTCGGTGACGTCGAGCCGGTCGGTTTTGACTTCGGCGCCGATCGCCTTGAGGCGTTCCTCCGTGACCGCCAGGCCCTCGGTATCGACGTCGCTGATCGCCAATTTGGCGCCTGACCGTCCCAGCTCGATGGCCAGCGCCTGGCCGATGCCCGAGCCGGCGCCGGTGACAACGGCGACCTTTCCGGCGAAGCCCTCCATAGAACACTCCCTCGTGTAGTCCGACACGTGTTGAGTTACGAGGTTACGCGGTACCGGCGGTCTCGCGTAGGGCGGCCTCCGCTGTGGCGGCGTCCCGCCACACGTCCGCCAGGGTCTGCAGTGGGATGTCCAGGGCCGCACTCAGTCCGACCACGGTGCCGAATGCGGGGGATGGCAGCCGGCCCGTCTCGATCTTGCGCAGGGTCTCCGGTGAAATGCCGGCGCGTTCGGCGACGTCGTCGAGCGAACGGTCGCCCCGGGCGGCGCGCAGGGTCTCGCCAAGCCGTCGGCCGGCGGCGATCTGGGCGGGGGTGAGCGGCGTTCGGACCACGTCACCACGGTAGCGCCGGTATTTATATACCGCTAGTGTTGGTATTTAAATACCGAGGAGGACGGGCATGATCGAGCTGAAGAGCGCTGCCGAGATCGACAAGATGCGGGTCACCGGGCAGTTCGTGGCCGAGGTGCTCGGCACCTTGAGCGGGCTCGCCAAGGTCGGCGTCAACCTGCTCGACCTCGAACACCATGCCCGCGACATGGTCAAGCGCCGCGGGGCACAGTCCTGCTATTGGGACTACGCCCCGTCGTTCGGCAAGGGGCCGTTTCGCAACGTCATCTGCCTGTCGGTCAATGACGCTGTGCTGCACGGCCTTCCGCACGACTACCGGCTGCGTGACGGCGACGTACTCAGCATGGACTTCGCGGTGTCCATCGACGGCTGGGTCGCCGACGCGGCCCGCACCGTCATCGTCGGCACGCCTGCGGCCGCTGACGAGCGCCTCGTGCGGGCCACCGAGGAGGCGCTGGAAGCCGGAACCGCCGCCGCGCGGCCGGGTAACCGGCTGGGCGACATCTCGGCCGCGATCGGCGCGGTGGCCGCCGACTACGGCTACCCCGTGAACCTCGAGTTCGGTGGGCACGGGCTGGGCCGGACCATGCACGAGGATCCGCATGTCCCCAACCGGGGCAAGCCCGGTCGGGGCATGAAGTTGCGGGCAGGAATGACCCTGGCGCTCGAGCCGTGGCTCTGCGCGGGCACCAACCGTGTGGTCTACGACCGCGACGGCTGGACCATTCGCTCTGCCGACGGCTCCCGCACTGCCCACACCGAGAACACCGTGGCGATCACCGAATCCGGCCCGCAGGTGCTGACCTGCTGATCGCCTGGCGGGTTACTCGAAGGCCAGGTCGATGATCTCCTGCTGCTCGACCGCGTGCACCTTCGACGAACCCGACGACGGCGCCGACATCGCGCGCCGCGAGATGCGCTTGATCGGGGTGAAGTACTCGGGCAACACCTCGGGCAGGGTCAGGCCCAGCGACGGCCAGGCGCCCTGGTTGGCCGGCTCCTCCTGCACCCAGAACTTCTCGGTGACGTTCGGGTAGCGGTCCAGCGTCTCGGCCAGCCGGCGCCGCGGCAGCGGGGCGAGCTGTTCGAGCCGCACGATCGCGACGTCCTCGCGGTTGTCCTTGGCCTTGCGGGCGGCCAGCTCGTAATAGAGCTTGCCGCTGGTCAGCAGGACCCGCCGGACCTTGTCGCGGTCACCCTCGCCGTCGGTGTAGACGGGCTCCTCCAGCACCGAGCGGAACTTGTTCTCGGTGAAGTCGCGGATGTCGCTGACCGCGGCCTTGTTGCGCAGCATCGACTTCGGGGTGAACACGATCAGCGGACGCTGGATGCCGTCCAGCCCGTGGCGCCGCAGCAGGTGGAAGTAGTTCGCCGGGGTCGACGGCACCGCGATGGTCATCGAACCCTCGGCCCACAGCTGCAGGAACCGCTCGATGCGGCCCGAGGTGTGGTCGGGACCCTGGCCCTCGTGGCCGTGCGGCAGCAGCAGCACGACGTCGGAGAGCTGACCCCACTTGGCCTCACCGGAGGAGATGAACTCGTCGATGATCGACTGGGCACCGTTGACGAAGTCGCCGAACTGGGCCTCCCACAACACGAGTGCGTCCGGGTTGCCCACCGAGTAGCCGTATTCGAAGCCCACCGCGGCGAACTCGGACAGCGCCGAGTTGTACACCAGGAACTTGCCCCCGGTCGGGGTGCCGTCGGTGTTGGTGGCCAGCAGCTGCAGCGGGGTGAACTCCTCGCCGGTCTTGCGGTCGACGATCACCGAGTGACGCTGGGTGAACGTGCCGCGCTGGGTGTCTTGGCCGGACAGCCGGATCAGCTTGCCCTCGGCGATCAGGGATCCGAGCGCCAGCAACTCGGCGAAAGCCCAGTCGATCTTGCCCTCGTACGCCATCTCGCGGCGCTTTTCCAGCACCGGCTTGACCCGCGGATGCACGGTGAAGCCGTCGGGCACGGCCAGGTGGGCATCGCCGATGCGGGCCAGCAAGGACTTGTCCACGGCGGTGGAAAGGCGCTGGGGGATCTGCTGATCGGCCTCGACCGATTCGCTGGGCTCGGCCGCGTGCTTCTCCAGTTCGCGGACCTCGTTGAATACCCGCTCGAGCTGACCCTGGTAGTCGCGCAGGGCGTCCTCGGCCTCTTTCATCGAGATGTCACCGCGGCCGATCAGGGCTTCGGTGTAGGCCTTGCGCGAGCCGCGCTTGGTGTCGATGACGTCGTACATGTACGGCTGGGTCATCGACGGATCGTCGCCCTCGTTGTGCCCGCGGCGGCGGTAGCACAGCATGTCGATGATGACGTCCTTCTTGAACGCCTGGCGGAAATCGACCGCCAGCCGCGCCACCCAGGCACAGGCCTCCGGGTCGTCGCCGTTCACGTGGAAGATCGGCGCGCCGATCATCTTGGCCACGTCGGTGCAGTACTCACTGGAGCGCGAATCCGTTGGTGCCGTGGTGAACCCGATCTGGTTGTTGACCACGATGTGAATCGTGCCGCCGGTCCGGTAGCCGTCCAGCAGGGCGAGGTTCAGAGTTTCGGCGACCACGCCCTGGCCGGCGAACGCCGCATCGCCGTGCAGCATCAGCGGAACCACGGGGTACTCGCCGGAACCGTCGGCGTCCCGGCCGCTGTCCAGCAGGTCCTGCTTGGCACGTACCAGACCCTCGAGCACCGGGTCGACCGCTTCGAGGTGGCTCGGGTTGGCGGTCAGCGACACCTGAATGTCGTTGTCGCCGAACATCTGGATGTAATTGCCCGACGCACCGAGGTGGTACTTCACGTCGCCGGAGCCGTGGGCTTGCGACGGATTGAGGTTGCCCTCGAACTCGGTGAAGATCTGGCTGTAGGGCTTGCCGACGATGTTGGCCAGCACGTTGAGCCGGCCGCGGTGCGGCATGCCGATCACGACCTCGGCGAGTGCATGCTCTGCGCACTGGTCGATCGCGGCGTCCATCATCGGGATGACGGTCTCCGCGCCTTCCAGTGAGAAGCGCTTCTGCCCAACGTATTTGGTCTGCAGGAAGGTCTCGAAGGCCTCGGCCGCGTTGAGCTTGCTCAGAATGTACTTCTGCTCGGCGACCGTCGGCTTGTCGTGCTTGATCTCGATGCGCTCCTGCAGCCAGCGTTGCTGCTCGGGCTCCAGAATGTGGGTGTACTCCACCCCGATGTGGCGGCAGTACGCGTCGCGCAGCACCGACAGCACGTCGCGGAGCTTCATGTACTGCTTGCCGGCGAACCCGTCGACCTTGAATTCGCGGTCCAGGTCCCACAGCGTCAGGCCATGGGTGTTGACGTCCAGATCGGGGTGGCTGCGGAATCGCGTGTTGTCCAGCCGCAGCGGGTCGATGTCGGCCATCAGATGGCCGCGGTTGCGGTAGGCCGCGATCAGCTCGATGACCCGAGCGTTCTTGTCGGCGATGGTGTCCGGGTTGTCGGTGCGCCAGCGCACCGGTTCGTACGGGATGCCGAGTTCACGGAAGATCTCGTCGAAGAACTCGTCGTCGAGCAGCAGTTGATGGATGGTGCGCAGAAAGTCACCGGATTCCGCGCCCTGGATGATGCGGTGGTCGTAGGTCGAGGTCAGGGTGATCAGCTTGCCGATACCCAGATCGGCGATGCGCTCCTCGGAGGCGCCCTGGAACTCGGCCGGGTACTCCATGGCGCCGGCGCCGATGATCGCGCCCTGGCCCTGCATGAGCCGCGGCACCGAGTGCACGGTGCCGATGGTGCCCGGGTTGGTCAGCGAGATGGTGACGCCGGAGAAGTCCTCGGCGGTCAGCTTGCCGTCGCGGGCCCGGCGCACGATGTCCTCGTAGGCCGCGATGAACTGGCCGAAATGCATGGTCTCGCAACGCTTGATCGCGGCCACGACCAGTGAGCGGTTACCGTCCTTGCCGGGCAGGTCGATGGCCAGGCCCAGGTTGGTGTGGGCCGGCGTGACCGCGGTGGGCTTGCCGTTGGCCTCGGCGAAGTACCGGTTCATGTTCGGGAACTTCTTGACCGCTTGCACGATGGCGTAGCCGAGCAGGTGGGTGAAGCTGACCTTGCCACCGCGGGTGCGCTTGAGGTGGTTGTTGATGACGACGCGGTTGTCGATCATCAGCTTGGCCGGGATGGCCCGCACGCTCGTCGCGGTGGGCACCTCCAGCGAGGCGTTCATGTTCTTGACGACGGCGGCCGCGGCACCGCGCAGCACCTGGGACTCGTCACCCTCGGCCGCGGTGGGGCCTGCCGAAGCGGGCTTGGCCGCGGCCGGCTTGGCCGGGGCGGCCTTGGCCGGAGCCGCCGGCGCGGGAGTTGCCGGAGCGGGCGCCGCAGGCGCGGCCGGAGTTGCTGCCGGAGCCGCCGAGGCCGACTGGCCGTTGGCGGCGGTGGTGTCGGTGGTGGGTTCAGGGGAGTAGTCGACCAGAAATTCGTGCCAACTCGGATCCACCGAAGAGGGATCCTCGCGGAACTTGCGATACATCTCCTCGACCAACCACTCGTTCTGCCCGAATGGTGAAGGTGAACTGCTCACGGCAGACACTCGCCTCGATTCTTGTGTCCGGCTCGCCGTCACATGCAGGCTTGCCGCTTGTGTTCTTCTGTGGGCGGTTGACCCCGCTCGACCGCCGCCTAAAGGCTATCGCCTTTCGGCGTTACCGGAGGTCGGCATGGGCCTCATGACTTGGCGGGCGGCAGCACATGCAACGTTGCAGGCCACCGCGGCGGGGGCGCACCGAACGCCTGGCGGGCGTTGGCGACGATCTTCTTACCCATCAGCCGGTTGCCGACACCGCCGATGACAGCGCCGATGCCCACCGGCAGCATCTTGCCGAAAGCCATCGCACCGCGCTTGAGCGTATACCGCTTGACGAAGTACTTGACCAGCCGGGAGTTGAGCTGCGAGACCGCGGGCAACGGAAGTGTCGCCGCACCGTCGGACAGCCACGCGCCGCTGGTTCGCCCGGTGCCCAGCAGATCGGCGATCGCGCGCTTGCTGTCGTCGCCGACGAGGACGGAAAGCACCAGCGCACGGCGCCGTTCGCGGTGGTCGGCAGGGATGCCGTGCACTTCGGCGACCGCCAGCACGAACACCGACGTGGCTTCCAGGAAGACGACGGTCTCGCCGGCCACGGCCGACAGTGCGACCAGGGTTCCGATGCCCGGGAACGCCGCCGCCGAGCCGACCGCGGCACCGCTGGCCATCACGGCGGCCAGATAGTGCTTCTCGAGCCTGGTCACGATCTCGGCCGGGGTGGCGTCCGGTTGGTGGCTGCGCAACCGGTCGACGTATGCCTTGACCGCGGGCGCCTGCACACGTGAGCTGCGCTCGATGATGGCCGAGAGCAACTTGGCAGCGGCGCTGGGATCTTCGGTCTCCTCGACCGTCGCCGGCAGTTGTGGCTTGGATCGCGCTCGCACTTCGGGGCCTCCCAGGTGTGAACCCATCGTTGGTTGTCAGGCTAACGAACGGCGACCCGCCGCGGGTGCCCGAGGGTGACCGCGGTCACTGCGTACAGCAAATGGGAAGAAAAAACTCGAATGCGAGGCTGTTCATCTTCATGGCATCATCGCCCGACGTGGACCAGCAGACATCGGTAGGGCCGCCGAGCCGGCTCCGGATGATTCTGGTGCTGGGCGCGTTGGTGGCGCTGGGTCCGTTGACCATCGACATGTATCTGCCTGCGTTGCCGCGGATCGCCGACGAGCTGTCGGTGTCCTCCTCGGTATCGCAATTGACGCTCACCGGCACCTTGGCCGGCCTGGCCCTCGGGCAACTCATCGTCGGGCCCCTGTCGGACTCGCTGGGCCGGCGGCGCCCCTTGATCGCGGGCATCGTGCTGCACATGGTGGCCTCGGTGCTGTGTGTCCTGGCCCCCGACATCGCGGTTCTCGGATTGGCACGCGCACTGCAGGGCATGGGGGCGGCGGCCGCTTCGGTGGTCGCCATCGCCGTGGTCGGTGATCTGTTCAGCGGCACGGTGGCGGCCACGGTGATGTCGCGGTTGATGCTGGTGCTCGGGGTGGCCCCGGTGTTGGCCCCGTCGCTGGGGGCGGCGGTGCTGTTGCACGGATCCTGGCACTGGGTGTTCGTCGCTCTGGTCGTGGTGGCCGGCGGACTGTTGGTGATGGCCGCGCTGGCCCTGCCCGAGACGCTGCCGGTGTCGCACCGGCGTCCGCTGGCGGTGCGCGGCATCGTCGGCACCTACATCGAGCTGTTGCGTGACTCGCGTTTCGTGATCCTGGTGCTGGTGGCCGCGTTGGGCATGTCCGGATTGTTCGCCTACATCTCGGCGGCGCCGTTCGTCCTGCAGGGCCGTTACGGTCTGGACCAGCAGGCGTTCGCGCTGGTGTTCGCCGCGGGCGCGATCGCGCTGATCGGCTCCACCCAGTTCAACGTTGTGCTGCTGCGCCGGTTCTCACCGCAGGCCATCACGGTGGCGGCGCTGAGCTGGTCGGCGCTGGCCGGCGTCGTGTTCGTGGCGTTGACCGTCGCGCATGTGGGCGGGCTGTCCGCATTCGTCGTGCCGGTGCTGGCGATCCTGGCTGGGATGGGCCTGGTGCTTCCCAACGCCCCGGCGGTCGCATTGTCGCGTCATCCCGATGCGGCCGGAACGGCGGCCGCGCTACTGGGAGCCGCCCAGTTCGGGCTCGGGGCCGCGGTGGCGCCCGCGATCGGGGCGCTGGGCAACGGGGCGCTGGCGTTGTCGTGGGTGATGACGGTGGGCATGGCCGTTGCCTTGGTGGCGCTGCTGTTGGTCGGCCGGCGTAACGACGACGACGATCCGAGCGAATACCCAGGCGACGCGCTCGACATCGTTTCCGAGGCGGTTGTCGAGCCAGCCTGACCTGGTCCCGGGTAGCGTCGGCTGGGCCCGCCAACAACCCAACTAGGTCGGACCCGAGGCCCAACACCCCACATCGACATGTCTCCAGCGCCGAACGCCCGTACCCCCAGCCCGTGGAACGCGCTGTGGGCCATGATGGTCGGCTTCTTCATGATCTTGGTCGACGCGACGATCGTCGCGGTCGCCAACCCGACGATCATGGACCAGCTCGGTGCCGACTACGACGGCGTGATCTGGGTGACCAGCGCATACCTGCTCGCCTACGCGGTGCCGCTGCTCGTCGCGGGCCGGCTCGGCGATGTCTACGGACCCAAGAATCTGTATCTGGCCGGCCTGACCGTGTTCACCGGGGCTTCGCTGTGGTGCGGTCTGGCCGGAAGCATCGAGATGCTCATCGCGGCCCGCGTGGTGCAGGGCATCGGTGCCGCATTACTGACGCCGCAAACCTTGTCGACGATCACCCGCATCTTCCCGCCGGAGCGGCGCGGGGTGGCGATGAGCGTGTGGGGTGCGACCGCAGGCGTGGCGACCTTGGTCGGGCCGTTGGCCGGTGGCGTACTGGTCGGAGGACTGGGGTGGCAGTGGATCTTCTTCGTCAATGTGCCGATCGGAATCCTGGGCCTCGCGCTGGCGGTGTGGCTCGTTCCGGTGTTGCCGACTCAGCCGCACCGGTTCGACGTGCTGGGCGTGGTGTTGTCCGGTATCGGCATGTTCTTGATCGTGTTCGCGCTGCAGGAGGGGCAGTCGCGGCATTGGGCGCCGTGGGTGTGGGCCACCGGTGCGGTTGGCATCGCGGTGATGGTGGGTTTCGTGTGCTGGCAGGCGGCGAACACCGCCGAGCCGTTGATCCCGCTGCGGATCTTCAAAGACCGCGACTTCAGTTTGGCCAACCTGGGTGTCGCGACGATCGGGTTCGCCGTGACGGCGATGATCCTGCCGCTGATGTTCTATGCCCAGACCGTCTGCGGGCTGTCGCCGATCCGCGCGGCGCTGTTGACGGCGCCGACCGCGATCGCCAGCGGCGTGCTGGCTCCGGTGGTGGGCCGCATCGTGGACCGGACCCATCCCACGCCCGTGATCGGCTTCGGCTTCTCGGCCATGGCGATCGGGTTGACCTGGCTGGCCGTCGAGATGACGCCGACGACGGCGATCTGGCGCCTGCTGCTGCCGCAGTTGGTGATGGGCATCGGCATGGCGTTCATCTGGTCCCCGCTGGCGGCGACCGCGACGCGTAACCTCCCGCCGGATCTGGCCGGGGCCGGGTCCGGCGTGTACAACGCCACCCGCCAGGTCGGGTCGGTGCTCGGCAGTGCAGGGATCGCGGCGTACATGACATCGCGGATCGGTGCCGAGATGCCGGGGGCGGCAAGCGCCGCGCCCCGCGGTGAGGGGGCGGTCGCCGAACTGCCCGAGTTCCTGCATGCGCCGTTCGCTGCGGCGATGTCGCAGGCGATGCTGTTGCCCGCGTTCGTCGCGCTGTTCGGTGTGGTGGCCGCGCTGTTCCTGCTCGGTTTCGATGCCGAGCCCACTTTCGCACCGAATCCCGAGCCCTATCTGGATCCCCGGGATGACGATGACGACGACTACGTCGAGTTCACCGTGCACCATGACGGGAACGGCGACGCAGTGGACGACGAGGCGGCCACCGATGTGTTCCGCGCTCCGGCGTGGGAAAACCTCTATGCCGAGTTCATGGCCGATCACGACCAAACAGCACCGCGCGATTGAGGTAGCCGTCCGGATCGAACGCGGCCTTGACCGTGCGCATGGCCGCGATGTCGGCCTCGGTGCGTGACATCGCCAGGTAGTCGCGTTTGCGTGATCCGACACCGTGTTCGGAGCTGACATTGCCGCCGTGCTCGGCGATCAGCGTCATCATCGCGGTGTAGAGCGCGGCTTCGGCTCCGGCCGAGCAACGCAGCACGTTCAGGTGCAGGTTTCCTTCGCCGATGTGGCCGAACAGCACCGGGATCGCTTCCGGTGCATGGCCGGCGATCAACTCGGCGGCCGCGTCAGCGAAACCCTGAATCGCCGACAGCGGCAGCGAGACATCGAATTTCAGTGGCGGGCCGAACAATCCGAGTACCTCGGCCACCGATTCTCGCACCTGCCACAACCGCTGCTGGGCGGTTGCGTCGACCCCGACGGCGGGTTCGCCGCACAGCTCGACGCCCTCAAGTGCGTCGGCCAGGCGTTCGGTCTGGTCGCTGTCGGCGGCCAGTTCGATCAGCAGCTGCCAGGCGCCCTCGACCGGTGCGGCCACACCGAGGTGCTCGGCGGTCAGTGCGCTGGCCCGGGCGTCGATCAACTCCAGGGCGGCGATGCCGTCGAGATCACGGAAGATCCGGCCCGCCCTGACCAGTGCGTCGAGATCGGCGAACCCGCAGACAGCCGTGACCCGGTGGGTCGGGATGGGGTGCAGCCGCAGATCCAGGGCGGTGATCACCCCGAGTGTGCCCTCCGCGCCGACGAACAGGGCGGCCAAGTCGTAGCCGGTGTTGTCGCTGCGTACCCGGCTGTGCCGGTGCACGACCGATCCGTCGGGAAGCGCGATGTCCAGGCCCAGCACCTGCTCGCCCATGTTTCCGTAGCGCACGGTGCGCAGCCCGCCGGCGTTGGTGGAGGCCATGCCGCCCACGGTGGCCGATTCCCGCGCCGCCAGGTCCACGCCGAACACGAGGCCGGCGGCCGTCGCGGCCCGCTGCACTGCGGCCAGGGGAGTTCCGGCGCCGGCGCTGATCCGGCGCTCGACGGTGTCGACGGCGCCGATCTCGGTGAGCCGCTCGGTGGACAGCAGGATGTCGTCGTTCTCGGGAACCGTGCCGGCCACCAGCGAAGTGCGGCCGCCCTGCACCGTCACGCATGCTCCCGCGTCGCGACAGGCCCGCAGCACCGCGGCCACCTCGTCGGCGGTGCCGGGGCGGACCAGCGCCGAGGCCTGTCCGCGGTATCGCCCGGTGTGGTCGACGCAGCGGCCGTCCAACACGTCGGGATCGGTGGTGACGTACCCGGCACCGACGATCCCGGCAAGCGTTTCGGTAAGCGTTTCAGTCACCGGTTGGGTGTATCACAGGATCGGTCAGGGCCAGGAACGCGCCGAGCGCGATCAGGCTGTTGGGCTGGGCCGGTAGATAGTCGGTGAGCTGCGGTGAGCGCACGATGTAGGTGACGTATTTGGCCCGGCTGATCGCCACGTTGAGCCGGTTGCGGTTCAGCAGGAATCCGATCCCACGGGGCACATCGGCGGCCGAGGATGCCGTCATCGACACGAACACGACGGGTGCTTGTCTGCCCTGGAACTTGTCCACGGTGCCGGCCTGCACCTCGGTCAGGCCCGCCGCGTCGAGGGCTCGACGCACCGTGGTCACCTGGGCGTTGTAGGGGGTCACCACCAGGAAGTGCTCCTGCCCCAGGGGTGTGCTGCCGTGTTCGTCGGACCAGGTGGTGTCGAGCAGGCCGGTGATGGCCGCGACGATGGCGGCGGCCTCTTCGGGGCTGTCGGTCGAATTGCCGAGGTGGGCGACCTCGAGTACCCGCACTCCGGGCTCGATACCGTCGAGTTGGCGTGCCGCGCTGACCTTTTCGTGTGACTGCAGCCGGCCGTCATAGGACAGCCGGGACACCGGGCCGCACACGGCCGGATGCATCCGGAACGAGCAGTCCAGAAAGTAACCGCGGTCGGCCGGCAGCGTGTGCGCACCCTCGACCAGCCAGCCCAATGCGGAGTCGTCGACCGGTGCCGGATGGGTGCCCTGGCAGACCTGGGGCAACTGCTGAGGGTCGCCCAGCAGCAGCAGATTACGCGCGGCCGGGGCCACCGCGATCGTGTTGGCCAGGTTGAACTGGCCGGCCTCTTCGATCACCAACAGATCGAGGCATTGTCGCGGTACCCGCGCCTCGTTCGCGAAATCCCATGCGGTGCCACCGATCACACAGCCGGGATGATCGGCGATGAAAGCGGCATAGGCGTTCTCGTTGATCGCGGTCCACCGCGGGTCAGTGCCTTTGCGCTTCTTGGCCACCCTGGCGGCCTCCACGCCAGAGTCGAGCACCTGCTCCAAAAGATGTTCGATCACCGCGTGGGATTGCGCGACAATGCCGATGCGCCAACGGTGTTCATTGGCCAGCCGGGCGATGATCTGCGCTGACGTGTAGGTCTTGCCGGTGCCGGGCGGACCGTGCACCGCGATATACGAGCAATCCAGATCCAGCAGTGCCGCGGTGATATCGGCGGCGGTGTCACCGTTGCGGGGCAGTGGCCGGCCGCTGATGGTGCGCGGCGGGCGGCGCAACAGCACATCGGTCACCGCGTCGGCGGGTAGCGCCGGCAGGCCGGCGCACACGGTGGTCGCCGTGCTGTCGATGGACACCTGCAGCGGCCGGGTGTTGATCGGTGGCCCGGGGGTCAGCGCGAACGGCACCTGGGTGAAGGTGTCGGCGTCTTTGGGTTGGCGTTCGGTGATCAGCACCTCGGTGGGTGCCTCCGGGTTGTCGCAGCCGATGACGGTGGCGCTGCCGAAGCCGCGACGGTCCGGATCGTCGGACAGGCCCGCGGGCGCCGGCGGGGTGTAGAGCGCATACACCTCGTTACCCAGTTCTCCGGCGTCGATGGCGCCGGTCAGTCGGACCTGCCGCTGTGGTTTGCGGGCCCGCGGCGGGGTGTGCCAGTCATTGACGACCTCTGCCTGTTCGGCGACGAAAACTCCTGTGCTGTCCGCCCATTCGTCGACCGGATTGTTGAGCCGGTCGAAATGGCCCCACCAGAACGGTTTGTCCTCGCGTTTGTGGAATCCGCGGGCGGCGGCGATGAGCGCCACCGCCTGCTGCTCATCTGTTCGAGGGTCCACACCGTCACCGGCGAAGCGCAGTAGCTTGCGGTCGACCGCGTCGGCCTTCTCGATCGGTCCGCCGTCGCGCACCGGTTGCGGCCCGCGCGGTGGTACCTCGGCCTCGAACGCGCGGTTGATCAGCCAGTCCCGCAACCGATGAGTGGACCGGCAGTCGTAGCGGTTGTAGTCCTCGATCTCCTTGAGCACCGTGGCGGCCTCTTCGTGGTGACCGGCATCGCGCAGCGAGCAGTAACGGGCATATTCGGTGATCGAATCGGTGGCCTTGGTGACCTCGCCGTCGCGCAGTTCGTTGCCCATGTACAGCGGTTCCAGCGATTTGATGCTGTAGTTCTCGGTGCCCACGCGAATGCTCTTGCGTACCAACGGAAGCAGGTCTACGAGGATGCCGTTGCGCAGCAGGTCGTCCACATCGTTTTCACCCACTCCGTAGCGGCCGGCCAGCCGCAGCAGGGTGCTGCGCTCATAGGGCGCGTAGTGGTAGATGTGCATCTTCGGAAAACGCTTGCGCCGCTTGCGGACCAGATCCAGGAAGGCGATGAGTACCTGGCGTTCGCCGGCCCGGTCGTGTGCCCACAACGGCTGGAAGTGGCCTTCGGCGCCCAGCACTCCCCACAGGTATTCCAGGCCCCAGTCCTGGCCGTTGGCCGTCCACAACGGGTCGCCTTCGTAGTCGAAGAAAAGATCGCCCTTGTCCGGGTCCGGCAGCAGCATCAGCGGCTGCGGATCGACGACCTCATAGGGCGGCTTGCCATCCGGCTGCGGCGTCACCTGCAGGCGGGCTTGGCCCCGCAGCGCGGTCAGGGTGCGCTGGGCCAACCCGGGCACCGGATCGGTGCGACCGGCCAGTTGCTGCCTGGTGGTGACGCCGGCCTCGATGAGCCGGGCGCGCTGGCTGGCCCGCATGCCGGCCACCAGGAACAGGTCGTCGGTGGCGCGGATCTGCTGCTCGCATTCGCTGCAGCCGAAACAGGCCCGCACCGTGTCGTCGGTCCAGCACACCGCGGTCTCACCGGCCAGATGACCGTCGAGCAGTTCCTGGAGTGCGCCGCGCCGCGGCCGGTATACCGCCAGCAGTTCGTCGACGCGGTAGCTGGACATCGCCCCGTCGCCCAGGACCAGGTCGACCTCGTCGGCGACCGGGACGCCGGCCCGCGACAGCACGTCGGCGTAGGCGGCCAGCTGCAGCAGCGCCTCCACCTTCACCGAACGGGACAGTTTGGTGTCCCGCAACCGGTAGCGCTCACCGTCCCAGATCAGGAAATCGGCGAACCCGGCGAAGCGCCCGTCGAACATCGCGGCCTGGTAGATCACCGGGTCGCGGCGTCGCACCGCGTCCAGGGTGGCCGCGGCCGCTGTCGTCAGACCGGCCATGGTGTAGGCGGGCCGTCCGATCACCGTCACCTCGGATTCGACCCGCAGGTCCTCGAGGTGGCGCTGTTCGTGTTCACCGCCGAGTTGTGCCGTGCGGGCCAGCAATTCGTCGTCAGACGACACCGCCGGGCCACGACCGAGCTGCGCGTCGAAGGAGCGCAGCAGGGCGTACTCACAGCGTGCGGCCGCGGCCAGATCCGAGGCGCTGTAGATGACCGTCGGACCCGACGCGCCGTCGTCGGTGACGAACACGCTGCCACTGTAGGTGAGGGCACCGACGCGTCGCGCCCGACAAATCAGCCCACGTTGCCCATCAACTCCACACCGCGGCCGTTCCAGCGGAACTTCACCGTGCTGGCCAGCCCGTGGAATCCGCCCGAGTACTGCAGTGCCACGGTGTCACCGGTGGTCGCTGTCTTGTCGATGCCGTTGAAACCGTAGGTGTCGGGCACTCCGGTGGGAATGAACTTGCCGAGGTGGAACAGCACGGCCCGGGTGTTGGGGTTCTCGGAGTTGGTGTTGGCCCGGACGATCACGGCCGACAGTTGCGCGCACTCGTTGTAGTTTCCCGCCAGCGGCTCCGGGCTCCAGGCCTGGTTGCTGCGCGGGTCGCGAGGCAGCTCCGAGACGGCCTTCGCGATCTCGGGGGCGGCCAGGTTCACCGCGCACGGGTCGGCCGGTGGTGGCGCCGAGGTGGGCGCCGCCTTCGCGGCTGGTTTGGACACCGAGGTCGGCGCCGGGCCCGGCCGGGCGTCGGGCGTTTTGGAGACAGTGGAATCGCCCGATCCGCACCCCGCGAGCGTGAGCGCGGTCGCCAGGACGGCCCCGGGGGCCATGGTGAACATCGCGACCCGTTTCACAGTTGGGCAACCTACCGCGCTCCCGCGGCGGGTTTGTGCAGGCGCGCGGCCGGGATCGCCGCCGATTGGCACTAGACTTCTGAACCGATGACCTCGCCAGACCCGGATTCGGGGGAGACCGCCCCAACGTTTGCCGACCTGCAGATTCACCCTGCAGTGCTGAAGGCAGTCAATGATGTCGGCTACGAGTCGCCCTCGGCGATCCAGGCCGCGACCATTCCGGCGATGCTGGCAGGCTCCGACGTGGTCGGGCTGGCCCAGACCGGTACCGGCAAGACCGCGGCTTTCGCCATCCCGATCCTTTCGAAGATCGACACCACCAGCCGCAACACCCAGGCACTGGTGCTGGCGCCGACCCGTGAGCTGGCATTGCAGGTCGCCGAGGCTTTCGGCCGGTACGGCGCGCATCTGCCCGCGATCAACGTGCTGCCGATCTACGGCGGGGCGTCCTACACCGTGCAGTTGTCCGGCCTGCGCCGCGGCGCGCAGGTGGTGGTGGGCACCCCGGGTCGCGTGATCGATCACCTCGAGCGCGGCACGCTGGACCTGTCGAACCTGGACTACCTGGTGCTCGACGAGGCCGACGAGATGCTCACCATGGGGTTCGCCGAAGAGGTCGAGCGGATCCTCGCCGACACTCCGGAGTACAAGCAGGTGGCACTGTTCTCGGCCACCATGCCGCCGGCCATCCGCAAGATCACCTCCAAATATCTGCACGACCCGGTGGAGGTGACGGTCAAGGCCAAGACCGCCACCGCCGAGAACATCACGCAGCGGTTCATCCAGGTGGCCGGCGCCCGCAAGTTGGATGCGCTGACGCGGGTGCTCGAGGTCGAGGAGGGCGACGCGATGATCGTGTTCGTCCGCACCAAGCAGGCCACCGAGGAGGTCGCCGAGCGGCTCAAGGCCCGCGGTTTCGCCGCCGCCGCCATCAACGGTGACATCAATCAGGCCCAGCGTGAGCGCACGATCACCGCGCTCAAGGACGGCACCATCGACATCCTGATCGCCACCGATGTGGCGGCCCGCGGTTTGGACGTCGAGCGCATCTCGCACGTCGTCAACTACGACATCCCGCACGACACCGAGTCGTACGTGCATCGCATCGGCCGTACGGGCCGCGCCGGCCGTTCCGGGCATGCCCTGTTGTTCGTCACCCCGCGTGAACGCCACTTGCTCAAGGCGATCGAGAAGCACACCCGGTCCAAGGTCATCGAGGCCGAGCTGCCGAGCGTCGACGATGTCAATGCGCAGCGGGTGGCCAAGTTCCGTGACTCGATCACCGATTCGCTCAACGCCGACGGTCTGGAGTTGTTCCGTAGGCTGATCGAGGACTACGAGCGCGAGAACGACGTCCCGATGGCCGATATCGCCGCTGCGCTGGCCCTGCAGTCGCGCAACGGTGAAGAATTCCTGATGACCGAGCCGCCGCCGGAGAAGCGTCGCGAGCGTGACGATCGGGGAGAGCGGCCGCCGCGCAAGGAGCGTCCGCCGCGCGAGGGCCTGGCGACGTACCGGATCTCGGTGGGCAAGCGGCACAAGGTGGGTCCCGGGCACATCGTCGGCGCCATCGCCAACGAGGGCGGTCTGCACCGCAACGAGTTCGGCCACATCACCATTCGCGGGGACTACTCGTTGGTGGAGCTTCCGGAGAAGCTTTCCGGCAAGACACTCAAGGCGTTGGAGAACACCCGGATCTCGGGCATGCTGATCAACCTGACGCCGGAGCGGGGCGAGCGTGGCCCGCGCCGCGAGTACAAGGGGCGTTCCGAGAACAAGGGCCGTTCGGATTACCGCGATCGCTCGGGGAAGCCGCACCGGAAGACCAAGTGACGGTCTCCAGAAGCGTGACAGGCGCGTCGGATCAGGGAGGCCTTGAGTCGGTAGACGCGGTGCCGGCCGGGTCGACGCGCGTCGCCGCACTGACCGGGGTCCGGGCGGTGGCCGCCATTCTGGTGGTGCTGACGCATGCGGCGTACACGACGGGGAAATATCCGCAGGGCTACCTCGGGCTGGTGTACTCGCGTGCCGAGATCGGCGTGCCGATCTTCTTCGTACTCAGTGGTTTTCTGTTGTTCCGGCCGTGGGTAAAGGCTGCCGCATCCGGCAGCGACGGGCCGTCGGTGCGTCGCTACGCCTGGCACCGGGTGCGACGGATCATGCCGGCCTACGTGGTGACGGTGCTGATCGCCTATCTGCTCTACCACTTTCGGACCGGGGGGCCGAATCCCGGTCATACCTGGATCGGCCTGTTCCGCAACCTGACGTTGACCCAGATCTACACCGACAACTATCTGTTTTCCTATCTGCACCAGGGGTTGACCCAGATGTGGAGCCTGGCGGTGGAGGCGGCGTTCTACGTGGTGCTGCCGCTGATGGCCTATCTGTTGCTGGTGGTGTTGTGCCGGCGGCGCTGGCGGCCGGGGTTGTTGTTCTGCGGCTTGGCGTTGCTGGCCGCGGTGTCGCCGTTGTGGCTGTGGATCGTGCACGATTCGGCGAATCTGCCTGATGGAGCCCGGCTTTGGCTGCCGACCTACATGGCGTGGTTCGTGGCGGGCATGGCCCTGACGGTGTTGGGGCAGCTCAAGGTGCGTGGGTATGCCGTGGTGTGTGTGCCGTTGGCCGTGGCGTGTTACTTCATCGCGTCGACACCGATTGCGGGGGAGCCGACGACGTCGCCGGCCAAGTTGAGCGAGGCGTTGTTCAAGACGTTCTTCTACGCGGTGATCGCGGCGTTGCTGGTCGCCCCGCCCGCGCTCGGCGATCGTGGTTGGTACAACCGGTTTTTGGCGTCCCGGCCGATGGTCTTTCTCGGTGAGATCTCCTATGAGATCTTCCTGATCCACCTCATGATCATGGAGCTGGTGATGGTCGAGGTGATGCAGGATCCGGTCTACACCGGGTCGATGTTCAATCTGTTCGTTCTCACCATGGTGTTCACCATCCCGGCGGCCTGGCTGCTGCACCGGTTCACCCGCGTCCGCTCCTGATCATGTTGTTAGGGTATGCTTACCTAACGAAGATGTTCTCGGGGAGGTGTGTATGGGCGAGCCGAAGGCGTCGCGCGGGCTGGAAGGGGCCCTGGTCAAGCTCTGGCGGGGCGGTGATTACGAGCTGACGGTGTCGGGCTGCACCGAGCTCACGCCGCACTACCTCAGGCTGCATTTCCGTGCCGAGCGGTTGCTCGCCGAACAGCGGGTACATCCGACGATGTGGGTGCGCGGCTGGTTTCCTGACGGAGGCAAGGCGCATCAACGCGGCTACACCCTGGTCAACCCCGATCCGCGGGCCGGAACCGTCGACATCGATTTCGCCATGCACGACGGCATCGCCACCCGCTGGGCGCGCAGCGCGCAGCCTGGTGACGTGCTGGACGTGACGGTCCTCGGCAGCAACTTCGCGCTGCCCGAGCCTGCGCCGGCCGGCTACGTGATCGTCGGTGACACCGCGTCTCTGCCGGCCATCAACTCGCTGCTGGACGCGATCGGGGATGCACCCGCCCGGGTCTTCCTGGAAGCCGGCCACGACGACGATCGCGACCTGCCGGTAACCGGTGACGCCGAGATCACCTGGGTGGACCGGGCCGACGAAGATCTGCTGGAGGCCGTCAGCGCATCGGCATTCGATGCTGCCGATCACTTCGGCTGGGTCGCGTGCAACAACCGCACCACCCGCGCCGTGGCGCGGGTCTTCCGTGAGGAATACGGCATCCCGCGCAAATCCATCAAGGCTCAGGCCTACTGGGTGGCCTGAGCGCCGCGTCCCGCACTCACAACGCGGTCCGGATCGGCGCCGGGGTCGACGCGATTTCGTCGAGCACGCGAACGTTATGGGCCACATCGCGGCTCTCTCGCGCGGCGATCTCTTTGATCGCCAGGTCGAAGGCGCCGACCAGGCTGGGTGGGTCGAACACGGCTTGCGCCTGCCGGCTCACCTGGAGGTCACGCGCCCAGATCGTCGGCGGCCGCGCGAATCCGGGTTCCAGCGCCAGCACCGTGGCGAACCGCCAGGCGCTGTCGCGCAGGGAGCGGACCGCCTCGTTGAGGACGAAGATCTGATGCTGCCGGAGCACGGCATAGATGTCGGCCAGTGCCGGTGAGAGTTCGTTGATGTCGTCGACCACTCCACCGATCTGGCTGGCCAGCACCGCGTTGATGGTGTCGAAATCCTTGTGCAGCGACGGAAGTCCGCCGGCGCCGGCCAGGCCTTGCACCGCTATGCCGAGGTCCAGCACGATGTGGGCGGTGATACCGGCGAGCATGTGCTGCACCAGGATCGGCTCGGCTTTGCCCGCCGAATCGAAGGTGGCCCGCCAGGACCGGGTGGGTTTCGCGTACCTGTCGGGATGGAAATAGCCGTTGAGCGCATCGAAGTACCGGGACGCGAACGCTGCGTCGAGCCGGTCCATCCGCGGGCCGTCCTCGAACGCCCCCTCGTCGACCGCGGTGCCGACGGCGATGGTGATCCGCTTGTACAGGGCGGCGAAATAGCCGAGCCGGCTTGAGTTCTCCACCGCCCAGTCGGTGATCGTGTCGATGGCCGAGACCACCTCGGCGATGCTGGTGACCGCCGGTAACGGAGGCAGGGGCGTCGGATGGCTGGCCATACTCGAAAGTATGGGCCAGCTCAGCCGGTCCCGCCCGGCAATCGCCTACTCGACGGGTAGTTGTCCCGGGATGACGAGCGGGGCGACGAACTCGGCCAACATGGTGCGCTCGTCTTCTTCGTCGACACCGGGGAACACCAGTAGTGACACCATGACCCGAACCAGCCATCGAGCCCGGCGGCCCACCTCGTCGTCGGCTTGCGTCGACTCACCCGCGAGTGACCGGACGAACCCCTCGACCAGCGCCCGGATCACCTCGGAGTGTTCGGCCATCTCGCCGCCGATGGGGCGCTGCGCGGTGGCGAACCACGAGGCCAGGGCCGGACTGTCGCGGACCGCGTTCAGCGCGGTGATCACGCCTTCGATCAGCCGTTGCGCCGGATCGGCGACCGAGACCACCTGCTCGCTGACCTCTTCGTACAGCCGGCGCGCCTCACGGTGCACGTAGGCGGTGTAGAGCGCATCGCGATTCTCGAAGTAGCGGTACAGCGTGGCACGCGAACAGCCTGCGGCGGCAGCGATCTCGTGCATCCCCACGGTCGCCGCGTCCTGCTGGGTGAACAGGGTGTCGGCGGCGTCGAGAATGTGGTCGGCGGCCACTTCGGACCGCCTGGACGACAACCAGTCGCGGGGCATCAAATCCCCGCTCGGAACGGCACCGACAACGGCCGTCGTACGTAGCTGCCGCCAGCCCACACCACGGAGTCCAGGTCGACTTCGAAATTGGGGTAACGCGAGAGCAATTCGGTCAGTGCCACCCGGGACTGCATGCGAGCGGCCGCGGCTCCAAGGCAGAAATGCGCGCCGTGGCTGAAGGTCAGGATGTTGCGCGGAGAGCGTCGCACGTCGAGTTCGGCTGCGTTGTCGCCGAATTCACGCTCGTCCCGGTTGCCCGAGCCGTACAGCAGCAGCGTCTTGCGTCCGGCCGGGATCGTGGTGTCACCTATGGTCACGTCGCGGGTGGTGGTGCGGGCCAGGCCCTGCACCGGGGAGGTCAGGCGCAGGAACTCGTCGATCGATTCCGGGATCAGGTCGGGGTCGTCGACCAGGAGCTTGCGCTGATCGGGCCGCTGCTGCAGGAGTTGCACTGCACCGCCGAGCATTCCGGTGGTGGTGTCGTTGCCGCCGGTGACCATGGTGAAGGTGAACGCCAGGATCGACAGCACGCCCGCGATGTCGCCGTCTGCCCCGACTCCGGCGGCCACCAGATGCGAGATGGTGTCGTCACCGGGCTCGCGTCGACGCCGTTCTACGAGCTCGGAGAAGTAACCCATCATCGAGGCCACGGCTTCCCCGGCGGTACCCATCGCCGCCGTGATGCCGCCGGCCGAGCTGTTCGCCGCGACGATGGCTTCGGTCCAGCCGTCGAACTGATCCCGGTCGGCCTCTGGCACGCCGAGGTAGTGCGCGACGACCATCGACGGCAACGGTTTGAACAGCTCGGTGACGATGTCCCCCCCGCCGTTCGAGCGCAACCCCTCGATGCGCTCGACGACGAACTCCCGCACCTTCGGCTCGACGGCTTCCACCTGGCGTGGGGTGAAGCCGCGGGAGACGAGCTTGCGGAACTCGGTGTGTACCGGGGGGTCTTGCATGACGAACGGCGGATTGTCGGCCAGCCCGATCATTTCCAGTTCGCCATAGGTCACGGTCAGGCCTTGTGCCGAGGAAAACGTGCCGTGGTCACGGGCCGCCGCCCAGATGTCGGCGTGCCGGGAGAGCACGTAGTAGTCGTGCTCGGGCGATTCGTCGGGCACCACGTGATGCACCGGGTCGTGTTCGCGCAGCGCGGCGTACATCGGCCACGGGTTGGGCCAGGTGTCGGCGTCGGCGGGTACGAACCGAGCGGGGCTGTGAGACAAAGTCGCTGCCATGTCTTATTCGTACGACACTTCTGAGGATCGTGTCAATAGTGGGTTTGCGATTAGGCTCGGGCGTGATGAGCACCCCTGACGCGCCGCAGCTACCGGCCCAGACGCCGACGTGTTACCGGCATCCGGACCGTCCCACCTATGTGCGCTGCACCCGTTGCCAGCGTCCCGTGTGCCCGGAGTGCATGCGGGCGGCGGCCGTGGGCCACCAGTGCGTCGATTGCGTCAACCAAGGCGCCAAATCCGTGCGCGCTCCTCGCACCCAGTTCGGCGGGACCGCGCGCGCGGGCGCCCCGATCCTGACGTACTCGCTCATCGCGGTGAACGTGGTCATGTTCGTGCTGCAAATGGCCTCGAAGAACCTGGAGCAGGAACTCACATTGTGGCCGCCGGGCATCGCCGCGCACGACGAGTACTACCGCCTGGTGACCTCGATGTTCCTGCACTACGGCTTGATGCACCTGGCGTTCAACATGTGGGCGCTGTACGTGGTGGGGCCGCCCCTGGAGCAGTGGCTGGGCCGGCTGCGATTCGGGACGCTGTACGCACTGAGCGGGCTCGGTGGCTCGGTGCTCGTGTATCTGCTGTCCCCATTGAACAGTGCGACCGCCGGGGCCTCGGGCGCGATCTTCGGGCTCTTCGGTGCGATCTTCGTGGTGGCGCGCAAGCTCAACCTCGACGTCCGCATGATCGCCGCGGTCGTCGTCATCAACCTGGTGTTCACTTTCGCCGGACCGGCGCTGGGGACCGGAGCGATCAGTTGGCAGGGCCACATCGGCGGACTTGTCACGGGTGCCGGAATCGCCGCCGCCTTCGTGTACGCCCCGCGCGAACGCCGCAACGCGATTCAGGCCGGGGTGTCAGTGGCTGTGCTGGTGGTCTTCATCGCGTTGATCTTGTGGCGCACAACCAGTCTGCTCAGTGCCTTCGGCATGTCGTGAACCTTGACTAGATCGCTGCACCGGGGTTGAGGATGTTCTGCGGGTCCAGCGCCAGCTTGATCCGGTGGTTGAGTTCCACTGCGTCCGGGCCGATCTGGCCGGCCAACCACGGTTGCTTCAGCCTGCCTACGCCGTGCTCGCCGGTGATGGTGCCGCCCAGTCCGACGGCGAGATCCATGATCTCGCCGAAGGCCAGTTGAGCCCGTGCGGCCATGTCGGCGTCGGCCGGGTCGAACACGATCAGCGGGTGGGTGTTGCCGTCCCCGGCATGGGCGATCACCGAGATCAGCAGGTCTCGATCCGCCGCGATCGCCGCGACCCCGCTGACCAGTTCGGCAAGTGCGGGCAGTGGCACCCCGACATCCTCCAGCAGCAGTGATCCTTTGGCCTCCACGGCGGGAATGGCGAACCGCCGGGCGGCCACGAAGGCTTCACCCTCGTCGGGGTCGGAGGTGGAAAACACCTCGGTCGCACCGCATTCGGTGAACACTTCGGCCATGAACTCGGCGTCGTCGGCGCCGGCGGCACCCCGGTCGTCGGAGGCGGCCACCATCATCGCCGCGGCATTGCGGTCCAGCCCCATCTTGAGCTTGTCCTCGACGGCGTTGATCGCCACGGCGTCCATGAACTCGAGCATCGACGGCCGGATCTTGCCGGTGATCTTCACGACGGCGCCGGCGGCGGCTTCCACCGAGTCGAACGTGGCCACCACCGTGCACGGCGAATGCTGTGGCGGTAGCAGGCGCAACGTCGCCTCCGTGACCACGCCCAATGTGCCCTCGCTGCCGACGAACAGCTTCGTCAGACTCAGGCCCGCAACGTCTTTCAGACGCGGTCCGCCGAGGCGCACCGCCGTGCCGTCGGCCAGCACCACCTGCAGGCCCAGCACGTAGTCGGTCGTGACGCCGTACTTGACGCAGCACAGGCCGCCGGCGTTGGTCGCGACGTTGCCGCCGATGCTGCAGATCTCGAATGACGACGGGTCAGGTGGGTACCACAGCCCGTGTGCGGCAACGACCTTCTTCACCTCGGCGTTGAGCAGCCCGGGTTGTACGACCGCGGTGCGGGTCACCGGGTCGACGGTGATGTCGCGCATCTTCTCGGTCGACAACACGATGCCGCCGTTCAGTGCTGTCGCACCGCCGGACAACCCGGTCCCGGCGCCGCGCGGCACAACGGCCACCCGGTGCCGGCTGGCCCAGCGCAGGACCGTCTGGACCTCCTCGGTGCGGGTCGGCCGGACCACCGCAAGCGGTGTACCCGCCGTGGGATCGGCGGCCCGGTCCTGGCGGTAGGAGCCCAGGATGTCGGGGTCGGTGACGACGACGCCTTCGGGGAGTTCGGCGATCAGCTCGGCAAGCACATGGCGATCCTACGAGCGGGTGTCAGCCGACAGCGAATACCCGGTAGTGCACCTCGCTGAGCGATACCTGGTTGATGGCCACGGTATGGACGGCGTTGAGCCACCGGTAGCGCTCGTCGCCGGTCTCGAAGAGCGGACTGGACCGCGCTGTCATCTCGTCGTGACGGATCAGTTCTCCTGCGGCGAACCTGTCAGCCGCTGCCCGGTCCATCTGCACCCGGCCGGTGTTGGTCAGCTGGATGACCGCGCCGTCGTCGGTGCGCAGGGTGGCGCGCACGTCCAGGCGTGCCACCCCGTCTGTGCCGAGCAGTACCCAGTCCCCTCCGCCGGGCAGGACGTCGGCCGCGATGCGTGGCCCGATGCACCGTCCTTGCTTGACGACATAGTTCATGCGCGTGCCGAGGGGAGTGGCAAAAGCGTGTACCGACTCGAAGGTGATGCGGATATCGAGCAGGTGGTCGAAGACCGGGGTGGCATCGATGTCGACGAGAGATGTTGTCAGTGTTGTCATTTCGGCTTACTCCTAAAGTGGGCGAATCGCTGCGGTTACCAGGTCGTCGGCCTCGGCGCCGGGGCCGGTAGGTGCGGGTTGCCCAGGGTCATGACGTCACGGTACCGATTAACTTGGAAAAAACAAGTAGTTAGTTGGAAATTCCAATTACAGCTATCGTGGGCAGCATGGCGTCACGGTCGTACGGCCAGCACTGCGCACTGGCGAAAAGCCTCGATCTGGTCGGGGATCGATGGACCCTGCTGGTGGTCAGGGATCTACTCGACGGTCCCAAGCGTTACGGGGATCTGTTGAACTCGTTAGCCCCCATCGCCACCGACATGCTGGCCGGGCGGCTGCGTGACCTGGAGGCAAACGGGCTGGTCCACAGGCGCACACTGCCCAAACCCGCGGCGACGGCGGTGTACGAGCTCACCGACGACGGCCGTGCCCTCGAGGATGTGATCAACGCCTACACCCGGTGGGGCAGGCACCTGATCGAGACCCGCGCGCCCGGGGACGCGGTGCGCCCCGAGTGGCTGATCCGCGCGGTGCGTGCCTTCGTCCAGGTCGACCGGGACGGACCACCGGTCACCGTGTGCCTGGTGACCCCCGAGGGGCGAGCGACTGTCGAGATCGGGCCGGACCGCGTCGACGCGTGCGAGGACGGGACACCGGCCGATGTGACGCTCACCGGTGAGGCCGAAGTGTTGGGCGCTGCGATGGATCCGGCGCAGGTGCCGGCTCTGGTCGCCGACGGCAGGCTGGTGATCGACGGCGATCCCGCCGCGGTCGGCCGGTTGGCGAAAGTCTTTGCCCCACCGAGGGCCAGGGGTTAGTCGAGCTCAGCCCACGGTCCGCTGGTCTCCTCTTTCGGGATCCACAACAGCGGCTGGCTGGCCCGGCAGTATTCCTGCGCCTGCTCGTCCCAGGGGAATCTGCCGTCCCGGTCGGGCCAGAACATCTGTACGACCGGAAACCGTGCTTGGTGGAAGTCGATCCCGGCGCCGAAGAAGTCCCGGTACCAACTGGGGTGTACTTCCCGGACGCCCACTGAATAGTGGTCGAGGATGTCGTCACGCACCTGGCCGGATTCCAGCGGGCGGTCGTCGCGGGCTTCCTGTCCAGCGACGTTGACGATCGTCATCATCGTTTCGATCCGTAGGCCGAACAGGCAGACCTCCGGACTGCGCAGGGCATGCCACAGACCGATCGAGTACGCCCAGTCGGCAGGGGTCTCGCCCCCGCCGCCGACACCCATCACGTGCCAGCCGTGATCGGCCACGTTCGCGGAGATACGGCTGTCGCGTTCCTCGGGGACGTCGCTCACCCGGAAAGGCTACGTCGGACCATGTTCCGCTCGTGGCGGCCGGTCCAGCGCACGCAGCGCGGTCAGGAACACCGCGACCAGACCGAGCGCCAGCATCGGCAGGGACAGCGCCAGGAACGTCGCGTGTAGACCCGCGGCGTCGGCCAGCGGACCGGCCACGATCAGCCCGAGCGGGCCGGCGGCGTAGGCCAGTGAACCCATCACGCCGACCACCCGACCGCGCAGGTGCGACGGCGCAGTGGTCTGCATGACGTAGTTGTAGATCGGCGCGATCGGGCCGTAGACGAATCCGACGATCGCGCACAGCACCAGGATCAACGGGAGCGGCGGCAGGAACGCGATCACCGTCATCGCCACCCCGAGGGTGATCACCGCGGTCAGCATGGTGGCCCGTCGGCTCATGTACTTCGACAGCACCGCATAGCCGAGCGCGCCCAGCAGTCCACCGATGCTCAGCGCCATCAGCACCCAGCCCAGCTCGGTCGGCTCGTTGCGGTCGGTGAAGTATTTCGGGAACAGGACCGACTCCATCGGCATGTAGAGGCCGGTGGCCACCAGGTCGACGATTGCCAGGGTGCGCAGTACCGGTGTGTGCCAGACGAATCGCAGACCTTCGACGATGCCCGCCAGAACCCCCTCGGTCAGCTGCGAGCGGTCCGGGACTCCCGCGCCCTCCAGCCGTAGCACCGATATGGCCAGGATCGAGCAACAGAACGCCCCAGCGGTTACCCACATGGTGTTGATCCCGCCGAGGGTGGCGATCAACAGGCCACCGATCCCGGGCCCGACGATGTAGGCCAGGTTGAACACCGCCTCGTACACACTGTTCGCGTGGTCGAGCGTCCAGCCGGCCCGGGTCGCGGCCTCGGGCAGCATGGTCTCCCGCGCGGTCATCCCGGCCGGGTCGAAGAACGCACCGAGCGCTGCCAAGACCGCCAGCACCGCGACGTTGACCGCGTCCACCCCGAATATCAGGGCCAACACGGGGACCGCGGCGACCGACAGGGCCGAGAGCAGGTCGGAGATCATCGAGACGCGACGGCGACCCAGATAGTCGACCGCGGCCCCGGCGATCAAGGTGGCGACCAGCAGCGGCAGCGTCCCGGCCATCGCGACGATCGACGCGTCGAGCGCAGATCCATTGCGCTGCAACACCAGCCACGGGAACGCGACGATGGTGATCCCATTGCCTGCGCCTGCCATCAACGCGGCGAACAGGATCAGCAGCAGTGGGCCGCGCTTGGTGTCGGTCATGGGGTATCGCGGCCGAATCTAACAGCGCGCCCGCGCCCACCGCGATGGAATTTCCGGCACAGTGAAGTGGTGCTATTGCCTCACCCCAGGACGGGCACCCCGTTCCCGTCGCCGGTGCCACCCGGCTCGGGTTGGCCCGGCGATCCCGCGGATGCGTCGACCCCGGTGGCCAAGACCGCCGCGCAGGTGCGGCGCCTGGCATCTCGGGCTGCGTCCGTGGACGAGCTCGACGCGCTGATCTCGGTGTGCCGGGCCTGTCCTCGGCTGGTCAAATGGCGTGAGGAGGTGGCCGTTGCCAAGAGGAAATCCTTTGCCGACGAACCATATTGGGGCCGTCCGGCCACGGGGCTCGGTGCCGACGAACCGGGCATCTTCATCGTTGGGCTCGCTCCTGCCGCCCACGGCGCCAACCGCACCGGCCGCGTGTTCACGGGAGACCGGTCCGGCGATTTCCTGTTCGCAGCATTGCACCGGGCCGGACTGGCCAATCAGGCAATATGTGTCGACGCCGCCGACGGCATGCAGCTGATCGACACCCGCATGGCCGCAGCGGTCCGCTGTGCGCCGCCGGCCAACGCGCCCACCCCGGTGGAGCGGGCGACCTGTGCGCCGTGGCTGCAGGCCGAGTGGCGACTGACCGGGCCTTCGGTTCGGGTCGTCATCGCGTTGGGCGGTTTCGCGTGGCGGGCGGCACTGGAGTTGATCGGCTCGGACATCAAACCGGCGCCGAAGTTCGGCCACGGCGCGACGGCAACCCTGACCTCGGATTTCGGCGCGGTCACATTGCTCGGCTGTTTCCACCCCAGCCAGCAGAACACGTTCACGGGCCGGCTCACACCAGCCATGCTCGACGACATCTTCGTCACCGCGAAACGGATGGTGGCGCAGGCGAACGGGAACGAACCGGACCGTTCGTGACGTTGACGGTGTCATGCGGCTTTCTGTCCTCGACCTCGTCCCGGTGCGCACCGACCAGTCCACTGCCGATGCCCTGACGGCAACGACCCACCTGACGCAGACCGCTGACCGGCTCGGATACACCCGCTACTGGCTGGCCGAGCATCACAACATGCCCGCCGTCGCAGCCACCAGTCCGCCGGTGCTGATCGCGCACCTGGCCGCACACACGACGCAGCTGCGGCTGGGCTCCGGCGGGGTGATGCTGCCCAACCACGCCCCGCTGGCAGTGGCCGAGCAGTTCGCGTTGCTGGAGGCCGCGCATCCCGGTCGCATCGACCTCGGCATCGGCCGCGCCCCAGGCTCCGACCCGGTCACCTCGCTGGCGCTGCGCGGCGCCGCAGGCCGCGACGATCGGGATATCGAGGCGTTCCCGCAGTACCTCGACGACGTGGTGGCGCTGATGGGCGCGCGCGGGGTCCGGGTGCCGTTGCCGCGGGATCTGATGCGCGAGAACTACGTGCTCAAGGCGACGCCGGCCGCGGTCACCGAGCCCCGGATGTGGCTGCTCGGCTCATCGATGTACTCGGCGCATCTGGCCGCGGCCAAGGGTCTGCCGTACGTGTTCGCCCACCATTTCTCGGGGCAGGGCACTGCGGAGGCGCTGGCCGTCTACCGCGAAGAGTTCCAGCCCAGCGACCTGGCGTCCGAACCGGTGACCTTTCTGACCGTCAACGCGTCGGTGGCCGAGACCAGGGAAGAAGCGGAGGCACTTCTCCTGCCGCAGCTGCAGATGATGGGCCGGCTACGTACCGGCCAGCCGCTCGGCGCGCTCGATCTGGTTGAAGATGCCGAGGCGACGACGCTCAGCCCGCAAGCTCAGGCGGTCGTGGCTTCCGGGCTGCGGCGTGCCGTGGTCGGTTCGCCCACCGAGGCGGCCGAGCAGGTTCGGGCCCTGGCCGCAGAATTCGACGTCGACGAGGTCATGGTCAATCCGGTGGGTTCGGCCCGTCGCGGTGCCGATCCGGCCACCGCGACGGCGCGCGACACCACTCTCGAGCTGCTGGCCAAAGAACTGTTCTAGGGGGCGAGCATCACGATCGGGATCGGCCGGGTGGTCTTGGCCTGGTACGCCTCGTAGCGGTGAGAGTTGTTGTCGTTGACGATCTTCCATAACCGCTGATAGTCGGGATCGTCTGGCAGCACCGGCTTGGCGGTGACAGCGAGGCGCTTTTTCCCGACGTTGATCTCGACACGTGGATGGGCCTTCAGATTGTGGTACCAGCCTGGCGAGCGGGGCGCTCCGCCCATCGACGCGACCACCAGGTAGTCCTTGCCGTCTCTGGCATAGCTCAGCGTATTGATCCTCGGCTGGCCGGTCTTGGCGCCTGTGGTGCGCAGGAGCAGGCTCGGCGGCATGCCGGGGATGCGGTGCCCGATCAGGCCGTTGGACTTCTGATAGATCAAGTCGTGGACATGCAGCAACCGCAAGCCCACCTGCTCGAAGGGGGAGAGATCGCTCATGCGCTCAATCCTGCGCGGATTCATCGAGCTGCGCCAATGCCGCACGTAAAAGGCGCCCAGATTCCTCGCGGTCTGGGTCGCGGCGCAGGAACATGCCTTTGGCGAACGACAACTTGTCGCCGTCCTGGCGTGGCACCACGTGCAGGTGGATGTGGAACACGCTCTGGAACGCGGCCTTGCCATCGTTGATCACGATGTTGTTGCCGTCGGCGTGCAGCCCGGACAGCCGGGCTGCACGCGCGATGCGCTGGCCGATGCGGGCCATCGCTGCCACGGTTTCGGCCGGGGTGTCGGTCAGGTCAACGGTGTGCTGCTTCGGGATCACCAGGGTGTGGCCCCGGGTGAACGGCCGGATGTCGAGAATGCCCAGGTACTCGTCGTCCTCGTAGATGCGGATGGCGGGGGCCTCCCCGGCGACGATGGCGCAGAACACGCAAGACATGCCGCCACGTTAGCCGCCGGCGGTGGCCGCCCATTCGGCGACGCGGCGTTCGCGCTCGGCCGGCGTGAAGTCCTCGACGCGGGTCATCACGGTCCAGCGCTGGCCGAACGGGTCGAGGATGGAGGCAAACCGGTCGCCTGTGACGAAGGTCTGCGCAGGCTCGCGGATCGTGGCACCCGCCTCCTCGGCCCGGGCCACCACATCGTCGACGTCGGGGCAGTAGAACCCGATCGAGTGAGTCGCGGCGGCTCCAGGCGCCGGGGCGGCGATCTGATAGGCCTCCTGCGCATCGCCGAGTTGCAGCCGGCCGGTGCCGAAGTCCAGCTCGGCATGTGCGACGGTGCCGTCGGGTCCATCCATCCGTTCGATGACGTCGGCGCCGAACACCTTCTGGTAGAAGGTGATTGCCTTCGCGGCACCGTCGACGCAGATGAACGGGGTCAGGCTGGTGTAGCCCTCCGGAAGCGGTGTGACACTCATACCGACCAGTTTCGTAGGCTTGGGACGTGGCCGCTTGGAAAAACGCGCCAGGGCAAAACGCGCCAGAGCGGGGCGTGGTGGGCCGTGCCGGCAACGCTTCTGCTTTCGAGCTTCACCGGTGGGCGCCGTCGGAGGATGCGGCCAGGTTCGTCGAACACTTCTGGTCGGTTACATGGGACCGGCGTGAGGCAGGTCCTCTCGAGAGCACCGTCATTACTTTCCCGGCCATGCACCTCACCCGTGAGTGGGGCGATGATGTTGTGCGCCATGGCCATCGGCTACCCAGCACGTTGATCCACGGGGTGGTGCCCAAAGTCTTCCGCATCACCATCAGCGGGTGCGGGTCGGTCGTGGGGGCGCGATTTCGGCCCGGCGGGTTCACCGCACGATTCGGCGGGGACGCCGCCGCGATGACCGGGCGAGTGGTGCCGGCGGGCGACAAATTACCTGGCGCACCAATTGTTCTCGGTGAGGATGCAACGGCGGTCGGGCTCGGGCTCGATTCGGCCATCGGTGCGATGGCCGGCGAGGTGGACCCGACGTACCGGGAGCTGACGCCGTTGGTCGATCGGATGCGTGACGACGCGTCATTGCACCGGGTCGAGCAGGTGATGGAGCTTTCGCCGTGGAGCACGCGCACCACCCAGCGGGTGTTCCGGCGCTATGTCGGGGTAACGGTCAAATGGGTGCTGTGCAGGTACCGGTTACAGCAGGCAGCGCTGGAGATCGAGAGCGCGCCCGCCGTCGATTTCGCTGATCTTGCAGTGCGACTCGGCTGGTACGACCAAGCCCATTTCATCAACGACTTCCGGTCCATGCTGGGCAGCACACCGGGGGAGTACGCGGCTGCGCATGGGGGCGATTAACCGTCGATGTGGGTCGGCGGGTCGGCGAAGGTGAAATCGAACGGATAGGCATGGCCGGGACCCATCGGATCGCAGCGCTTGACGGGCACCAGGTGGGAACTGAAGCCGCTGGGCACATAGCCCCAGGTTCCGATGCAGCGCTGCCAGGTGCCATCGGGCTGGATGGGCCCATCGCACTTGCTGATGACATTGCCGCCATACAGGCAACCAGCACTGGCCGGCGGTGCCGAGGTGATCAGCCCGGCGGCCGTCAGCACGGTGGCCAGTCCTCCGATGATGAAGAGCTTCATGGGTTCTCCCGTCTGCCGGTACCCAATGACGCTACCGCTCAGAAGGGTGGTGGTGGTCCGTATTCTTCGGCGAGCCAGGCTAGGTAGTCGTTTTGGGTTTGGAGGTCGTTGTTGAGTTCGGCGCGTAGCCGTCGTTCTTCGGCGATGCGGTCGCGTTGGTCTTGTTCGCGGGTTTGATACCTCTTGGGCATCTTGGCCCCGCGCCCCG